>JALGZP010000057.1 GCA_025774845.1 bacterium
GGGCTCCGTGCCCGACGTGAAGGGTATCGTCGAAGGTGGAACCCCGCCGCTACGTTACCCTGATGTCATCACGAGACTCTTATGTCATCGTGAGCGAAGCGTGGCGATCTCATGGGATTGCTTTGTCGCTATCGCTCCTCGCAATGACATGCTGGGTGTAGAACCTCTGTGATGCCGGAGACGTGGCACTTCACTGTGGTCGAATCACCGTCACTTACGACCGCAACAGCTCCATCGGTCACGGTCGAGAAGACACGCATGCCGGAGTTTTCGAGCAGGTCTATGGTTCGCGGACAGGGATGCGAGCTAAATCGTGTGCCTACCGAGATCACTGCAACCTTCGCCCCCAGTGCTTCCGCGAAGGCACTGTCGACGGCGTCGGGAGCCCCGTGATGAGGTACCTTGAGTATGTCGCACTTAAGATCACACCCGCCTTCAACCAATCTCCTCTGGACCGACGGGGTCAGGTCACCGGTAAAGAGAACGCGCAGGTTGCCGTATGTGAGACGCATGACAACCGAGAGATCATTAGGGTCATCCGCAGTACGACAGGTATCGTGCCCCGAAGGGTGAAGCACCTCTATGAGGACTTCGCCGTGTATAAGGCTATCTCCTCTTCCAATCGACTCTATAACGACGTCCCGCTCCGTCATTTCCCCAAGCAGGGTCTCGTACGACGCTTCGCCCTTCATCGTACCCACCAGCACCTCCCCTATCTCCACCGCATCCATGAGTGATGTCAGCCCGCCGTAGTGGTCATTGTGGGAATGGGTTATCACAACCGTGTCAATCCTCCGTCGCCCCTCGATAGCAAGAAACGGAGCGAGGTAGGTGAGTCCTGCGTCAAAGGTCTCACCACAGGCACCGGCATCGATCAATATGGTCTTTCCCCCGGGCGTCTCAATAAGGCTGGCGTCGCCGTTTCCAACATAGAAGAACACGATCTTAAGAGAGCGATCTCCTCGGCCGGGAAACGGGACTGCCAGAAAGATACAGAGCGTGACGAGCAGGATGACTTTTAGCCTTCTATCCATACCGGGCTTACCCAGACACAGGTATGCCAGCGCCCCCGTATAGATGAGCATCCTTACGCTACCGGGCCGCCCGGCATAAATGAGAGGATTCACAAAACGGGTGAGCAACGATGCCGTGGCGATGAGAACTGCGACCAGACCTGATGCACCCCGCATGAAGACCTGAGCCAGCCTGCCGCACACCGGCATCACAATCGTCGCCTCAAGACCCGCTGCCACGATCAGGGTAACCAGCGGAAGCAACATGAGATTGGCAACCGGACCCATAAGTGAAACGCGTCCGAAGTGGTAGAGCACTACCGGAAGCGTGAAGACCTGGGCAGCGAATGAAGCCGCGAGCCCGAGGGTGATGTAGTTCTTGACTCTGTCGTATCTCGAAACCGCCCGGGTCATCCCCGAACCGAGCTGCGGCACCAATAGCGTAATCCCGAATACGGCGCCGAGCGAGAGCTTAAACCCCACATCCCATGCCAGGTGTGGAGCGACCAGGAGCAGCACCGTCCCGGCCGCGCAGACGCAGTTCGGGTAGTCCGTTTTCCACTGGAGGAGCTTCGTAAGACCGACAAGCATAAAGAATGTCCAGGCCCGCTGCGCCGACGGCCGTGCACCTGTGAAAACCACGTAGCAAAGCACACATACCAGGGCCACCAGGATCCGGCCCGTCCGACCGAGTCTGAGCACGCTCAAAAACGAGGTGAGAACGAGCACCACGATTCCCACGTGCAAACCCGAGATTGCCAGCACATGATACGTCCCTGTTTTGATCATCAGGGTCTTTAAGCCTGCACTGAGATTCGCCCGTCTCCCCAGAAGCAAAGCTTCAAGCATGCCGCGGCTCTCGGGTCGGGAGCAGTCACGTATTAGACTGGTGAGACTTGCGCGGAGACCGAGGAGGACCGGCCGGGAGTCCTTTTGAGGTTCTTCAACCACGTTCTCCACATCTATGTCCCCGATCACCCCCTGCCGGAGATTGTGTGTCCGCCTGTCCTGGGAATATGGATTAAGCCCCGGTCTTGAGGCCCGGAACCTCCCGATCACCGTGAACCCGGTTCCGCGGGGTCTCGTAACATTCTCAAGGCCCCGCAGAAACACATGACCACCGGCGATCACGTTGTAGCCGGCGATCACTTCGCGCACCTGCGCCCTGACACGATCGCTGCATTCACCGATGAGGGGCGGTGCCTTGACACGGGCAATCACAGGGAACTTGTGCTCGATAGACCCGGGGTCCGGTGGCTTCAGGGCATTCCACTCCGATTCCGGACTTCGCAGAAGCCCGAGCATGAAAAAACCGGCGATGAGGAACACGGGGCGCAGGCGTAGAGGCGTAGCCGCAAGACATACGGCAAGACCTGCCAGGATCAGAACCACAGCCGGAAGATAGAGGCCGAGTCGACAGCCAAGCAGCAGTCCCAGCCAGAGTGCAGTTATTAAGAAGAGTGATGGTCGACGTGCCGCTTCCAACATGCGCCACGCCTAAAGGCAAGAAAGGTGCCCGTCGGGTTACGGGGAGAACCCCTGAAACAGCACCTCTTTACTCCACGCGGTAGTAGTCTATAGTCAACACCCGGTTACAGGTGTCAACCGACGTCACCACAGGGTATACGTCGTGTGACAAGATCGCTTCGATGATTCTCACCGTTGGCACTCAGGTAGTGCGGGCATTGCTCCGGGTGTTCACCGAGGCAGTAACGTGTTTCCTCGGTTATCGTTGGAATGACAAAATCATCCCTTGCCAGGCAGCGAAAAGTCCAGAGACCAGTCAGATATGGGCACACAGCCATTTAACAACCTCCTTATTGTTTGACGCTTTGGCCACATGAAAACTATCGGCGTTTCTGGGGGGTCTGTTTAGCTCTATCGCTGCTTGGCGCTGATGATTGAGGCGAGGGTCCTCTCGATCTTGGCCAGGGTGCACGGCTTGGAGATGTAGCCGTCTGCACCCTCCTTCATCACTCTCTTCTCGGTGTGAAACGTACCGTACCCCGTGATTATCACTACCGGAAGATGGGTGTAGGTGGACTTGATCGCCTTGAGAAGAGCAGTACCGTCCATTCCCGGCATGTTGAGGTCGCTCAGGACAAGGTCGAACTCATTATGCTTGAGGGCGGAGAGGGCCTGATCACCGCCGTCGGCAAGCATGACCTCGTGTCCGATGACCTCAAGCATATCCCGCAGCAGGGTTCTCATGCTTTCCTGGTCATCGACTACAAGTATCCTGCGGGTGTCCTCCACGGGCACTCCTTGAGCTTATAGCCCTTCTTATCAAGGTAATCGCGGTTGTTTATCTCTACATGTATATTCGGCGAGGGTGAGAAAAGCCTTTAGGCAATTCGCTCAGGCTTAAATGGATGGCTTGAAGAACTCAGGCACGGTGAAGAGCAGGATACCGTGGACCGCAAGGATCAGACCGGCCACGGCCACAACGCCGTACAATACCGACATCAGCCTCTCGGAGACGGTCAACCTGTCGAGGCTTATGTAAATCAGGGCTATTCCGATCACTATCTCGAGAATCCTCAGCATATCAAGTCCCCATCGTCTTCAGGTCACGCGACCAGTTGCTGTAAACCCACGTACCAGAGCCCGGTCAGGAGGAAGAGGGCCATGATCACGATGATTACGTATGCAAACATGTCTTCCGTAGTACATCACCTCCGACTGCTATCCTGATCCTTTTTAACACTTTGGGACCGTGAAAGTCAAGAATCTAGTTTCGGAAGTAAGATGGGGCTGGTGAAAGCGTCCCTCGAGCCACCTTGAGCGTGAGGAGAAAAACGGAAGAGACGCTCTTCACAAGCCCCTGTGATTAGCGGAGGAGGACAATCTTGCCGGTGCGGATCTCGCCTCTCAGTTCAGCAGACACGTAATAAACTCCGGGTGCGATGAATTCACCCCCTTCGCCATTTAAGTCAATGTCGAGACCTGCACCTTGATCCAGTTCACCCTCAAAAACGGTATTGATCAGTCGCCCCCTGACATCGTAGATCTTGACGGTACACACGCTGGCTCTCGCAGAACTGCCGGTCACCTCCAATCTTGTGTGTCCGTCACGTGTAACAGAGGGATGAAGGCGAACTCCAAGATTACCCTCCTCTCCGCCATCATTGCCTTTGCGCGGCCTATCGCGGAAGTCTATGGTTCTCTTTACATAGATGGTGTCATGACCGGTTGCAACATAAGTGGGTCCACCAACGAAGACCTCAAGACAGTAGGTCCCCCTTGGTAAGGGCGACATCACCCTCAGGAACTGGTATTTCTCAACCGAATCGCCCGCTCCAATGAGGAACCGGCGGATGTTGCCCGATAAGACCGTGTCTCCGTCGGCAGTCAGTCTGGACCAGATATACCCGTATTCGGCATTATCTGAAGGATTCACAACAGTCACATTGTACTCAATGCAGGTCCCGCCGCGATTGAAGAAACGAGCCGAACTGGGTCCGGTTACTTCCACACCCAGACAGCATGGCGTTACGTGCGACTGGATCAGACCATCCTCAGGAACTATCCAGGTTCCGTCGGCCAGTATCGCGTAGCGGGGGCCAGGGTTACAGAGCACGGTGGCGTTTTCGAATTCGCGCCTGTATATGGGGCAGTAGTAGCCGTATACGCTGTTCCAGACCGAATCCAGGTATGCATCCCCCGTCGGGTCTCCCAGGTCGAGGTCGTAAAGGTCTTCCCACCAGAGTGTCTGATGGGGATCACCCATATAGTAGTAACCGTCGCTCAAGAGGGAGCTCGTCAGTGTGTAGCGCAGGAATCGCTCATATGAAATCGTTCTCTTCGGCGAGCTCTGTGTGTTCTCATCGTTTCTGTAGTAACAAAGCATCAGAGTGGCGTTCAGGGGATTCTGCAGCCAGTTGCGGGACATCGTGTCATAGCCGTAGGGTCCGTACATGCTGTTCTCCCAACCGTTGAGCATGTACGGGAACGCCTCCAGGGTGCCACCCTGCAGATACTGTGACATCGTGTTACTGCCGTTGCCTACAAGGACATAGGAGTCACCAATGTCTTGCCTGAGCGTTACCAGGAATGATTCCAGCATCCCCCGCCACCAGGCATGGACACTGTCGGGAGGGTCCGCGTTACCATCACGGTCGGCATCCATGGCGGCAGGCCAGTCTTCAAAGAAGTGTTCCGAGTTGTTGATCCAATTCGGATTTTCATAGGGACCGTCGATGAAGACTCCATCCCACTTACCCGTTGCGATGATATTCTGAGAGATGTAGTGTGCAAGCCATTCGGCAATTGTGTTGCCTGAGCCATCAAGCGGGCAAGCAGGGCTGAAGTTAACGAACCACAGATTCTGCGCTGTGTCATTGCCGATCCTGTTACCCTTGGTGTCATAGAGCCACCAGTCACGTTCCGCTATCTTGTGACCATATGCGGCGGGCGTAGGAGGCATCGCTTCATACCGCGCCCAAACGAAACAGCACGGGAAATACGCCAGAAGGACTATATCCGGATTCAATGAGCGCAGGCTATCCGGAAGTCCCGGCCAGTAATCCTGAACGCTGGTACCGAGGATTACGAGATCGTACTTACTCAGCGCCTCGCAATGCTCCATCCGTGCATCTCCCGGAAAGAAGCACACCGTCTTCGGGTACTGAGGAGCGGCACTTCCCCCGGCGCTCAGAAGCATGAGAGCCAGGAAAACCACCACTACGAAATGTTTGGGTCGATAGCACATTCCCATAGTTCACCTACCGGGCAGGAAGATGAGCATAAGCCATGCCACGCGGCGCTGTCAAGATGTCTTTTAGACCCCTAAAGGTGATACCGTAGTGTCGCTTGAAATCGCACATTGCGGACTCCGCGTGGAGCTTGCTTTCTGCAGCTAGAGCGCCCGGGACCCTTGCAAAATACACCCCCTGACCTGCGAGAAATATCCATCTGCTGCGTTACACTCGTCCCTCGTCACTGCGACGTACCCCTACGTAGGCTTCGCTCCTCAGGCCTTCGCGTGCCTTGCATCCGGCATTCCTCATAGGTCACGCAATGGCTGTCAGTAGCGCCCGTGGTGCTTAACCCGGTCCAGCACCCATTTATACTCATCAAGACTTATGGTCGGTGGTACGGAGTGGTCGGAGTGATAGATATAACCTCCGCCTTCCTTGCCCCGGCCGACCTTGAGCCGAATCTCTTCCTCCGCTTCCTCCCTACCCCTGACAATCTTCTCGTAATCGACGTTGCCCATAAACACAAGCTGGCCGCCATAGTCCCGCTTGAGCTCGAAGAGGTCCATGTTTGCCTTGGACTCCAATGGCTGAAGACACCGCACCCCCGCCTCAATCAAGAGGGGTATCACCCGGCGAATGTCCCCGTCGCTGTGATAGACCACGGGGAGATTGCGCTCCTTGAAGAAACCGATCAGACGTCTGTGATAGGGATAGAGCATCTCACGGTACATCTGCGGTGAGAAGAACGTGCCCCTTGAGTAGGCGATGTCACCCCAGATCCATGCCCCGTCGACTTCGTAACCCCTCGCAAACAGGTCTTCGCATACCGCTATGTTGAGTTCAGTTATCGTCGTGAAGACGTCGTGGATCAATTCGGGTTCAAGCTTCATTGCCTCCATCATGTAGGTCGGACCGAGTTTCGACCATGATGCTTCAATGGGATCATGCACAACCACGACCACGAACCTGTCGTTGTCGCGGTAGTGACGGTAGCTCCTGTCGAGATTCCCAGGAAGCCGGCCTTCGATCGAGGCCAGCCGCCATTTCTGTTCCTCCCACTCATCCATGCTGTTTACGGGAAAGGAGATGAGCCCGGGAGTGGATGTCTTACCCTTGATTTCCTTTAGCACCGTTCCATTCTTCGTCACCTTGGTGATATACCTCTCATCCTCACCAAGGATTCGTTCCTCTATCAGGAAAGAGGCATCGACCGAGATCATCCTTATCTCCCAGCCGAAAAAGTCACCCACGGAATCCCGGTCACGGGCAGCCTCCGCCGGGAGCCCTTCATCCTGCCACTTCACGAGCGCCTCATCCCAGTAACCGTCGTGAATCGGGACACGGTCAGGAGTCCCGCCCGCGAGTACGGTGCGTATTCGTTCTCTCGATGTCATGGTATATCAACCGTAACGGGTTCGGCTTCCGTGTCTTCTTCCCGGGCAGGTGAGCTCTTCCATATCAGTCCGATAAGACCCGCGAGTGCGATCAGGGAAAGTACTATCATCCAGACTGGGGCAGGCTCTTCGTCAACAAGCCACTGCGGAACAGCCGTCTCACCATACACCTCTGCGATGTAGACCGTTATTATCACCGTGGTGTTGGTCGTCAGGTGAGCCGCGATCGGCGGCCAGAGCGAACCCGTCCTCCAGAAGAGCACACCGAGAAACATCCCTAGAATCAAGGCCGGCGGGAAGCGCCAGATCGAATGTAGAATGGCAAAAACGCCTGCAGTTATGAGGACCGATGTCCAGCCCCGCAGCCGTGCCGATAGACCGTTCTGGAGAACACCCCGGAATAGAAACTCCTCGCTGACAGCGGCCCCGAGTGCGGCTATGAGCCAGACAAAAAGGAGTTCCGGTACGCTCTCGGCCCGTAGGAGTTCTTCCAGAGACTCGAGAACCACATCCGGGATCGTGACATAGCGGCCGATAACGGCCTGGAGGCCTAAGGTTGGAATGATGAGCGCAAGACTCGCCAGCATGGAGTAGACAACCAGGTCCGGTTGAAAGCGATCTAGCTTAACGGTGCGAACCGGGCTGCGCCCGGTGTACCGCAGTGATGCCGCCGCGACACAGACCGACAACAACACTGCGATACCCGTGTTCACCTTTATCGGTGCGAAGAAAATCAGGATTACCGATGCGACAAAGGCGATGCCCTGGGATATCCCGAATATGACTATCCCGTCAAGCGGTCGCAGCCTTCTTGGCTCATCATGCATTCTTTATCACAGAGCTATTCCCACTTCAGACTCTTACGCTCGGCATCCGATAACTCGGATTCGCTCAGGTTCTTCGCTTCGCCCTTGGTCCTGAGGACCTCGTTGTAGCTCGCTTTAACCTTACCAAGCGCATCAACTAGAGACTCTTCGTCCTCCACTCTCTTGGTCGTCCACTTCCCGGGGCCGGATTCCACCCAGACGGTACCACTGCGTTTCCTGACATTAGCAACCGGCACCCAGTCCAGCGATTCGCTCACATAGCCGAATGACGCTGAAACGGATAAGTCATCCGCAATGACGACTACACTTGAAACCGCTCTCGAGAGCAGATCGGTCTCCCTGGGGACAGGCTGTTTTACCTGTTCAACCCTGGGAAGCTGGATCGGCTCCAGGAGGAGCCCCTTCTCGGTGCCTATGCCCAGACATTTGATGCCGTAACACATCCTGGGTGCGGTCCCGAGCATTGAGATCAGAGTCAAGATATGCGGACTAAAGCTCTCTGACAACAGCACAATCCCGGGCTCACCCGTCCAGTCCAACCCGGGGTGTTTCTTAGCCAATGCGTCTTTCTTGCTCTTGAGCCATGACACGTGCTTTCCATAGCTGAGGATGAGGCTGTCACCCGAACGTTCTCCGGCAGCAACGATCAGCAACCGGCCGTCTGCATCACTCGCAAGCAGGCCGATTTCGATCTCGTCACCGGGAAAATCGACATGATCAATCAGGCGGAACCCCTTGATTTCTCCCTCGAGGACCTCCGTGACCAGCGTGGTAAGCTCACTAGCGCTGTCTATTGTCCTCCGTTCAATGCGCACGCTTCTACTTTCACCTCCCTTCTCCTCCTGGCAATTGCCGACTCATCCATTACCATCAGTGCCAGGATCGAATCGATACACCTGGCAGCCCTCGACCCGGGAAATGCCCGGCTCAGAGGTACCGCCCTCTCACAAGCCTCTCTCACATCATCGCTATGGACAATGAAACCATAGTTCCTGGTATTGAACTTCAAGAAACGTCTCGAGACGTTCGATATCTTCCGGAAACACTGTTCCGCTTCATCATGATCCTTTGCCTTATTGACGATCACCCCGATCCTCGCACGCGTCGGGGCCGAGCGGATGCGCTTTATGGTCGCATACGAGGCCTGCATGCTCTCCGTGGCCGGTTCCGTGATGACCAGCACGAGACGCGCAAGCTGCCAGACGGCCAAACTCGATTCCGCACGCGGTGATGTATCTACAACGACGGTACGCGCCTGCCTGGCTGCCTCTTCGATATGATCGACCGCCCCTGTGGAGCCCGATTCTTTTTCTGCGGATGCTTCCGGCCCGGCCCCCCTTCCGACCGTCACCATGCTCCCGAATGCCTCATTGGTCGTCATCAACTGTTGCCCTGTCTTGTCCGGCACGCTGCCCGTGATAACCATAATACCCCGGCTGTCCGAATCCGCATCAACAAAGGCGACTTTTCGCCCTCTTTCGTAGAGGCCGAAACCTATGTTAGCAGCTATCATACTCTTCCCGCACACACCCACTCCTGATGTGACGCTTATAAGCCTGGCATCCGGCAACCAGAATCTGATGTCCACTGCATCCTCCGCACCCTTCTTCCTCCCCGCCTTCTCTCGTGTGGCACCCGACAGAAACACATGCGAGACCTGTGAGAGTCCCCGGCCGAGTTTGCGGCTGCGCCTGGTGGTCTTCGCCCTGCGATCGGGCACCGGTACCTCCGTCTTGCGGTCCGTCATTTTATTTCACCACCATAACCGAGTTACGCCCACCGTGCGTATCATCGATATCAACAGGGTTGGACGGGTCCGTTATCCACTCACCGTCTACGACAAACTTATACTGGTAGGTCCCGGGATCCACCCGGGCGATTGCGATCCAGATGCCGTCTTCATCATCATCGTTGAGATCGATCGGATCCTGCCAGGAATTGAAGTCTCCAGTAACACCCACATGCTTCGCCTGCGGCGCGTCGACCTTAAAGAGTACACCGCCGGGAACGGGTCTCGGACCATAGGTCTCCTTCTCGGGTGCAGGAAGGGAAACCTGAACAGCTTCTTCCACCCTCACTGCATCCTCTTCCGCGATCACTTCCCGTGCCACCGAGAGGTACTCCCTGTATCCCCTTGAGCGTCTGTCGTATTCAGTGATCGGCAGACCGAAGCTGGCCGCCTCCCTCAGCTTCACGTTGACACGAACGACCGTCTCAAAGGTCCGGTCCTTGAAGTGCTTCCTCACATCCTCCACGATCTCCGCGGAGAATCGTGCCCTGCCGTCATGAATCGTACAGAGCGCCTTAATCCTCACATCGTGGGAGAGCTCTTCCCTTATCATCTCGATCATATCGAGAAGCCTGCCGACTCCCCACAACGAGAAGAAACTGCTCTCAATCGGGATAATCGTTTCGTTGCATGCTCTGAGCGCATTGAAGGTGAGAAGCCCTATACTCGGTGGGCAGTCTACTATTACGTAGTCATAGGCCTGCTCGATATCGAGAAGAGCGTCGCGCAACCTGTCTTCTCTCCCGGGCTCGCCCGCCAGCTTCTGTTCGAAGGCGCTCAGCATCACGGTCGCCGGGGCGATATCAAATCCGGTCCGGACCATTCGCGTGATGTCGCTTAGACCACACTCACCGAAGAGAACATCATAGGTGCTTTGTTCTATCTCTTCGACATCGATACCGACTCCGGTAGTGGCATGCGCCTGCGGATCAAGATCGATCAGGAGTACCGTCCTACCCTTGAGCGACAGGCACGCAGACAGATTTATAGCAGTTGTTGTCTTGCCGCACCCGCCCTTCTGATTCGCAATGGCAATCGTTCTCACTTTTTGAAGCCTCCCATTAGCGAGAAAAACCAGAACCTGAGTGATGGGTCTTCACGGCCGGACTGTCAGCGCTGAGACTCAGTAGTACTTTCCTACGGACTCACCGAGTGCGTAATAAGTACCTCGATGCAGAGTGAGTGGCTTCTTGCTAAGATCTCTCTCCATAGCCACGACCCGTCCGACGAATATAGTATGATCGCCCATCGCTATCGCTTTTTCGAGTTTGCATTCCATGGTGGCTGCGCAGCCTTCGAGCACGGGGGAAGCTATCTCCTTGGACGGCTTCTGTTTCATCACTCCCTTCTCGAACTTGTCGATCTTCCTGCCGGAGGTGGTACCGGCATGCTGCGAGATTGCCATCTGATCCTCAGCAAGCACACTCAAACCGAATTCCTTGGCTTCCATTATCATGTCATGGGTGTATCTCTGTGGGGCTATGTGCACGACAACCAAGGCCGGCCGGTGGGAAACAGGAATCGCCCAGGCAGCCGTCATGGCATTGACTTTGTCACCCTGTTTCACCGTAACGACGGTGACAGACTCCGAGAATTCGCTGGTTACTTTGCTGACATCTTCCATCAGCGCCTCCTTGGCGATCTTGCCTGTTTCTTAAGTATTTTAGCGGTACTTGGCGTAGAGTCAAGCTGTATTGACAGGTAATCTAGGGGGTGGTGCACGCATATGTCACTGCGAGGAGCGCAGTGACGTGGCAATCTTTCAGGAGGTGTTCCGTCGGCTCACCGAGCCTGACTATGGATCACTCTGTAAACATCGCCTTGATCATACCCCAGGTGGCGGACTCCACAAGAGTTGCTCCTTCAAGCAAAGGCCGTTCGCGCCCGGGCTGATGTACTTCCGTGATCTTGCCGATAGCCCAGAGCTCCGGATAATCCGGATCCTGAGCAACTATGAAGTCAAGCCAGGTGTTGTTGATCAGCATCGTGAAAGTGTCTCCACCCGGTGACTCAACAGTGACCCTGATATCGGGATTGACCCGTGCACAATACGCCGCCCCGTTGAAATGGGGTTCCGAACAAACGTCCCAGGTTGTTATTCTGGACAAGCTCATCTGCACATCGGTCACCATGCGGTCCCTGAACATATTCTGAGTTGACATCAGATCCTCGGCCTTTCCCCACCAGGGCTGATCCGGGGGAAGCCCGAGACTCTCGGCAACTTCGGGTGTGAACTCAAACAGAAATGCATCATCCATTGTCTGTCCGTACTGCCCTATTCCTTCGTTGGTGTAGGAGATGGCGAAGCACTCAAGCAGGCCGTCGCGGGTAGCCCTGTCGGCCATACTCCGCTCTGTCGAGGTGGGACCCACCCGCTCGACATCACGCATCTCATCATACAACCCTTCCTCGATGGGCTCGGTCGGTCTGCTATCGGAACAGGAAAGCGAAATCAGGACCACAGTGACAAGAATGCCTGCGTACTTGATTCTCCACATGCTACACCTCCCGCCTTCACACACGAGACTCGCCTCTGGGGTCGTTGCTCCACTTCCGTTATTGAATCACAGAATTCGCCCAAAGTCAAGCCCGGGGCGGGTCACCGCTACCGCTTCTTCCTCCTGAGGATCCGCCTCATGTCTTCACTGGCAAGATATAAACACGGAACCAGAACCAGCGTCAGCAGCGTTGCGAACACCAGGCCCCACCCGAGAGCTAGCGCCATCGGAGCCCAGAACGGAGCGGTCCCGCCAAGACCGTAGGCCAGTGGCAGGAGCGCGCCGATCGTAGTCAAGGTCGTCATCACTATGGCTCTTAAGCGGTGGGATGTCCCGTCGGCAACGATCTCCTTGATACTCTGTGCAGGTTCCAGCTTTCTGAGTGCATTGATATGATTCACCAGAACAAGCGAGTCGTTCACGACAACTCCCGAAAGACCGACCACCCCCAGTATCGCAACAAAGCCAAAGGGCTCGCCATGAAGCGCGAACGCAATGATCACCCCCACGATGCCGAAGGGAATAGCCACCAACACAAGAATCGGTTGGCTGAAGGAGTTAAACAGGAGGACGAGAAGGAAGTAGATCCCAATGACAGCTATGAGTAACGTCCGATAGAGACTCGCCATAGACTCCTCGGTCTCCAACGCCTCGCCACCCATCACAAACTGCATACCGGGCCAGTCCCTATCCAGATCGAAGTGCGCAAGAACGGCGTTGGTTGCCGCAAGCGGCGTTATGATGTCCTTATCCACATCGGCCTGAATCATGATTGCCCGCTCGCAGTCGTAATGGCGATAATCTGAAGGACCCGGTCCAACCTTGAGTCTCGCGACGTCGCTTAAGGGGATGAGTCTATTCTGGCGATTCGGGATGAGAAGTGTGTTGAGGTAATTCAACTCCTCACGAGCCCTCTCTTCAATCATCACCCGGAAGTCAACATCTTCATCCCCGTACCGCACACTCGTAACGACCTCGCCATCGTATGCAACACGTACGTTCTGGGCTACGTCAGCCACTGTAAGTCCAAGCCGGGCAAGCCTGTCATAGTCGATCTTTATCTCGACCTGATCCTTCCCCGCCTTATCGTCCCGGCTGATGTCCTTTACACCAGCCATGCCTGCAAGGACGGCCTCGACCGAATCCACAAGCGCTGTCCGCAACGCGTCATCAGAGCCCACGGCTCTCAGGACGATAGGTTTTCCGACCGGAGGACCGCCGCTTACAATGGAATACAGGACCTGGTCAAAACCCTCCAGTTTGCTGGTCTTCTCTCTTAGATCCTCCACAATCCGATCCGCGGACCTGTCCCGCTCTGAATACGGTGTGAGATTCACCGCCATTGCAGCATAGTTCTCACTCTCAGCATCGATCAGGACATTGACGCCGATCCTGGTTACAAAGGAATCCAACTCCTCATCAGGTAGGGCCATTATCAGCTCTTCAATCTCCCCTACCTTATCGGAGGTTGCTCTGAGCGACGTCCCTGTCGGAAGCTCGATCAGTACATAGAATTCATCAGCCATGGTGGAGGGAAAAAGGATGAAGTTCATGTAGTTGCCCGCATACCAGAGCGATCCCACTAGCGCACCAACGAAGATGACGATAAAGATGTACCTGAACCTCAAGACTCCGGGTAGAACCCGCCGGTAGCGGACCTTCAGGAAATCAAACCACTTGTGACCGACGGACTTACCCGTCTTACCGCGGCCAAGCAGTGCAAGATGGGCCGGCAGTGCTATGACCGCTTCCCCCATGGAAATGAACAGCGCAAGGCTGATTGCCAGCGGTATGACGAAGATGTACTTCCCGAAGACACCAGTCATAAAGAACATCGGTGCAAACGCGAGAAATGTCGTCAATACCGTGGTCACAACGGGTCGGAAGACCTCTGAAATCCCCTCAACCGCAGCATCCAGAGGCGGACGTCCCATCTCCCGTCGTCGATGGATGTTCTCAGCTATAATGATCCCGTCGTCAACGATAATCCCAATAACAAGGATCATACCTGTGAGAGTGACCGTATCCAGGTACCCGCCAAACAGTGGCAACATGAAAATCGCGCCAAGGAAGCTCACAGGAATCCCCATCGCAACCCAGAAGGCTGTGCCAAGATCCAGAAAGATAGCCAGCAGGATCACCACGAAGATGAGACCTATGAGACCGTTCTTGAGGACGATGTTGAAGCTGCTGCGTACGATGCGAGACATATCGCTTGAATACAGGATATCGACACCATCAGGCATATGCTCGTTCTCATTTCTGACGAGCTCCTTGATCGCATCACAGGTCCGGATTACATCCGCATTCTCACTCTTCTGCACGATGAAGGAAATGGCCGACCTGCCGTCTATCCGTGAGAGGATTGTCTCATCCTCAAAATCATCCTTTACTATCGCGAGGTCCTTGATCTTGACCAGAGGTCCATCGAAGGTGGAGCGGACTATTACGTCCCCGACCTCGAGGGGATCTTCGAACTGGGCCAGTGTGACCAGGTTCTTCTCACTCGTATAGGATTCAAACGAACCCGTCGTTGCACGGATATTGCGTCCCTGCACGGCGGCAATGATCTCTCTTAAGGGGATCTGATACTTCCTCACCGCCCCTGGCGAGACTTCCACCCTGATTTCGCGGGCCCTGTAACCCAGATTACTCATGCGTGCTACACCCGGAATGGCCTTGAGCTTCTTCTCAAACAGCCTCGCAGTCTCTCTGAGTTCCGGGTAGGGAATATCCCCGGAAAGTCCGACCTCAATCACCGGTTGGGCAGACTGCTTGAGCTCAAGGACAGTCGGTGATTCGGTGACCTCGGGTGGAAAATCCGTGACACGTGCAACCGCTTCGCGAATCTCGGACTTGACCTTCTCCTGGTCCTTTGCCTCCAGCTCGATGATCACGGTGATGACCGAGACGTTCTCCATCGAAAAGGAAGTGATCTTGTCAATGTCGTTTACACCTTTGAGCTCTTCCTCGATCTTGTTCGTAACATTGAGCTCCACATCCTCAGGGGAAGCGCCGGGATAACCAGTTGTGATGCTCATCATACCCCAGTCCACCTCGGGGTAAGTGTCACGCTTGATCTTCATAAGCGTGTTGATACCGAGCATCAGGATCATGATCGTAACAAGACTCGCGAGAATGTGACGTTCAGCGAAGAAGCGGAAGAATGATTTCATCGGTAGGCCTCCTGTCTACAACAATTGGTCAAGCAGCGAACGGTATTCTATCAAGAGCTTGTGATATGTAAGAGCATTGAGAGCATACGTGAGTTTGGCATTCTCTTCGTTGTCACGGCTCTGAATCACGAATGTCAGCTCTCCCCTACCCTGGTTATAAAGATTGAGCTCCTCTTCCGTTTTGTGTTTCGCTGATTCAATCTGCTCCTGATTGAGCTCAAGCACATTCTCCATCTCGGTTATCTGTATGTAGAGATTGGTCGCTGCAGACTTCACCCCGAGTGCGATCTCATCCACCTGTTCCTCAAGCTGGGCCATCTCAAGGTCCGTCTTTGAAACCTCCGACCTGGCCGTCCTGTTTCCCAGCGGTAGGCTGAACTGCAGGCTGACAACGGCATCGGGCTTATCCATCACAAAGGACTCACCGACAGCTTCATCGATATTCTTGGTGTTGACCTCCGCCACGAACCAGAGATCCGGCCGGGTTTGCTCCACAAAGCCCCCGCGTGCAAACGCGAGTTGTTCAAGACGTATGTTAAGACTCCCGATGACTCGCGAGGTGTTCATCCATTCACTCATGGCGTCATCAAAGGCGGGCAGTTCTATGATCTCATAGAGATCGAACTCAGGACCGGCCCCGTACATCCCATCATCCTGGAGGAGCACGGCCAATTCCGCCTGGGTCGCTTTCCACTGGGACTCGACCAACACCTGGGTCTGAGTGCCGATCCGGACAGCGTCTTCCGCCCGGATGACATCGACCTCATCCACAAGATTGGCTTCCCGCTTTCTCCTGGTCCTTGCCAGCTCCTCCTCGCTGAGCTTTAGCCTTTCTGCGACGATTCTCCTCTGTTCCGTGAGGAAGACCCAGTCCAGAAACCTCCCCGCTGAAGCTGCCAGGAAGTCCTCCTGATTTTCAAGGGCATCCACCTCGGAAAAGTCGATATCGAATTGCTTGAGCTCATATTCAAGACGATCCAGGAATCCACCCCGATTCTTAAGCAGAGGATGTGAATAGGCCAACGATACCTGATTACCATAGAAGGACTCCGGAAAACCGAATGCGGGGTCGATGTTTATATCCGACCAGCTTGTAGAGTAGGACGCCGAAAGCCTGCCACCGGTGTTCCAGAATAGTCTTTCGACACCACCGATTACGGAAACCGCATCGGTCCGGTCGGGTCCCGCTATGGCGATCGCCGGTTCTTCATGGCTGTAGGTCACCGTTGAGAACACGGTCCAGTCCTCGGCTCCGAGATAGCTCTCTTTCGCTTCCTGTTCGATCCGGGCCGTGAGCGCTTCTCGCTCAAAGAGCGGGTGTGTCTGCTTCAGTTGATCGAGGAACTGCTGCTGGGTGATTGTCTCAGCCAGTACAGGCGGTGAGAATGCACAGACGCCCGCCAGCAACAAAAGCAGTAGCTTTGAGTTCGTCATTGGATGAATCTCCTTTCGTTACATTCCCAGCATAAAGCCTGCTCTTACGTATCCCGCCGGCTCCAGATCGAGAGAATTGGCCGTTTCGTCGCCCTCGAGAAATTCGAAGTTATGTACAAACACATAGCCTCCCTCGAGGCTGAGGTGGATCCATTTTGACAGGTGTATCCGCGCTGTGGGTCCCACGGTGGCTATCGTGTGCTTCAACTGGGGGTTATCTGTGTCCCACGTTTCGGGGTCGCCGTGGTAGCGATTACCCGCGACTTTAACAGCTACAGCCAGATCAACCTTGGGATTCACTCCGTAAACCAGTTCGAGGTTCTGAGGTACTATCCCTTTGGCCTGGATACTCGGTGTGACCTTCCAGTCAAAGAATATGAATGGCAACGGAAGGGGCTCTCCGAAGTCGCGTACATAAGCTGCACCAAACCCAAGCGACAGGTCCGCGCTGAACTGCCGTATGAACCCCAGCACTGCCTCAAACGTGAGTTCATCGCTGGAGAAGTCGCCATTGAGATCCGAGGCGATCCCGGGGCTGGCAACCACCAGGAGCCGACGTGAACTTGGCCGAGTGGGCATCATCTTTCGCATCCGGGTCACCTCCATCCTCGAGGTCCCAGTTTCGGAAATCAAAATTGAGGCGACCGTATTCGACGCTGTTGAGTACCAGTGTCCTGCCCTCAGAGAACACCAGGGGAAACGAGGCCTGGAAGTTCAGCGTAGTAACCCCGATTTCCAGAACGTCTTCC
>JALGZP010000118.1 GCA_025774845.1 bacterium
TCGGAATCGAGTGTATGGACAACATGATGGGGGAGGTCTCAGCAGGTGTCGAGGAGCGTGACGGCCACCTGAGGTACGATGACAATTTCAGCATACTGTTCGAGCCCGTGAGGGGATCACAGGTCTTTTACCAGGTCTACGCTAACCCGGTCGGTACAGTCTTCGATCAGATGATTGAGATATGCCCTTTCGGAACATGGGTACTTCATCCCCAGTGGGATGCGCCGCTTGATGTTGCCGCAGAGATGCTTGAGGATCGCTGGATCGTCGAACTCGGGATTCCTCTGAGCGCTATGGGTGTCGAGAGCGGTGATGATCCCAAGTGGGGATTTAACTTCATGAGATGGCACCGCAGGCTCGACGCGACCTCGGCTTTTCAGCCGCCCATACGCTTCGACTCCGACCGCATGGCCATCCTCCGCCTGGAGTAACCCCGGGGTTCAATACCCAGCGATTCAACCCTCGCTACTACGGAGGTCGTGGGTTGGTAGCGGGGGCCCGCTACAAACCAGCGACCTGAACCTTCTTCTCGGACCTGTCGTTCATTCTCGCTTGCGAAGAATCGCATTGATTGCTTGATCGAGCTGTTGGAGAAATTGGGAACGGTCTCGTTTGGCGTAGGGTGGGGGACCACCCTTGACTTCACCAGCATCACGCAGATCGGCGAGCAGGTCGCGGGTAGCCAGGGCCGGGCCGATGTTGTCGTTTGTGAAAGGTTTCCCCTTCAGCCCGAGCACGTATGCCCCTTTTTCAAGCGATCGAGCCGCGAGAGGTACGTCCCCGGTGATCACGATGTCATCCGTCTCCGCGTGCTCGACAATCCAGTCATCGGCGGCGTCCAGGCCTTCTCCCACAACCTCAAGAGCCAGTCTTTCATCATGTGGGATACGCATCCATGACGCTGCCACCAGGGTGACGCTCAGACTGTAGCGTTTGGCCACTCGAAAGATTTCCTGTTTCACGGGACAAGCATCAGCGTCTACGAAAATGTGTAGCAACCTATCGCGCCTCCAGACATATGTCAGATGTAACTCACGGTTACATGCATCGTGAATAATGATACTCCGTGCATGAACAGAATTCAACTTGCGGGCATCGGCATTACAAGTAGGCCTTTGAAATTGATCCCTCATTCCCTTACAATTGGCTCAATGTAGACGGAGGGGGTCCGGTTGGCCCGGAGAGCGTCGACCATCTTAAAGCAACTCGAGACATTAAAGGACCGCTACGGTGACGACGTTGCTGAGCGTAAACTTGAGATGTTGCTCACGCTGGGCAAGTCCACGCTATCGACTGCCAAGGAAGTCCTGCGGCTTCATGAAGTCCTTTGCTTCCTCAGGGCCTATCCGGACAGCCCAGAGATACTTACCCTGGTTGAAGAGATGCTTAGCCGTTTCGCTAAAAGGAAGGACCTCGGGACCCACCGCAAAGCACTTGAAGACAGCGGCATTGCGGGGACAGTGATCCGCTTCGGGTTTTACTGGTTTACTGCATACTGGTTGTCGCAGCGCTGGCCCGATCGCATCTCAATAGACTGGGCGACCTTCGACAAGAAGAGCGATCTACCGGACATCCTTCCGCTACTTGTCCCTTACTCTGAAACCCCCGCACTCGATGAACTGGATTTCTCACCCCGGGAGTGGGTGGATAAGTTAAAAGGGCCGGGGGAGACCGATGCGTATTTCCTTATCCGGCGATTCAAAGCCCTCGCCGCGAACGCGTTCGGACGCGAGCTATCATACGAGCGTCTGGATATTCCGATCCGGCTCGCACCGGGGCCCGACACTCCGAGTCGTACACATGCGCGGTACACGAAGAGCCCGGTTGTCTTTCAGACGCAACCGCTCTCCAAGATCCGGAGGACATTTCGGGATGAGATTCGCCGTGCTCCGGTCCGTGTACAGTCACTACCGGCCAGGGAGGGACGGAAGCTTATCGACCTGGCCCGAGGTGCAATGATTACCCGGAGCCGTGATCTTGACGCTTTCGAGCACGCATCCGAGCATGATGTAAGGCTTGTCAGTTGTGACCAGGGTCTTCAGTTTGCCTGCATTGGGGTTAAACCCGAGCGTAGGCTGATGCTTGAATCGGTCTACGGGTTCCTGACGCTTAAGAACGGGGTCCCTATCGGCTATGTTCTCGCCGGGTCGCTCTTTAGTTCCACGGAAGCCGCCTTCAACATGTTTGAAACGGTCCGTGGTGCCGAATCCGGAATGATCTACAGCCGCGCCCTTGCCATGATGAGGCGTCTCTTCGGGAGCGATAGTTTCGTTGTTCCCCCATACCAGCTGGGACACAACAATCCAGAAGCACTCGAATCGGGTGCCTGGTGGTTCTATTACAAGCTCGGGTTTCGGCTTCGGGATCCCGATTTGCGTCGCATCCTGTGGGCGGAGCTCAAGAAGATGATAAAAAACCCGCGTCATCGCACCAGCGTAACCATTCTGAATGAGCTCGCATCCGAGAACATGTTCCTCGACCTTGGTCGCCGGCGGAGACACACCGTGGCCGACATGTCACCGGGAGACATTGGTTTCAAGATCATGGGCACGCTTGCAGAACGCTTTGGTGCCGATCGTGAGAAGGGGATAAGGATGTGCTCCAATGAGGCGGCCCGGCTGCTCGGCCTGCGCTCCTTGAACCGCTTTTCACCCGGAGAGAAACTCGCCTGGGAGCGCTGGAGCCCCCTGGTAATGTTACTGGGCGGCATCAAACGATGGAGTCTCTCAGACAAGCGCGCACTGGTCGAAGTAATACGGGCGAAGGGTGGACGGCGGGAGTCCCGCTTTGTTGAACTCTTCAACAAGCACCGCCGCCTGCAGAACGCCATTCTAAAACTGTCAAACGACTGATAGGCCGGTTGCCCGGCCCACCACTATCGTAACACTATCACCTTTGCTGAAGCCTTGATACCGTCCGCTTCGACATTTGCGAAGTAAATCCCCGGCGAAACCCTCTGGCCGTTATCGTCATCTCCCTGCCACACGAGCTGCTGTCTGCCGGCGGGAAGCATTCCATCGCTGAGCGCGTTAACTACCCGGCCTTCAACGTCAAAGACCGTGACCTTGACGCGCCCCGGTAACGCAAGCGCGAATGAGATCTTGGTCGATGCCGTAAAGGGATTAGGATACGCTGAAGTCACAAGGTCAGCCCCGGCAAGGTGTGGCAAGCCTGAAGTCAGATGAGGCACCGCGAGTTCCGCGATCGTAGCAACCCCCAGCTTGACACAATCTTCCGCGAACGACTGGGTCAGATTCCCCAGCGTGTCACCGGTCGTATGGTAATGCGGGTAGGTGAGATTGTCGTCTTCTATTGCGTAGAAAGCATGATAGCCTGCCCGCCAGAACGAGGCATGGTCACTGTAAACACTGTTCTCATCAATGACTTTGAGCGTCGGAAGACCGGGAACATAGGCAGTTGCGCAGTCAACCGCGAAGTCCACCAACCACTCCGAGGATGGATCGCCGATGAGATCAGCGTCCTCGGGCACGGAATTGACGTAGCCTATCATGTCGAGGTTGAACACACCGGTTATCACATCGCCTGCAAACTTGGCATCCGTGGCATACTCGCCACTCCCGTATAGACCCTGCTCTTCACCCGATACACACAGGAACTTGACTGTCTTCTCAAATGGGTACTCGGCCAGCACACGTGCAGCTTCAACTACGCCCGCGGTGCCACTCGCATTGTCATCAGCGCCCGGTGCGAGATTGTCGGGATCGTTCGATGTGCAATCGTAGTGGGCGCAGATTATCACCTGGTCGGTGCTCACCGCGCCAGGCTTGGTCGCCACGACATTCCTCAGCGAAAGAAGTGCCCCTGAGGGCAGGTTTCCTGTCTGGTTCTCCCAGGTAGCACCACCGTCGGCCGTGTGAAGCGTTGCGCAACCATAGCCTGTAGCCCAGCCTTCGAGCTCATCGATAAAGCGTACCCACCGAAGACCGAAGAGCGTGCCTGAGCTCTGCGCTTCCCAGTTAACCCCTCCATCGCTCGTGTGAATAATGCCACCGCTTAAGCCCACAGCCCAGCCGTTCAGCGTGTCAGTGAAGCACACGCCCTTGAGATAAGGATCAACCTCGGTGGGCGCCGTTTGAGGTGACCAGGTCGTACCGCCATCACTTGTCGTCAGCACAGTACGTCCACCTCCGACTATCCAGCCCGTATCATCGTCACCGAAGTGAATGTCGAGGAGATACTCTGAGGTACCACTCGTCTGGGCTGTCCAGCTCACCCCGTCCCAGAAGCGAATTATACCGTTCTCTCCACATGCCCAACCCCTGTCGGGAGCCTGGAAGTGAAGTCCATAGAGGTCGTAGCTCGTACCGCTCGGGATGCTCGTCCAGGTAGCACCACCGTCGGTTGTCTGCAGAATAATGCCAGCGTAACCGACCACCCAGCCGGTGACCGAGTCGAGGAAGCAGATTTCCCGCAGGGTCACACCTGTTGGCGTAGCCTGATTGGCCCATGACGCACCACCGTTGGTGGTGTGAAAGATGTTACCGCTCGTCCCCGCGATCCAGCCTTCGAGGGTGTCGAGGAAACAGATACCCCAGAACGACTGAAAGATGGCTCCGGGTACCTGCTTCGTCCATGTAAGGCCTCCATCACTGGTCTTGAAGATCTTCTGGCTACTGCCCGTCACCCACACATGCTGGTCATCGACGGCGGCGACGGAATAGAAGCTGTGCTTGCCTACGGTATAGTAATGGTAGTCGACATCGATCCCGTAGTTTTCGAACCTTTCGTAGAGATACTGGGCTGCGCTGTCGACCATTGAGTTATAGGAATACCTGGTGGGAATCACCAGGGTGTGATCACCGAGAGGGGCAGGTTCGCGGCCGCTCAACTGCGAGATGTACTTCCAGAGCGTATCCCCCGATACCTGGGAAACCATTCCCTGGATCTCCGGCATCGGGGTTATGGCCATAAGCGGTCTCATGGCTGGAGCCTGCTCGACCGGGAACGCGCCGGGCAGAAGTCTCACCTTGGAGAAGGGAAGCAACCTGAGGTCTTCAATCCGGTGTGTCTCGACCACAGTCATGTAAGTACCGGGACCCACACGGAATAGCATCTCTGAAAACTGCATCTC
>JALGZP010000119.1 GCA_025774845.1 bacterium
AGTAGGTTATACCTGAATTCGCACTCCGACCCTCGCCTGCACCGGTTTCGCTGGTGACCGTGCGGTGATTCTCACTCTAAAGTCCCCACACCTCCTCCGGATCCTCTATGGACAGGTTGCCGTCAGTCACTCAGCAGCCCCGGATTACCTTGCTCGGATGAGATGTCCACGCAACGCAAGTCCGATAAGAATCCAGACAGCTGTGACGATGTTGATTGCGTGTACTGTAGCATGCCCTCGCGCTGGTGTCCACACGCTCAAACGACCGATGTCAATAAGAAAGGTGTTGATCCGATCTGTAGTGTATGCTATAGTATTCCTCCAGTGTATACAGCAGCTACTGCCGCTCCCGGGCTTGTGTAGATCGGGGGTGCCGTGTAGGTGTGATATGCTGGAGAGACAGCGAGCCGGGGAGATTGAATGCAACAATGGATCCATTTCGGGAGCAACGCAGGCTGTGACCACCGTCTTAGCACCCCCTACGTCGACGTCACAGTTCCGTTGAGTCCGAGTGATCGGTCGCCCACCGGTTCAATGAGACAAGGGAAGCAAAGAGACGAAGGGAGGAGACGTATGCGAACGAAGACCATATCGGTCTTCCTGATAGTGCTACTGGCATATACGGTAACAGCGTTCGCTGACTGGGACCCCTGGGAGCCGAGGAAGTGGGCTCAATTTCCAGATCTCGACTCAACAGGCATCGATGTGAATGCCTCACGGAGTCTTATCCTAGCCGACGATTTCCGCTGTCGGGAGACCGGCCCGATTACGAGCATTCACATCTGGACGTCATGGCTCTATAACCGTGTACCGTTCGGAGAATCCCCGGATTCCGTGAGGTTCACCCTCAGTATCCATGCCGACATTCCCGATACTGAAAGCGCAGCCGGATACAGCATGCCGGGGGAGGTGCTGTGGCACAGAACCTTCCAGCCGGGGGAGTTTACGTATCGAGTCTGGAAGGACAGTCTGGTCGAAGGATGGCTGGATCCGAGAGATTACAACTATGTATTCCCGGCGGACACGATCTGCTGGCAGTACAACTTCTTCATTCCTGCCGGTGAACAGTTCTTTCAGCAGGGATCAATTGATACTCCGATTGTATACTGGCTGGATATGAAGGCGGTGCCCTTTGATGCGAATGCCCATCTGGGCTGGAAGACTTCACGGAATCACTGGAACGATGACGCTGTCTGGGGTCAAGGTTCCGAACCTTACACGGGTCCCTGGTACGAACTGCGTTATCCGCAGGAACACCCTCAGTATGACGAGTCCATCGACCTGGCATTCGTGATCGTCGGTCCAGAGACGGCGGACCAGGACTGGGGTGATGCGCCGGATGCTGCGGCGGCCCCCGGCTATCCGACACTGGCGGCCAACGGCGGTGCCAATCACGGCATGGGAGGCCCCTGGTTGGGTGACATCACAGATGCCCCTGACATGGAAGCCGATGGGCAACCCGATGCCAATGCACTTGGTGATGACATCGACACGAGCGATGATGAGGATGGCGTCACAATCCCCATACTCACCCAGGGAGCGGCTTCGACCATAACCTTCAGGGTCAACGACGGTGGTAGTGGCACCGGCGGCTTCGTTGAGGCCTGGATCGATTTCGATGCCAACCAGACCTGGGATCATCCTGCTGAGCAGATAGTCGCCGGCTGGTACCCTGCCGGTGTGCACCCGGTTATTGTCACGACACCAGCTGCAGCTGCAATCGGCCCAACCTTCGCCCGCTTCCGTATCAGCGATGTGGGGGGCTTGCCACCTGACGGCCCTGCCTCGGATGGCGAGGTCGAAGACCATGAGGTCTGGATCGAAGAGACGCACGCATCCAAGTGGTTACAGAGACCTGATCTAACAGTCCGGGGGATCGATGTCAATGCAACCGACGGTGGATTCGTCCAGCCTTCCTGGGCATACATCTTGGCTGACGATTACCTCTGCACCGAATCCGGCAAGGTCATCGAGATCTGGATTTGGGCATCGTGGATCTATGACTATTTGCCCAACGGTGACGACCCGACGGGTGCGGAATTCACCCTGAGCTTCCACCAGGATATCCCCGACAGCATGAGCCCGACCGGTTACAGCATGCCGGGCGATGTCGAATGGTATCGTCGCTTTGTACCCGGCGAATTCGAGGCGGTGGTCTGGCGTGATAACATAGTGGAAGGCTTTCTGTATCCGCCGGCTGACTACTGGGCGACTTCCGATTGGACCTGCTGGCTCTACAAGTTCTATGTGCCTGTTGACGAGGCTTTTTACCAGCAAGGAACAGAGACCGATCCCATCGTTTACTGGCTGGATGTCCAAGCATATCCGTATGATACGTATGCCTGGTTCGGCTGGAAGACCTCGATTGACCACTGGAACGATGCGGCCGTCTGGGGCTTGGGGACTGAACCCTATCCTGGCCCATGGGGGCAGCTCATCTACCCGGCGGGTCATCCGCAGCACGGGGATTCGATCGACCTGGCGTTCCGCCTCTTCATGGATCCCACCGGCGGCGTGCCGATCGGGAAAGACATCCCCGCGGGGCTTCGTCTCTATCACAGCGTGCCGAATCCATTCACTGCGGCGACCACGCTGCGATACGGAGTGCCAGCCGGTGGCGGCCATGTGAAGCTGCAGATCTTCAATGTTAAAGGCCGCTTTGTAACGACACTTGTTGATGAGAATCTGGAGGGAGGTCTACACACGGTTAAGTGGTCCGGCCGCGATGGGGCGGGACACGAACTGCCTGCGGGCATTTACTTCCATCGGCTTACGATGGAGGGCTACACAGCGACAAGAAAGGTACTGCTCGTGAAATAGGTACCAGGATAGATACGTGTGGCCTGCTGATGAAGCCTCCGGCGGCATCCGCCGGGGGCTTCACTGTCTCGAATTTCTGCTATCTTATCACTTCTGCACGGTGGATTGCCGTGCCGTATGCCGCTTCACAGCGAAATCTGGTAGGTCTTTCATGGTTTGATTATTCGCTACGGTTGTCTCCTCATACCAGATGGCCAACGGTCTGTGTTATCTGAAGCGCCGGCCCGTTTTCGATCGGAAAACGTCTGACTTTCTGGCATGCGGTGAACCTGTTGACAGATGCTAGGGGGATGCCATAATGGTGGGGTCGGGATGTCCGATATTTAGAGAGGATAACCCTCAACTCAGAGTGACACGAAGAATGACTTATCTAAAGAATGTCCGGTCCTTCGCATTTGCACTCAGCGTCTTTTTTGTCGGATTCTTATTTCTGGTCACATCATGTAGCAATGGAATAACAGATAACGTTAACGATGATGAGCCGGAGTTGGAGATTCCAGATAATCCTTTCTCGGCCCCTTTGTATTGGAGTGTTTACGAACATCATATTCTGCAGCCGGGTGATCAGAATAACTTCATCTCCGAAGAGGCTTTATCAGCCAATATAGACTGGGTTGAGGAAAACCTGCTGCCTTACGGGTTTAATATGATTGCCATGGATGGCTGGGGTGATGTCAGTCAACTGAACGAGCACGGCTACAGGGTTTCTCATTCCAGACACTGGGAGCATGATTATTCCTGGTGGGCCGATCATCTTCAGAGCCGCGGCATGAATCTTGGGATGTATGACAATCCGCTCTGGGTGCACATGAGTGCGGTGGATGCCGGCGCAACGATAAAAGGAACCGATATAGCCCTCGAACAGATCATCGACAGAGATGAAGAATCGTTATGGTTTACGTGGGTTCAGGTAGACCGTGATGGGGCGGAAGAATATGTCAAAGGATGCGTGGAGCATCACGCGGACATGGGCATAAGATTCCTGAATGTCGATTTCCTGTCCTGGTTTGAAGACGGCTTCGACAAGAATCTGGGCGATGTAGGTCCCGACCGGTCACACGAGAACTATGTTACCGCCCTGCGCTGGATAAGGGAGGAAGCCGATGAACATGGTATTCTCTTAAAGGCTGTGATGCCCGCCCTGAACAACGAGGCCGGGGTTGAACGTCGCTGTGCCCACATGATCCGGATCAGTGAAGATGTGTCGTGGGGAACCTGGGAGAGATTTAGTGAGGATGACCGTGGCAACCGGCGGAACTGGTGGTCGCAATGGGCCAACCCGATGGATGGATATGCCTATTGGTCGCACATCTCAGGCAGGGAAAAGATTATACTCGACGGCGATTTTGTCCGGTTGAATACATTCAACAATGATGAGGAGAAAGAATCGGTTGTTTCGCAGCACCTGATGGCCGGTGGTCCCTTGGGGGTTGCCGATCAGCATACTACCGTCGGGGACGATTTGTGGCTCTTACAGAATGAGGACATGTTGGCACTCAATTACGACGGGTTTGTAGGCAAACCGCTTGATAATGACCCTACCAGTCAAGACAGCCAGATTTGGACCGGCCAAATGAGCAACGGCGACTGGATTGTGGCATTCTTTAACCGCGAATCTACCTCCAGAACAAGAAGCATTGATTTCGCTGCAACCCTGGGTTTAGAAGGCGAAGCCCAGGTTAGGGACTTATGGGAACATGAAGACCTGGGCTTGATGACCTCATTTTCAGCAGATGTTCCGCCCCGAGGTGTGGTTGTTGTCAGAATTGTAAATTGAAATCGTAAACGAATCCAGGGCGGCCAACAAACCAAATCAAGCGGCCGAGACCGGCTTGTCATGCCAAGCTAGCCACCATCTGTGCCATCTTGGCGCATTCGTGACTCATCAAGTAGTTGCGATAATCGTCCCGTATGGCCCGTCACTGACTTCTCTGAAGGGTCGGCTTTCTGCGCCCGAGATGTTTCAGTATTCCCTGTTACTTTCCCCGTTGTCGCTTCCAAGACAATCAAGCCTCGAACCGCTCCGGGCAAGTCCTGAAATTCCACGTGACTCTGCGCGATGCCTGTGCTATGATATATATGGCAAGGAGGTGAGAGATATGGGTAAGAAGCTAATGTCTGTGTGTTGTGTTCTGTTTGCTCTTCTGCTGTTGTCTGCGGTTGCTTCTCAAGGAGCCAACGCAATCGACGCCGCGTACGAGGGAAACTCGTGGCTTGTATTAGATGACGAGGG
>JALGZP010000120.1 GCA_025774845.1 bacterium
CTTACGATACGCAGACGGATCGAGCCTATCTTAAAGGATGAAGACTTTCCCCATCCACCTATAGTCCCGATCATACCCATCACGCACGACAGGCTTACGCTTGAGATAATGCGTGGTTGCACACGGGGTTGTCGTTTCTGTTCTGCAGGGATGCTCACAAGACCGGTGAGGAAGAGGAGCGCCGATTCCGTTACCTGGCTGGCCGAAAAAGGCATCGAGGCCAGCTGTTGGGACGAGGTATCGCTGGTCTCGTTATCGACATCGGACTACGACGATCTGGCTCTTCTGGTCGGGAAACTCACGCGTGTCCTCGCTGAGAGGCGTGTGAGCATATCGCTTCCGTCGATGCGGCCCGGTGCGTTCTCCGATGAGATCGCGAGGCTCATAGGCAGGACCAAGAAGACGGGGCTCACGTTCGCTCCCGAGGCGGGGAGCCTCGATCTCAGGAACGTTATCAACAAGAACGTCGATGAGAATGAGCTCTTTACGACAGTCGAGACGGCTTTCAGGAACAACTGGGATTCCGTCAAACTCTACTTCATGGTCGGGTTGCCTTATGAGACCGAAGGTGACATGGATGGGCTCGTGAAAATGGTGAGATCGGTCGAATCCATTTGCAGGGGTTACGGTAGACGAAGGAAGATAACCGTATCGCTCTCGCCCTTCGTACCACGCCCCCATACACCGTTTCAATGGGAGGCGCAGCAGCCGCCCGAGACCCTGAGTGAACGGATCTCGCACGTGAGAAAGCGACTTCCCGACAGGCGAATCAAACTCAAGTGGCGGGACCCCTTCATGGCCCAGCTCGAGGGCCTGCTTGCCCGCGGGGACCGCACACTGGGCGAGCCTATATTCCGTGCCTGGAAAGCCGGATCGCGTTTTGACAGCTGGACGGATCGCTTTGACTATGACCTCTGGAAACGGTGTCTCGATGAATCGGGTATCGCTTTCGACAGCGGGTTCGAGGCACGGGACAGTTCAGAGCCGCTGCCGTGGGGACACATCGATGGTGGTGTTTCCCATGAATTCCTGGTAAGGGAAGCGGAGAAGTCGGCCTCGAGGGAGCTGACCCCCGATTGCAGGGAAGGAACATGCAGCGACTGTGGCGCCTGCACGGACAAGAAACCGCCTGCGCGGCGCGAGGCGCAGGAACCCGGTGACGTCGGTCGCATCCTTGCAGGCGATCCTCTCAGACGTAAGCCCGCGAATGTCCGGATCAAGTTTCGAGTAAGATATTCGAAGCAGGCCGAGATGAGACTGGCATCCCATCTTGACACCGTGCGCTGCATCCAGCGGGGTCTCCGCCGGTCGGGAGCGCCGGTGTGTTACTCCGAGGGTTTTTCTCCGCATCCGCGGATCTCCTTCGGTCCACCGCTTCCGCTTGGTGCGGCCGGTGAGTCGGAGTGTCTTGATATCCTGCTTACGAGGATGCCCTTGAACGGCTGGATAGACAGGCTCAATGAATGTCTGCCCACGGGTCTCAGTATGATCGAATCGCGGGTTATCGGGCTCAATTGCCCCTCCCTGATGCGGCTGGTCAATGCTGCGGCTTATTCGATAGAGATACGGACCAGTGGCGGTGCCCCGGGGGAGGACCTGGTGCGCGGGATAGGAGATGCGCTTTCGGGGCGTGGAAAGATTTTCAGCATGACTCACCGTGCTGAAGACGATAAACTGGTTGTTGACATCAAGGTGAGTATCGGGGCCGGTTCGCCCGGGCCCGAAAAAGTGATTGAAAGGATTCTGCGTGAATCGCAGGTCCATTATGAGATAATAAGAAAGGACCTCTTCGTCGAGCGGGATGGTGTATTCAGTCCGGCTTTCATGACGGAGAGACAAGAGGAGAATTAAGTTTGAGAAGAGAAATAATCATTAACGTTGAATCGCAGGAAACAAGGATCGGAATAAAGGAGGACGGACATCTGGTCGAGTTCATGGTCGAGCGTCTGGGTAACAGGCTCTCGGTTGGTGATATATACAAGGCCAAGGTGACAGCCGTTCTTCCGGGTATGCAGGCGTCATTTCTGGATGTCGGCTACGCGAGGAGCGCTTTCCTCCACGTGTCGGACTTGAGTACCGACCTGGCGGATTTCGAGAGCATCGAAGACCGCTTCAGTGACGATGAAGTAACGCGGGCCGCACCCGTCGGCAAGGACAGGAACATCCTGATTGAGAATGTGCTTTCCAAAGGTGATGAGATCCTGGTTCAGGTGACAAAAGAACCGATCATGACCAAGGGGCCGAGGGTCAGCACACAGATTTCGCTACCCGGCCGCTATCTTGTGCTCATGCCGAGTGCCGAGCTGGTGGGTGTTTCAAGAAAGATCGAAGACAGGGAAGAGCGGCATAGGATCAAGGATATCGTCGCACCGCTTAAGCCCGATGGGATGGGGATTATTGTCCGGACCGCAGGTGAGGGGATGGACCGTAAGCATTTCGCGGCGGACATCAAGTTCCTCACCAAACTCTGGAATCGGCAGGCCAAGCGGGCCGAGAAGGCCAAGGTCCCCAGCCTGATCCACAAGGATATGGAGATAATCACGCGACTCGTAAGAGACATCGTCACAGAGGATGTTACGGCCATCGTGGTCGATTCCAAGAAGGAATACAAGGAGATAGTGTCCTATCTCCGGTCGTTCGCACCTAGTCTCAGGTCCAGGGTACATCTCTATAAGGAAGACACACCGATATTCGATGCCTACGAGATCGAGAAAGATACCGAGAAGATACTCAACAGAATCGTGCCCCTTAAGAAGGGTGGATTCATATCGATCGATCACACCGAGGCGCTGGTGGCAATCGATGTCAATACTGGTAGATACAGAGGTGCCAAGGACCAGGAGGAGACGGCATCGAGGACCAATCTTCAGGCCGCGACGGAGATCGCCAGGCAACTCAGGCTCCGGGATCTGGGTGGGATCATCGTAATTGATTTCATAGATATGGAGCTTGAGGAAAACAGAAAGAAGGTGCTTGACGAGCTGAGGGCCGGGCTCCGGACTGACAGGTCACGGACCAAGACGCTGAGGGTGAGCGAGATGGGGCTCGTGGAGATGACGAGGCAACGGGTGAGACCCAGCCTCGGCCAGCTCCTGAGCGAGACGTGTCCGACCTGTGGGGGCTCAGGGAGGGCGCTTTCGCTAGACGCGATAGAGATGCGTCTCGAGCGTGCCCTGAGGCGGCTCAAGGGCAGGTCATCGGAGAAGCGCCTGGAGCTCTACCTCAATCCCGAAGTGGCGTTCCATTTGCTCTCAGAAAGCGCACGCCGCATCATAAGGCTTGAGAAGCGGTTTAAGCTGGAGATAGATGTTAAGGACGATCCCAACCTGAGGAGGGAGGAATTCGTAGTCAGAACCTGCCGTAAGGGTGAGGACCTCTCCTACCTCCTTGAACCCTAAAACACCCCCGGGGTCAGGTCTTGAAACTAAGCGTTCTTCTCACCGTGCCGATTTCTTGGGGTCAGAGCTCGAAAATTGCAGCCGGTAGTGGCGGGGTTCCACCCACGACGGCCTTTCCTTCATGGTCGCCTACTCGATCAAACCTTGACAAGCCGGCAGTGGGAATGTCACCGTTGAGGCGAGCTCAGTACATCATTTTCTTTTGAGATAGAAACCTGGCTCTGCAATATGGGAGATGGTTGGAAACGTGGGGCAGGAGTGCCCTGTGAGAAAGGAGGATCTGCGTGAAACGCGGACTGCGGAGTGTGAGGATAGTAGCGCTGTTGTGCCTGATTATGGCTTCTTCAGTAGCAGTTGGCTGGGCGGGACCCCGTGACCATGATGGAGGGTTCTTTCTTAGGCTCTCTGGAGGCGGGGGTACAGCGACTACGACTTTCGATGTTTTCGGTGCCGACCTGGATATATCCGGAGCTACAGGAGACGTTAATCTCGCGATCGGGGGTATGGTGACCCGGAACCTGGCGTTGCATGCAACGCTGTTTGGATGGTTGGCCAGCGATCCGGACATATCATTTCTTGGGTCAACTGAGACCTTGGCGGCCGATGTCAGTATTAACGGCTTTGGCGCCGGCCTGACGTACTACTTCATGCCTGTGAACATCTATATTTCAGGTTCCGTTGGCGCTGCGTCGATGACTGTCGAATCCGAGCAGACCAGCGGGGAAACAGACCTTGGTCCCGCAATAGATCTGACTGTGGGGAAGGAATGGTGGGTCAGTGACAGCTGGGGCATAGGAGTCGCCGGGGCATTTGGATACCACTCAGTCCCGGAGAAGGGTATTACGGGGGACTGGACGGGTACAAGCTTCGGTATTCGATTCACGGCGTCCTATAACTAAGAGCATTATCGGAGAAACACTCGGGGTCAGAGCTCGGAAATTGAGCTGCAGGTTTCACCGCACGCAATTTCCGAGCTCTGACCCCGTGCAAATATGCAAGCCTGACCCGAGTGCTTACTGGTACTCCAGGAAAGCGATGCTCACATATGTGTAGGCCACAGCTCCGGCTATGGACCCTGTGTTGGAGTTGTCTCTGAACTCCTTCGCGTTTGCGAAAATCTCGAGTTTGTAGCGGCCTTCACCGAGGGCAACCTTCTCGGTGAAATCAGAAGTGGTGTATTCGGCTACAGGTCCGAAAAACGTCCTCCTGACTGGATAACTGGCCCAATTCCCCTGGGAGTCATATTTCGTAACTGTTATGGAGCACTTCGTACTATCGCCCAGTTGCTCGACGGTTGCCGACATGCTCAGCCACCTCGCCCCGGCGCCTTCCAGCTCAAAATCGATCTCGTAGATGTCCGTGGCTCCGGATCTGGCTGTTTTTTCACCGAGCAGCAGCCCGGTGAGACCGGCTTCAGCGGCGGCTCTCACGCTGGCACGGATGTGGGACATCCTCTGAGCGTTGTCGGGGCCGGCGAGGTTCAGGTACACTTCGTGCAAAATCTCTCCTCTCAGGTCGGCCCGCGCCAGCATATCAGGGCTAAAGATATCAAGCGCCAAATCCTCAAAGTAGAAGTCGTAGTCGGTTTCGCTGAATGCGGTCTCCTCAACGATGCTGTCGCTCGTGACGGAGCTATGAGCGGGGCTA
>JALGZP010000058.1 GCA_025774845.1 bacterium
GGTCTGCCGTATAATGGACTACGGCAAGTACAAGTATGAGCAGAGCAAGAAAGCGAAGAAGGCGAAGAAGAAGCAGCACATCATGCACGTCAAGGAAATCAAGATGCGGCCCAAGATCGAAACACATGACTACGGATTCAAAATGAACCACGCCCGCAAGTTCCTTGAGCAGAACAACAAGGTGAAGTTTTCCTTGATTTTCAGGGGCAGGGAGGTTACTCATCCCGATATAGGTTTGAGGATTCTGAAGAGGGTGGCGGCAGAACTTGATGAGATCGCCACAGTCGAAGCCGGGCCGAAACGAGAGGGTATGACCATGATGATGGTGATCTGTCCCAGGCCCAGCGCCATAAAAGAACCGGATAAAAAGGAGAAGGTGACGGAGGAAGGCAATGCCACGCACGAAGACGTCGGTGAAGTCGAGGAGAAGACGTAAGAAAATACTAAGGGCCGCAAGGGGCTATGTGGGTTCCAAGCACAGGCTCTATCGTACGGCCCTTGAGAGTGTCAGAAAAGCGCTTGCATATGCTTATCGCGACAGAAGGGCCAAGAAGCGCGACATGCGCTCCCTCTGGATTATCAGGATCAATGCTGCGGCGAGAATGCAGGGTATCGGCTACGGGAGGTTGATAGACGGACTCCAAAAAGCCGGAGTAGCCATAGATAGAAAGATTCTCGCCGATCTCGCCGTAACCGACGAGGCCGCATTCAATGAAATCGTCGGCAAGGCCAAACAGGCCTTGGAGAAGGCGTATGGATCTGCGTGATGAGGCAAGGAAAGCACAACAGACCGCACGCGATGAGATACTCTCCTCGAAGAGCCTTGATGACCTGAAGTCGGCACGTACAAAGCATCTTGGCAGGAAAGGAGTTCTGACACTCCTCCTGAGGAAGCTCGGTCAGGCCGCTCCCGATGAGCGCAAGGAGCTCGGACGGCTTCTAAACGAGGCCAAGGATGAGTTACTGGGCCTGGTCGATTCCCGCACCGATGAGCTCAAGCAGGCGACCTACGCCTCGGATCTTACCGGAGAATCCCTCGATGTGACCCTGCCCGGGAGGAAGTTCAGGACAGGACGCCGCAATCTCGCTGTCGAGATGATGAACAAGATAGTGGACGTCTTTGTGGGGATGGGCTTCACGTCTGTCGAGGGGCCCGAAATCGAAACCGAATACAATAACTTCGACGCGCTCAACTTCCCTGCGTGGCATCCCTCACGTGATGACCATGATTCCTTCTACGTCGGTGAGGGGCACGTCCTCAGGACGCATACTTCACCCGCGCAGATACGTGTGATGAAGTCTCAGCCCCCGCCTGTACGTGTAGTGGTACCCGGGAGGTGTCACAGGCGGGATACACCGGATGCATCTCATCTCATGAGCTTCTTACAGATAGAGGGGCTGTATGTTGATCATGATGTAAGCATGGCAGATCTCAAGGGTACCCTCGCGGCCTTCGCCAGGGAGATATACGGCGAGGAGACCAAGGTCAGATTCAGACCACACTTCTTCCCGTTCACCGAGCCAAGCGCCGAGCTGGACATATCCTGTCTGGTTTGCGGCGGCAAGGGCTGCAGACTCTGTAAGCAGTCGGGTTGGCTCGAGGTACTGGGGTGCGGAATGGTCCATCCCAACGTCTACAAGCATGTCGGCTATGACTCGCTTGGCGTAACAGGCTATGCCTTCGGGATGGGTGTTGAGAGGGTGGCCATGCTCAAGTACGGTATAGGCGACATAAGAATGCTTTACGATAACGACTTGCGTTTCCTGAGTCAGTTCTAGGAGCAGGTGATGAGACTCCCTTACGGGTGGTTACAGGAGTTCGTGAAGCTGGATGTTACTCCGGAGGAAATCTGTAACTACCTGATCATGCTTGGATTCGCCGACGCCGAGGTGATTCCCAACGAGTGGGACTGCCTGGATAACTTCATTGTCGGCCGGGCGACCAAGGTCACCGAGCATCCGGATGAACCGCACCTCAAGATCGTCGAAGTCAACGTCGGCTACACGAGTCTTACATCGATCTGCGGTGCGCCGAATGTCGATGAGGGTGTCCTTTATGCCGTCGCGATGCCCGGCGCCAAACTGGGCAGCGGACGGACGGTGGATGCGGCTCCGATTGCCGGGGTCAACTCTGAATGCGTTCTCTGTTCGGGCTGGGAAGCCTGGCTGGACGATTCGAAGGAGGAGCTTCTCGCGATCGATTCCGAGGTCGCGCCCGGTATTAAGCTGATCGAGGCCCTCGGGCTTGACGAGCCCGTGATCGAACTTGAAGTAACACCGAACCGGAGCGACTGCCTGGGGCTAATCGGAATCGCGCGTGAGCTGGCTGCCGTCTTCGGTAAGGAGCTGATCATCCCGGAACCCGGTCTGTCCGAGGATGGGAGCGAGATATCGGACCTGGCCACGGTTGAAGTACTTGACACCGAGGCCTGCCCGCGATACGGGGCGATTGCGCTTGAGGATGTCGAGGTCAGGGGATCGAGCGCTGAAGTCAGAGCGAGGCTCCGGCTTGCCGGGCTGCGTCCTATCAGCAACATAGTCGATGCCACCAACATGGTCTTATTCGAAACGGGTCATCCCCTGCATGCCTTCGACCTGGACAAACTGGCCGGTTCGGGGATCGTCGTCAGGCGTGGCGGGAAAGGTGAGAAGTTCGTTGCGCTGGACGCGAATGAGTACGAGCTTTCTCCCGATGACCTTGTGATTGCAGACAAAGAAAAACCGGTTGCCATAGCCGGTGTGATCGGCGGTCAGAACTCCGAGGTGGGCGCTGCCACGAAGCGGGTGCTGATAGAGGGTGCCTTCTTCGATCCGCCCTGTATCTGGAAAACCTCAAAGAGGCTTGGTATTGCTACCGAGGCGTCATACCGTTTCGCCAGAACCGTCGATATCGGGGCGGTTCTTTACGTGCTGGCGCGGACGGCCGCTCTTATCCAGCAGAACACGAAATGCCGGGTGTCCCACGGGATGATCGATGTCTATCCGGAACCGGTTGCCCCGAGACATCTCTTTGTAAACCCCAAGAGGATCAACCGGCTTCTCGGCACATCGGTCCCGGAGCAGGAGATCTGTGACTATCTCGAACGGCTTGGTTTCCTCGTGTCACCGGGAAAGGACCTCGAGGTGGTCGTTCCCACCCGGAGACGCGACGTGGAATTCGAAGCCGATATTGCCGAGGAGGTCGCAAGGCTTTACGGATACGACCGGATCGAAGGGACAACTACCACGACCTGTCAGACTTACGGCAAACTGCCGCTCGAAAGCCAGATCGCCGGTCTTGCAAGAAACACCCTCACGGGTATGGGGCTCACCGAGATTGTCTCAGACGCTATGGCGGGTCCCGCGAGCCTGGATCTCTTCAACCTGGCATCCGATAACGTGGTCGAGATCAGGAATCCGGTGGGCATACAGAACTCGATCTTAAGAAGCAGTCTCGTACCGGGTATCGTTACTGCGCTCGTTAAGAACGAGCGGTTCGGGCAGGAGGCAGTGGCGCTGTACGAGCTGGGCAGGGTCTACTTGAAGAAAGGTGCGGAGTTCGGGGAGGTGCTCAGACTCACAATCGGCCTTTCCGGCGTAACGCAACCACGTGCATGGTACGCCCAATCAAGGGGATTCGATTTCTACGATCTCAAAGGGATCCTGGAGGCACTTGCAGCTTCCTTTGATCTGGAGTTCGGTTTTTCGGATGGCGGTTACGACTTTTTACACCCGGGCCGGCGTGCAGTTGTGAGCCTGAACCAGGGTGAAAACAGCCTCGAGGTCGGTTCTATGGGTGAGCTCGCACCTCCCGTGAGTGACGCTGCGGGCGCCAGAAGAAGGATCTACGTGGCCGAGATCGATTTTGAGCATCTGATCCAACCGGCCTCCAGGCCGCGGAAATACCAGGATGTGCAGAAGTATCCGGCGGTGAAGAGGGATATCGCGGTTATCGTTCCGCAAAGTGTTGTTGACTCGAAAATCAGGGACGTTATACTGGCAGAAGGTGGATCACTCGTGGAGTCGGTTGAGACGTTCGATATCTACGAGGGAGAACAGATTCCTGAGGGGACAAGGAGCATTGCGTACGGGATAGTGTTCAGAAGCCCTGCAAGGACCCTCACGGAACAGGAGATAGACGATCTACAGAAGAGGATGGAAGAGCGTTTGGGAAGCGAATTTGGTGGCAAAATAAGAATGAAAGAGTGAGATATCGATGAGACGGGGGTACTTTTATGGATAAAGATGAGCTTGAGTTGCTTGCTGCTAAGGTCGACAGTGTAGTAGATGACCTAAAGGTGGTTAGAGATAGAAACAAGGAGCTTTCAACAGAGAAGAAGAAACTTGAGCAGAGGCTATCTGCGCTTGAAAAGCAGGTTCGCCGGAGTGAGAAGGAGGGAGATCGAACAAAGGAGTTGATTGCCGAGAATAAGGCATATAAGAAAAGATGTGCTTTAATGAAGTCTAAGGTAACCTCAATGCTTGCAAAGGTGGAGGTTTTGCAGTAAGAATAGAATGTGGGGAGTGGAGGGGTTTATGAATCAGTTCGGATTGCAACGTAACCAGGTTTTCCGGAGGGCCTAGGGTGTCCGACGAAAAAGACAGCGTTACTGTCGAGATATTTGGACACGAATACAAGATAAAGGGTGAGGCGGATGTTGAGTACATGACAAAGCTTGCGCGTCATGTTGACAAGAGGATGAAAGAAGTGGCCAAGGGGACACCCGCTGTAGGCTCGCTCGCAAAGATTGGTATACTTGCAGCTTTGAATATCGCCGACGAGCTTTTCAGGGAACGCGATGAAAAGCGCAGGGTCATGGAAGACGTGGAAGCGACGACGCTGAGAATGCGGCGAAAACTGGAGGAGATAGTCCCGTGATTTTGCATGAGCTGACCGTGTGATATCTCCTCAGCATATCCGGACTGCGTTCATCTAGGCATTACCCATCCATCTATTCCCCCAATGACAACGTACTGCGGTCGCAGTCCGCTTTCTCAAACTGCGGGGGAGGTTCAGGGAAATGGTTGAGCAAATACTGATTGTGATAGCGAGCCTTGTTGTAGGCATGTTGCTATTTCTATTGGGTTGGTATGCACGCAAAAGGGCGAGTGAGAGCAAGCTTATGAGTACCGAGAAACTCGCCGAGAAGATGATTTCCGAAGCCAAGAAGGAAGCTGAAACACACAAGAAAGGCGCGGTACTTGAGGCCAAAGATCAGTGGTACAAGGCCAAGGAGAAGTTCGAGCGAGAGACGCAGGCCAGAAAGTCGGAGCTGAGTAAGCTTGAGAGGCGGTTTTCCGACAGGGAGGCCAATCTAAACCGTAAGGTAGACATCCTTGAGAAGAAGGAAGGGGATGTCCGCAGGCGCGAACGGGATGTTACATCACGGGACAAAGCGCTTTCCGACAAGGAACAGGAACTGAAGAGGCTGGTTGAAGAAGAGAACAGACGGCTCGAGAGGATTGCCGGCATGACCTCCGATGAGGCCAAGCAGATCTTGATAACGAATCTCGAGAGTGAGGCGAGACACGAGGCCGCCCACCTTATAAGGAAAGTCAGGGAAGAAGCAGAGAGGAAGGCCGACAAGGAGGCGAGGGAAGTGCTGACGCTCGCCATACAACGGTGTGCTGCGGATCATGTCGTTGAATCAACCGTCTCTGTCGTATCGCTCCCCAATGAGGAAATGAAGGGAAGAATCATCGGCCGGGAGGGGCGGAACATCCGCGCATTCGAGCTCTCGACCGGGATCGACGTGATCATAGACGATACCCCGGAGGCGGTAATCCTTTCCGGTTTCGATCCTATACGGCGTGAAGTGGCGAAGATCTCGCTTGAGCGCCTGGTGGCCGACGGACGTATCCATCCCGCGAGGATCGAGGAGGTCGTGGCGAAGGTGCAGGCGGAGATGGATGAGAAGATCAGAGAAGTGGGCGAACAGGTTTCACTTGATGTCGGTGTCCACGGTCTCCATCCCGAGTTGATAAAGATGCTCGGTAGACTGCAGTACAGGACCAGTTACGGCCAGAACGTGCTTCAGCACAGCAAGGAAGTTGCGTATCTGTCCGGTATGATGGCCTCCGAGCTCGGCTTCGATTCACAGCTTGCCAAGCGCGCGGGTCTGCTGCATGACATCGGCAAGGCCATCGATCACGAAACCGAAGGCACTCACACCCAGATAGGTTCAGATGTTGCCGAGAGGTATGGCGAGAATCCCGGTGTTGTGCATGCCATAGGTTTTCATCACAGTGATTCGGTGACCGATTCGGCGAACTCTGTGCTCGTACAGGCTGCCGACGCCGTATCCAGTGCTCGACCGGGTGCCAGGAGAGAGACACTGGAGAGTTACGTGAAGCGGCTGGAGAAACTCGAAAAGATAGCTGATTCCTTCAAGGGTGTTACCAAGGCCTTTGCGATTCAGGCCGGCCGCGAAATCAGAATCATGGTGGAGAGCAAGGAAATCAATGACGATCGGGCGGAAGCGTTGGCCCAGGATATTGCCAGAAAGGTCGAGAAGGAGCTTGAGTATCCCGGCCAGGTGAAGGTTGTCGTCATCAGAGAGACGCGAGCTATAGAGTATGCCAAGTAACTCCGATTTCAATGTTCTCTTCATCGGAGATATAATAGGCCGGCAGGGCCGGCTGGCCGTGAGCAGGGTTCTGTCCGGGCTCAAGGCCGAGCACAGCATCGATTTTGTTGTAGCCAACTGCGAAAATGCTGCCGGGGGTTTCGGTCTGACCGTGAAGCTGGCTGATGAGCTCACGGAACTGGGCGTAGATGTCATGACCTCCGGTAATCATATCTGGGACAGACGGGAAGTCGTCCCTCACCTTGATTCGATGACCAACGTGCTGAGACCTCTCAACTACCCGAAGGGGGTGCCCGGCCGGGGATGGGGGATCTATGAGACCGGGGACGGTCTCAAAGTGTGCGTGATCAACCTGCTGGGCAGGGTCTTCATGCGGGCCATCGATTGCCCGTTTCGAATCGTTGATGATCTGCTCAAGGAAATCAACCCCATGGTGACTATTGTGGATATACATGCCGAGGCAACAAGCGAGAAGATCGCGATGGGGTGGTATCTTGACGGGAGAGCCAGCGCGGTGGTCGGAAGCCATACCCATGTTCAGACTGCCGACGAGCGCGTGCTCCCCGGGGGTACTGCATACATAACTGATGCCGGTATGACCGGACCCTTTGACTCGGTGATCGGCGTTGACAAACGTGCGATAATCGATCGTTTCCTCACCGGCATCCCAAACCGGTTCGATTCCGCCACCGGGGATGTGCGATTCTCCGGAGTTGTGATTTCGATAGATAGAAATTCGCGCAAGGCCAAGAGCATTGAGCGAATCCACTGTCCCGTCACCTCCGAGAGTGAGTAAATGAAGGCAACACTTCTGGACGGCAAGACACTTGCCAGGCAGATCCGCCAGGAAGTGGCAGCCGAGGTTGCCGAGCTCGTCAGACAGGGCGTTACCCCGCATCTCAGTGTTGTGATCGTCGGCGACGATCCCGCCTCGCGTATATATGTCGGAAGCAAGGGAAAGGCATGTAAGAAGACCGGTATAGCTTCGAACACCATTCAACTGCCCGAGACGACCTCACAGAAAGAGTTGCTTGAAATCGTAGGTAATCTCAACGCGGATGAATCGGTGCACGGGATTCTTGTCCAGCTTCCGCTTCCTTCCGGGATCGACAGTGACGCTGTGGTGTGTGCGATCGACCCTTCAAAGGATGTGGATGGCTTCACACCGGAGAACATCGGGAAACTCCTGCTCGGGACACCTTACACCGTAGCCTGTACACCCGCCGGGATAGTCGAGTTGCTCGACCGGAACGCAGTTCCCGTCGAAGGTGCCGACGTGGTCATCGTCGGGCGAAGCAACATCGTGGGTAAGCCGCTGGCCGCAATTCTGATGCAGAAAACGGCCGGCAGGAACTGCACGGTGACCGTGTGCCACTCAAGAACCAAGGACATAGCCCGCTACACCAGATCTGCGGATATCGTGGTCGCGGCCCTTGGAAAGCCCTGCTTTCTTAAGACCGACATGGTGAAACCGGGTTCTGTGATAGTCGATGTCGGAATCAACAGGGTAGAAGATCCCTCAACGCCAAAGGGCTACAGGCTGGTCGGCGACGCCGACTTCGAAGCGCTTTCGGACATAGCCTCCTTCATCACTCCCGTACCGGGCGGGGTAGGCCCGCTGACGGTGGCGATGCTTCTTAAGAACACTGTGAAGGTTGCGAGGCTGGCCAAATGCGGCCAATAGACGATGCGATCGAGAAGGAAAAGGTCTACAGCGTCTCTGAGATAACGTCATGTATCAAGGACGCTATCGAGAGCGAGTTTGCCCAGGTCTGGGTCATAGGCGAAGTCTCCAATTGCAAGGTCCACTCCTCCGGACACACCTATTTCACACTCAAGGACGACGGTGCCCAGATGAGGTGCGTGCTGTTCAGCGGCAGCGCAAGACGCCTGTCGGTGCTACCCGAAAACGGTCTCAAGATCTATGCGCGCGGCAGGGTCACCGTCTATGAGAAGCAGGGGCAGTACGAGTTGATCGTAACGACGGTTCTGCCGACCGGAAAAGGTGAACTCTACATCGCGTTTAGCAAACTGAAGGAGAAGCTCGCAGAGGAAGGTCTATTCGATCCCGAACGCAAGCAACCTCTACCGAAGTTTCCTTCACGCATCGCCGTGGTGACCTCACCTACGGGTGCGGCCGTAAGAGACGTCATCCGGGCTGCGACCAAGATACATCAAGGTGTGGAGCTGGTGGTTTACCCCGTCAGGGTTCAGGGTGAGGGCGCCCGGGACGAGATTTCACAGGCTGTCGCCGATCTTAATTCACTCGGCGGCTTTGATGTGATCATCCTGGCAAGGGGTGGCGGCTCGATAGAGGATCTGTGGGCCTTCAACGAGGAGATCGTTGCGAGGGCAGTGAGCGATTCAGAGATTCCCGTGGTATCGGCCGTCGGCCATGAGATCGACTACACAATCGCGGACTTCGTCGCAGACGCACGGGCGCCGACTCCGTCAGCTGCACCGGCACTTGTGCTGATAGACTATGTCGATGTCAAGACCAGGTTGCGTTCGCTGATGCAACAGGCCCGTTCTGAGGTGTTTGGCCTGATCGAGCGTCACGGGCAATTCCTCACCGGGCTACGGTCACACTACGGGCTGAGAAGAGTGTCCGACCGGCTGACCGACCGTGCCAGGGACATCGACGAGATGTTGGTGCGTGCCGAGACATCGGTCGTTTCGATGACGGATGCGGAGGCGGCCAGGCTTTCCCGGCTCAAGGGCGAGTTTGAGGCCCTGAGCCCGACGGCAACTCTGGAAAGAGGGTACTCGATCTGCTTTCATGGGGATACGAAGAAGATTGTCAAGAGCTATAAGGATGTAGACGTCGGAGATAGTGTGTCGATCAAGTTCTCAGAGGGTGGTGTGGTCTCAAGGGTGGAGAAGCGGGGGAAGGAGTTGACCTAGATGCCGAAGAAGAAGTTGAGTTTTGAAGATGCGATGAAGCGGATCGAGGAGATCGTCTCCGACCTGGAGCGCGGTGAACTACCTCTGGAAAAGTCGCTCGATCGTTTCGAGGAGGCGGTCAAGCTCGCTCGTTCCTGTCAGCAGACGCTTGAAGCAGCGCAGAAGAGAATCTCCAAACTGGTCCGGACCGAGGAGGACAGTTTTACACTTGAACCGCTGGACGAACCAAGCGAGGATTAGGCCGTGACCATGAAAGAATGCCGGAAATTCGAACTGGGCGGATACCTCGAGCACAAGAAGAGGGAGATCGACGAATCTCTGGACAAGTATCTGCACGCGGAAAGCACATATCCCGAGAGTCTGCACAAGGCAATGAGATACAGCGTGTTCAGCGGTGGGAAGAGGTTCAGGCCAATTCTCTCAATAGCGGGCTACGAGGCGTGTGGAGGGGAAGGGCAGGATATAATGCCTGTGGCCTGCGGCATAGAACTCATACACACGTATTCGCTGATACACGACGATCTTCCCTGCATGGATGATGATGATCTCCGCAGGGGAAAACCGACCAACCACAAGGTGTTCGGGGAGGCGGTTGCGGTGCTTGCAGGAGATGCGCTCCTCACCTTTGCCGTGGAACTTATTGTGAGCGAGGGGTTGAACGCAATGGGACCCGACCGTACGGTGCGGGTGCTTAAGAATCTCATGACATCGATCGGGACCGACGGCATGGTGGCCGGGCAGGTTGTGGATATGGAAAGCGAAGGCGCCGGTGCGGACGGCAAGACGGTCGAATACATTCACAGCCGCAAGACAGGTGCCCTGATTACCGGGGCCGCCCGGAGCGGTGCGATCGTTTCGGGTGCGGAAGAGTCTCTGATAGAGTGTATCGGGAAGTATGGAGAGAGGATAGGGCTGGCGTTTCAGATTGTTGATGACGTAATGGATGCCGAGGGAAGATTCGGCGGACTCAAGTCCGGGTCCGATCTTGACAGTAAGAAGCGAAAGCTGACCTATCCACTGGTATTCGGCCTTGAGAAATCCAAGCAAACGGCCCGGGATCTTATAAGCGAAGCAAAGGATTATGTTGCAGACCTGGGTGAACGTGCCGTACCCTTGATGGCGTTGGCGGATCTTGTGGTAAGCCGCTCATCATGAGGAGGTTTGCTGAGACGGCATCTCTTGATACCATAAAAGGCCCTGAGGATCTCAAGGATCTCACCCTGCGGGATCTTAACAGGCTGGCCAGGGAGATAAGGGAGAGAATCATCTCGGTTGTATCCGAGACAGGTGGACACCTCGCTCCCAGCCTGGGGGTCGTGGAACTGACGATTGCCCTTCACTACTGCTTCGATTCGCCCAGGGACAAGATAGTCTGGGATGTCGGGCATCAGGCGTATGCTCACAAGATTCTCACCGGCAGGCATGATGCCTTTCAGCATCTCCGTATGAAGGGCGGAACCAGCGGATTTCCCAAAATAGACGAAAGTGATCATGATGCCTTCGGGACGGGTCATGCCAGCACGTCGATATCGGCTGCACTCGGCATGGCGTGTGCGCGCGATCTATCAGGTGAAGACTACCATGTGCTGGCCGTAATAGGCGACGGAGCTCTCACGGGCGGGATGGCCTTCGAGGGTCTCAATCAGGCGGGTCACCTCAAGAAGAACTTGATCGTCATCCTCAACGACAACAAGATGTCGATTTCGCGCAATGTCGGAGCGCTGTCGCAGTATCTCACCAGACTGATCTCCGCCCCGGTCTACCGGAGATTCGAGGCGGATGTGTGGGAGCTTCTGGGCAAGATCCCCACTTTCGGCGGCCGGGCACAGTCGCTGGGCGGGCGAATAAAGGAAAGCCTCAAGAGCCTGGTCGTGCCTGGAATCCTCTTTGAGGAGCTAGGCTTCAGGTATTACGGGCCCGTCGACGGACACGACATAGAGCAGGTGATACACGTGCTCAATCACATAAAGGAATTCAGCGGGCCCCAGATTCTCCATGTCGTAACCAAGAAGGGCAAGGGCTACACGCATGCCGAAAGGAACGCCACCAAGTTCCACGGTATAGGGACCTTTGATAAGAAGACGGGCAAACTCGAGAAGAGCTCCGATTTCCCATCATATACACAAGTGTTCGGTAAGACCATAACCGAGCTCGGTACGAAGCATGAGAATGTCGTCGCGATCACTGCGGCAATGCCCGATGGTACCGGGCTAACGCATTTCAGAGACAAGATCCCCGAGAGATTCTTTGATGTAGGTATCGCGGAGCAGCATGCGGTCACGTTTGCGGCAGGTATCGCACGGGCCGGGCTGAAACCGGTCGTGGCGATCTATTCCACTTTTTTGCAGCGTGCCTTCGACCAGATCGTCCATGACGTGGCACTCCAGAAACTAAACGTCGGGTTTGCGATCGACAGGGGAGGGCTTGTGGGTGAAGATGGACCCACCCATCACGGGACATTTGATCTGAGCTACCTGGGGCAGATTCCCAACCTGGTTGTGATGGCCCCAAGGGACGAGAACGAGTTCCGTCACATGCTCGCCACGGTGGTTGCATACGATGGTGGTCCAATCGCTGTGAGGTACCCGCGTGACTATGGTGTCGGGGTGAAACTGGACAAGAAGCTGCAGCCGCTGGAGATCGGCAAGGGTGAACTGATTACAAGCGGGACTGATGTGGCGCTGGTGGGTATTGGTTCGATGGTCGAGCCGTGTCGTCAGGCTGCCGAGATCCTGGCCGGTGAGGGCATAAGCTGCTCGGTTATCAATGCCCGGTTCGCAAAACCGCTCGACCGGGAACTGCTGTCGAAAGTCGCAGCGCAGGTTAAGCTTGTTGTGACTGTCGAGGAAAACGTGGTCAGGGGAGGTTTTGGAAGCGCCGTGAGCGCGCTCCTGAGCGAATGCGAAATCAACGTTCCCGTCACGGTGCTGGGTTTGCCTGACAGGTTCATATCGTACGCTGCGAGGCATGAGTTGCTTGAAGAGGTGGGACTCTCCCATGAGGCAATCGCCCGCAGTGTGGTGACTGCTCTAAGCAGGTGCAGGTGAAATATGTCAAAGACCATTGGAATCGTGGCCAACAAGCGCAAGCCGGATATCACAAATCTGGTCGAAGGGCTCCGGTCATGGCTTGAAGCACGAGACGTGCGTGTCATCCTCTGGGATGACCTGCGCGACATGTTAACAGATGGTGATTTCAGACCTATCGATGAGGTGGCAGAAGAGAGTGACATAGTGGTAGCACTGGGAGGGGACGGGACACTTCTCAGGGCCGCCAGGGCGGTCGGCGATCCGGTCACCCCCATTCTGGGCGTCAATATCGGTAGTCTCGGCTTCCTCACCGAGGTGGCCATCCCGGAAGTCTATGAGGCTTTAAAAGACATCCTCGCAGGCAAGTACAGGTATGAGGACAGAATGAATGTTGATGCCACTGTCAAGCGAGACGGGAAAGAGATTTCTTCATTTACCGGTCTCAACGATATGGTGATAAACAAAGGTGCGCTTTCGAGGGTTATCGGCATGAAGACCACTGTGGACGGTGATTACCTGGCGACCTATACGGCGGACGGGCTGATAGTCTCGACACCGACGGGTTCGACCGCCTACTCACTATCAGCGGGCGGGCCGATCGTGAATCCGTCCATGGATGCGATCATCGCGACACCGATCTGCCCGCACACGCTTGCCATCAGGCCCATGATCCTGGCGCCGGACCAGCAGCTGAGCGTCGAGCTCTCGGGTGGTTATTCGTTCGACGGCGAACCCGAGATCAAATTGACGGTAGACGGCCAGGTCGGTTTCGACCTCGCACCGGGGGACAGGATCATCTTTTCCAGATCCAAGCGACGTACGAGGCTTGTCCTGTCAGGCGGCAGATCTTTCTATGAGGTTTTACGGGACAAGCTCAAATGGGGTGATATCAAGCGGAAATTGTGAAAGCCACGTGTTAACATCCTCAAACGTGGTTATACCGGGCGGCAACCGCAGGTTATACCGAGAAGATCAGAGGGCATATGCTTCGAAGTCTTTCAGTCAGTAATTACGCAATCATAGATGAAGCTGCCATCGAGCTCCTGCCCGGTCTCAACGTTCTCACCGGAGAGACGGGCGCAGGGAAGTCCATAATCGTGGGTGCCCTGAGTTTTGTGCTGGGTGAGCGGGTGTCGGATGACATCATCAGGAAGGGCGCGGACACCTGCCGCATTGAGGCCTCGTTTGATCTGGCCGGCAGTCGTCTCGGGCTCCGAATGGAGAACCTGGATCTCACCCAGTCCGGTACGTCCGAAGTCATCGTAGCACGGGAAATAACCAGAGGGGGGCGATCTCGCTCCACGGTCAACGGCAAAGCGACATCTATCGGCCGGATCAGAGATCTCGGCAACCTGCTTGTCGATTTTCATGGTCAGCATGAACACCAGCAGCTGCTGCATGCCAGAAGCCATGTGGACTTCCTTGATGGTTTCGCTCATCTCCTGGACCTTAGAGAGACCTATTCGGACAGGAAGCGAACACTGAGTGATCTGGCAAAGAGGGTTAGTGATCTTGAACAGGAGATCGCGGACATAAACTCACGAGAGGATTTCATCCGTTACGAGATAAAGGAGATCGAGCAACTTGATCTCAGGGAGGATGAGGATACCGAGATCGAACGCGATATCAACCTCCTCGAACACGCCGAGAAGATCATCGAGGCGGGCAGGGAGGCGATGGATGCCGTCTATGACAGCGACGACGCAGCGATCAAGTTGATTGCCAGGGCTCAGACCGCCCTTCAGCGAATTGCGCCCTATTTCGATCAGGCGGGAGCCATGGCTGAATCCCTCGACCAGGCGGATGTGATAGTGCAGGATGTTGCTCAGAGTCTGAGAGACCATCTTTCACGGATAGACCTGGATGCTTCCCAACTGGAGACCATGCGTGACCGCCGTGCTGTGATCGAGAGGGTCAAGCGCAAGTACGGTGAGACGATTACCGACGTTCTCGACCACTTGAGACGGCTAAAGACCGGAGTCGACAACAGGGGGGAGCTCGAGCTCGAGCTTTCTGAGCTCCGATCCGACCGTGACCGGCTCGAACATGAGGTTGCAGGTCTTGCTGTTGATCTCTCCGCCAGGAGAAAGACCGCGGCAAAACGGTTTGAGAAACTGACCCGGACGGAGCTTATATCCCTCGGGATAGAGGGTGGTGGTTTCAGAGTCGTCTTCGAGGATCTTGAGGAAGGCGATGAAATCCATAGGGAGGACGGCCGGACGATCAAAGTGGGTGAGGACGGAATGGATGACATCGAGTTCTTCGTCCGGACCAACCCCGGTGAAGATCTGCTGCCCTTAAGAAGGATAGCCTCGGGTGGTGAGATCTCAAGGGTGATGCTGGCGCTGAAGAAACTCCTTGCGGACGTTGATGAGGTCGGGACACTTGTCTTTGATGAGATCGATTCCGGTATAGGAGGGAGTGTGGCGGATGTCATCGCGCAGAAGCTCTCGGAGGTGGCACAGTCCAGGCAGGTAATCTGCATAACGCATCTCGCTCAGATAGCCGGTCCCGCCGAACTCCATCTGGCGGTGGGCAAGATCTCGGTCAGAGGGCGGACGTTAACGGATGTCACGGAAATTACGGGTGAAGCCCGGGTAAAAGAAATAGCCAGAATGATCGGTGGGAGAAAGCCGCCTGAATCGGCGCGGCTTCATGCTGAGGAGATCCTAAAAAGATCGGTTGCCAAATGAAACCCAAAGCAAAGGCTTCAAATGTCTATCTGGTTGACCTGCGCGGAAGCATGGAATCAAGTGTCCTTGATCGACTCAAGACCTGTGTCCGGAAGGCCGGACTTCACAAGATAGGTCGCGAGGGAGATCTGCTTGCCGTCAAACTGCATTTCGGAGAGAAGGGATGTACAGCCTACCTGAGAACGGCATATGTACGTGCCGTGCTCGAGGCAATGGAAGCGTCCGGGTGTGTTCCTTTCCTCACCGACACCAACACGCTTTATGTCGGGTCCCGTTCGGACTCGGCACGGCATCTCAGGACGGCATTCGAACATGGTTTCAGTTACGGGTCGATGGGGGTGCCCACCGTAATTGCCGATGGGCTCAAGGGAGGCAACTACGATTCGATCAAGATTGAAGGACAGCACTTCGACGAGGCCAGGATCGCATCCGACATCGCAAGGGCCGACTCGCTTCTGGTACTGACGCATGTTAAGGGTCACGAGCTCACCGGAATAGGCGGGGCTCTCAAGAACCTCGGTATGGGATGTGCCAGCCGGGCCGGCAAACTCGCCATGCATTCGGACGTTCGGCCTTATGTTTCCAAGGACAGATGTACGGGCTGCTCGAAGTGTATCGAATGGTGTCCGGCGGGGGCGATCAGCGTCAAGGCTAAGAAGGCGACCATCGATTCCGACCTCTGTATCGGATGTGCGGAGTGCATAGTTGTGTGTCGCTTCAAAGCCATAAGGATCGACTGGGATATGTCGGTCTCACTGGTTCAGGAGAAGATATCTGAGTACGCACTCGGGGTGGCCAAGACAAAGAAGAAGATAGGCTATGTTAACTTCATCATGGACGTCACGCCCCAGTGTGACTGCTATCCGTTCTCGGATGCAGCAGTCGTACCAAACGTCGGCATACTGGTATCTCTTGATCCTGTTGCGATTGACAAGGCATCCGCGGATCTCATAAATGCCCAGCCGGCACTTCCCGGGACCGCGCTCAAACTGGCTAAGGGCAAGAAGAAGCGGGACCAGCTTAAGCATCTCTTTGACGGTCTCGACTGGACCATCCAGATAAAGCATGCCGAGCGGCTCGGTCTCGGCACCTCCCGCTACAAGTTGATCAAAGTATAGCGGCAACCTCCGCAGCGGACGCGGTTGAGTTACGCACTTCCGTATGCTATAATCAGGGGTACGCCAAACTTGAAAGAGGTGACCCGTGCGACATCTTGGTATGCATTCCACCATCTTTATTCTCACACTAGCTCTCTTAGGAAGTACGGCTGCAGCGGCCGGCTTCGAGGCCGACATCGTCCCTTTTTCTGACAGGTTCCCGGTCGAGATATCTGTTCCCGATCAAGCCGCAGTCTCTGAACTTGCCGGTCTTGGAATCGACATCGATGCCGTTAAGGATGGGGTTGTCCGTGCATACGTAAACGAAAATGAACTCGAGGAGATAGAGCTTCTCGGATACACTGTTAAACCTATCCCCAACCAGGCACTCAGAATGTGGCGTTCGCTCAAAGAGGCCGAAGGGGAGAAGGACGTCTATCACGATTACACTGCCTTAACAACATATCTCCAGGGGGTTGCTGCCGATCACCCGGCGATTACAGAGCTCGTCTCGATCGGCCAATCGGTACAGGGAAGAGAACTCTGGTTCATCAAGATCACCGACAATCCGGATCTGGAGGAGAGTGAGCCGGAGTTTAAATACATCTCGACCATGCACGGGGACGAAGTGGTAGGGGTTGAGAATTGCCTCAAACTCATCGATCTCTTGACTGATAATTACGATTCCGG
>JALGZP010000121.1 GCA_025774845.1 bacterium
GACGCAGGCCGTAATCTGATGATAGTCTCTTCCTGCGGTGCGTGCGGGAGTGAGAATCTCAAGGAGCGAATTGATGCGTTGCCGAACGTCGAGGATACGTTGAGTATCAAGGCCAGGCTTCTGCGTACCGTCCATGGCGACCTACGCGAGCGGCAGAGCCTGTTCGAAGCAAGTGGCGGGACACATGCTGCGGCCATCTATGATGAAAACGGAGAGATTCTCTCTTACGCCGAGGACACCGGCCGCCACAATGCACTCGACAAGGCGATCGGCAAGTGCCTGCTGGCCGATATCCGGACCTCCGGTCGGGGGGCGGCGCTCACCAGCCGACTCAGTCTGGAGATGGTCGGCAAGTGCGCTCGCGCGGGGATCGAATTGATCACCGCCGTATCCGCTCCGACATCATTGGCGATCGACGTGGCGAGCAAATGCAACATTACGCTCTGCGCTTTCGTGCGCGAGACGCGCGCAACTGTGTTCACACATTCCGCCCGCGTTATCTGTACAGGCGAGTAATCCGGCTACTCGACCTGCAATGACCTTATAGTGAGTCCAAAGACACGGATGCATCGGTGCCGCACCCAGCGGGTGCGATTTGAGCAGAAACCCACCCATTGGGTTTGGCACCTGCAGTTTCGACGCAATGGACGTTTCAGGCAGATCTCACCAGAGGCGGAGTAGCTTCCACCACAAGCCCCCGACACCAAGCCAGATTACAATATTCACGACGCTGACGATGGCGCCCAGTTTCCACCAGTCGGCAAGCCGGACGTAGCCTGCTCCGAACAGCACTGGAGCGGGACCAGTGCCGTAGTGGGTCATACTACTGAAAAGATTGCTGAAGAAAGCGAGCACCAACGCAGCTAGGAGTGGTGGCGTTCCTACCGCAAGGGCTACGGCCAGAAATGCGGCGTACATAGAGCTGATATGCGCGGTGTTTCCGGCGAAAAAGTAGTGGCTGTAGAAGTAGATAAGGCTGAGTGCAAGGAACGCGGGTAGCCAACCGGTATCAGTGAACAGTCCGCCGATAGCGCCGCTGAACCAGCCTATCAACCCAAGCTTGCTGAGATAGGTTGCCATCATAACCAGTGTCGAAAGCCAGACGAAGGTATCCCAAGCCCCTCTCTCCTTGAGTATGTCCTCCCAGGTTAAGACATGGGTCAGGAGCAGGATAGTCAGCCCGACCAGCGCCGCGACGGCAGAGTGCACGTTTAACTGTCTGCCGAAGATCCACAGGAATAAGAGCATGACAAATGTTCCCAGCATGACCCACTCGCCGCGTTTGAGCCGGCCCATCTGGACGAGCCGGTCAGTGGCCATCTCGGCCGCAAGCGGAGTCTTCGTCACCTGCGGTGGGTAGAGCCTGTAGAGGACGATGGGAACGACGAGCAGACTGGTGAGGCCGGGAACGATTGCCGCGACGGCCCAGCGCACCCAGGTGATCTCGATACCCTGCTCTGCGGCCATCTGTACCGACAGCGGGTTGGCAGCCATTGCCGTTAAGAACATCGCACTGGTGACAAGATTACCATAAACGGAATTCAGTATAAGGAATGAGCCAATCCGCCGCTCGGTACCGTCACCGGGACGGCTGTCGAATGCCTCTGCTACCGATCTCACGATAGGGTAAATCACGGCGCCGGCTCTTGCGGTGATGCTTGGGACAGCCGGAGCCAGCACAAGGTCTGTCGCGATCAGGCTGTAGCCAAGTCCTATCGACCGCCGTCCGAGCAGCTTCATGAAAGTGTAGGCGATCCTTGCGCCCAAACCTGTCTTGACGAAACCCCTCGAAATGAAAAACGCCATCAGAACTAGCCAGATAACGGAGTGGCCGAAGCCGCTGAGCGCATCGCCGAGGCTGAGCGTGTGGGTCAGGGTAATTGCAGCTATCGCGCATATCGCCACAGCTCCCATCGGTAACGGTTCGAGAATGATGCCGACAATGGTGCCCACAAAGATGGCGAACAGATGCCAGGCTCCCGCTGTCACACCCTCCGGAATCGGAAGGAACCAGATCGCCACGGAGATAATGACAGCGACGCCGAGACGGATGCCGATTGACTGCGGCGACCGTCTGACTTTTCCTCGCTCCATCGGTACTATTATCGCACCATCCTCGGCCAGCCCTACGTGACTGCACCGTTAGCTTTTAACACTTCGATTTGATCAGTTGAGTAATCCAGCACTCCGGTCAGCACCTCGTCCGTGTGCTCGCCAAGAAGAGGCGGGTGAAAGCGAATGATTCCCGGCGTTTCGGATGCCTTAATCGGTATTCCGGTGAGACGGAGTGTGCCGATTGTTGGATGCGGCATTTCGGCGATCATGCCCCTGTGCCGCACCTGCGGATCTTCGAACAGATGCTGCATGTTGTTGACCGGACCGCACGGAATCGCTGCTCCGACCAGCAGTTCTATCCACTCATCACACGTCTTTTGAGCGAACAACTCGGTGACGAGCGGCAGGAGCGTTTCACGATTCTCGACGCGCATCGGATTGGACTCGAACCGTGGGTCACTCAGCCAATCCTCCTTGCCGACCAGCTTGCAGAAATTAACCCATAGTTTCTGATTCGCCACCGCGATCGCAATCGGACGGTCCTTGGTGTCAAATACCTGGTAAGGAATAATCGACTCGTGCGCAGTACCCCAGCGCTGTGCCTCCCGGCCTGCTACCAGATAGTTGCTGGCGATGTTGGCCAGACCGGAGACCTGGACGTCGAGGAGACTGATGTCGAGGAATTGTCCCCGGCCGGAGCGTTCCCGCCACAACAGGGCGGAGGTGATCGCACTCGACGCATAGACGCCTGTGAGCACATCGGTGATCGCTACACCGACTTTGCATGGGTTACCGTCCCGTTCACCGGTAATCCACATGAGACCGCCTACAGCGGAGAGCACCATGTCGTAGCCGGGTCGGTCCCGGTAGGGGCCGTCCTGACCGTATGCCGTGATGGAGGCGTAGACCAGACGCGGATTGAGTTCGTGGAGCGTTTCGTAGTCCAGACCGAAGCGCTTCGTCAAACCGGGTGTGAAATTCTCCACCATGACATCGGAGACTTTGACCAGCTCGCGTACGAGTTCCAGGCCTGCAGGTTGCTTGAGATCGATGACGATTGACTTCTTGTTCCGGTTGCAGCAAAGATAGTAGGCGCTTTCACCGCCGGAGAAGGGTGGTCCCCAGGAGCGGGTATCATCGCCCGTGCCAGGACGCTCCACCTTAATCACGTCGGCGCCCTGATCCCCAAGAATCATGGTGCAATATGGACCGGCAAGAATCCGGGACAGGTCGAGAACCCGATATCCTGTTAGCGGAAGCTCGGTTGTGGAAGCATTACTCATCTTGAAGTCTCTATTCAGCTTAAACGTTTCCTATAAACCATCAGCGGACTAAAATAGTGGGACGGATACCAAGTTCCAAAGCTTTTTTTTGCCGCACATGGCGAGCGATCAGGCAGTTATCAATAAAGAGCCAACCGGCTCAAAGAGTATTTGCCTAACGAAAGCACCATTCGCTTGACCGGCCGGGGGATTTTGTGTAACATATAGCCTGTGGCCTGACGTTGGGCCGAAGAATGTGGTGACTTAGGTGTGTTCTTTTCGGGCATGGCATAGAAAGCAAGTATTTGGAGTTTCTAACTGCAACATCAGCCCTCTTTCGCCGAAAACCGGCAGTAGTTTCTCATGATCAGAAGTGATTTCATCGCATATGTACTCGCAGGCGGCAGCAGTCGCCGTATGAGAGTCGACAAGCTGTTCCTGCAGATAGGCGGCCAATCATTGCTGGAGCGCACAATAGCCACCTGTGAACCGTGCTTCAGGGAAGTTAAGATGGTTGCAGGGCGATCGGATAGATTTTCGTCGCTGGACTGCATGGTTGTGCTGGACAGCCCCAAAGCACGTGGCCCCATGGCGGGTGTCATCGCTGCCCTCGAGGATTGCGAAACTGACGGCTGCTTTCTGACAGCGGCCGATCTGTTTGATCTGAGCGCCGAGGTGATTGAGTCACTTGTCGCTCGATACCGCGGCCAGCAATATCTGGGCGTGATTGAATCGGGTGGCTTGCAACCGTTGTGTGGAATCTACCACAAATCTTCACTCGAGGCATTCCATCGATGCGCACAAAATGGCGAGTACCGCATGGCTAAGGCGCTAAATGAACTCAACTCTGACGGAGTGGCCTTGCCTTCAGGTCAGTGGCGCAACATAAACAGCCCGGAAGACCTGGCGGTTGGGGGTCTCAATGGTTGAACTCGCTGTAGTGGGAGCCAAGAATTCAGGAAAAACCACGGTGATCGAAGGTCTGGTCAGTTATCTGGTCGGCGAGGGTTATCGTGTAGCCACCATCAAGCACACTTCGCACTCACATCGGTTCGACACACGGGGCAAGGATAGCTACCGTCACAGAGAGGCCGGCTCAGGGATGACAATCGCTGTGAGTGGTGAGGAAATTGTGGTCTTTGCACAGCCGGATTTGCTTGATATCCGGCAACTTCAGCATATGACCGAGCAGCAAATTGATATCTGGATAATTGAGGGTGATCGGCGCTCCAATCGTCCAAAGATACTGGTCACGCGCCACTTGAAGGAATTGCCCGACATGCTGTTTGAAAACATTGTGGCTACAGTCGGTCCGAAACGGTTTGGTGATGTGCCTGCACACTTCGAAGCCGGGGATCATAGTGGATTGGGCTCGTTTGTGAATAGTACCATTCTTGAGAAGAAAGCGGAGATTCAAGAGTGAAGACGCGTCGTATGCCCAGATACCTGCGTATTTCACTGTTATCTGCCTGCAATCTGCAATGTTCGTACTGCATGCCCGCAGGCAAACACCGGCCGACAGTGTCAGCGCCGGATGATAAAGTCAGATCAGCTATACGTTTTTTGCATGGCTCCGGCATTCGAAAAATCCGTTTCACGGGAGGCGAGCCAACGTTATACAACAGCCTCTGTGGACTGGTG
>JALGZP010000122.1 GCA_025774845.1 bacterium
GTGGTGTCACAGACCGTGCCGATTCTGTGTCAAAGCAACACAATCTCCTCATCAAAGCCGTTGAGGCACAATCGGAATCCTTTTGAAGTCAAAGGGTTACACGACCTTATCGGCCGATCTCAAGATGGCACGTCATTTGCGTCTTTCTTAAGCCGGCGAGGAGTGCTGCTACGTATGGAACCTGCTAACTCAGAACAGGAGGAATGGGGGGAGGGATAATCATGTCCAGACCCAAATCAAGTCAATCGAAGATGTTAGGGCTCACACTGGGGGCTCTTATGATTGCCTCATCGGTTCTTACCGTGTGGGCGGACGACTACATACCAGCTTATCGTCCGGAACTTGAGATCTCCCGTGCCGCCGGTCCGATATCGATCGACGGGGAGCTCGACGACCCGGGATGGCGGGATGCGGCCAGGGCCGGCAACTTCGCAGAGCACAGTCCAGGTGACCAGACCCGGCCCGAAGTGGACACCGAGGTCCTGATAACCTATGACGATGCCAACCTCTACGTGGGGTGGGTCTGCTATGATGATCCCTCCGAAGTGCGTGCTTCTTTCTGCGAACGTGACCAGATGTTCTCGGGCGATAACGTAATCCTGTGTCTGGACACCTTCGGTGAGGCTACACTGGCCTATGAGATTTCGTCCAACCCCTATGGTATTCCCGGGGACCTCCTCTTTTCCTCGGCAAATGGGGAGGACATTACATACGACATGAACTTCGAGACGGCGGGGCGCATAACAGACTTCGGCTGGGTTGCCGAGATGGCGATCCCGTTTTCCTGCCTGCGCTTCCCCGATCGCAATGAGCAGGTATGGCGGGCAGATTTCTGGCGTAACCGCCCGCGTGGGTCGCGTTACCAGTATTCCTGGGCGGCCTACGACCGCGACGAGAGCTGCTGGCCCTGCCAGTGGGGGACCATAAGAGGCATCTCGGGCGTGGAGCCCGGCTCGGGGCTCGAGATCTTGCCGAGCGCAGTCGCACATCAGGCCGGTTCACTCGATGATGCGGCCAGGTTCAAGAATGATGAGATCGACGGGGACATCGGCCTCGGGATCGCCCATGACTTTTCCTCAGAGCTTACGGCCGAAGTGACGATCAACCCGGACTTCAGCCAGGTCGAGACGGATGTGGCGCAGATAGATGTCAACAGCACCTTCGCCCTGTTCTATCCTGAGGCGCGGCCCTTTTTCCAGGAGGGAAGCGATCTCTTTGAGACCCACTTCGAAGCAGTCTACACGCGTTCGGTCAACGATCCACTCATGGCGGGCAAGCTGACCTGGCGGAAAAATGGCAACAGTGTTGCGCTTCTTTCCGCCCGGGACGAACATTCGGTAATCATCCTGCCGTTCGAAGAGAGCAGCGAGTTCGTCGAGAATGGCAAGAGCTATTCCAATATACTTCGGGCCAAGAAGGATTTCGGCGAACAGACTTACCTCGGTATGGTAGCCACCGACCGGCGCTTTGACAGCGGGGGTTCGGGTTCCCTTGTGGGCTTCGATGGCAGGCTCCGGCTTTCGCCGAGCGATGTGGTGTTGTTCCAGGTTCTGGGGACCCATACCCGGGAGGTCGACAACCTAGCCCTTGGGGACACTTCACTCCAGAGTCAGTTCTTCGAAGACGGCAAGTACACAGCAGCTCTGGATGGGGAGGAATTCTGGGGTCACGGTTGGCAGTTGTGCCTCAACCGTGATACGCGCAATTACGAGATCGGGGCGGACTATTGGGAGCGGAGCCCCACTTTCCGTGCCGAAAACGGTTTTGAGCCTTCGAATAACTCGAGGCGGACGACAGCTTGGGTAGGCGGTATCGTGCGCTTCGAGGACAGCAAGGTCTGGGACCACATCTACAGCGATACGAATATCGGTCGAGCCTGGAACTTCGACGGAGTCAGGAAGGACGAATGGGTGAGGAGCAATCTTACCTTCAAGTTGCGGTCCGCCCAGGCTGAGATGCACTCCCAGTACATGTACAGTAACGAACTCTTCGGAGGCACGCAGTTCGACGGAATATGGGTCGCGCACACGTGTGTCCATATCCAGCCGACCGGGACCCTCGGCTTCGGCAGCAATATCAGCTACGGCCACACCGTCGCCCGACGGGACCTTGTGATGGGCAGGGAAACCAAGTATGGTGTATGGGCAGACGTGAGACCTATCGACCGTATGTTGGTCGAGGTTTCCCATACGCGTGTGGAGAGTGACGCCGTGGAGACTGGGGAGAGGCTGTTCGATCAGTCACTTGTCTGGTCACGTCTGTCGCTCCAGATCATGCGGGAGCTGTCGACGCGCCTGATACTCCAATACAACGACCGTACCGACACCTGGGACTTCGATCCGTTGATCACCTATCAGCTCAGTCCGGTCTCACTCTTCTACATAGGCTCGACTCGCCGCTACAGCGACCTGAACCTCGAGGAAGACGGTCGCGACGGCTGGACCCTGACCGATCGCCAGTATTTCTTGAAGATGCAGTACCTGTTCCAGATCTAGCTTGAGATAAATCTAATCCTACCTGTAAAGGGCTTTTATACCTCCCCAGCTGGCGGGACCGGTCGGGCTGGCCTCGCCATTGTCCCCCCACGGAACCGAGTTGGGTGCGAACCCCATCTCCCCAACGCCCAAGGGTACATGAGGGTCGAAGAACGGATAAGCCCACGTGAATGTCGGACAGGGACCCATTGGGTTCACAGTTGGCCATGCAAAGAGCACACCCATGCAGGGATCGCCGGTGCAGGTGTTAAAACAGTCATCAAAAGTGTTCCAGACCATCACGGCGATGCCCGAAGGGTCACCAATATCTGACCACAGGATGCCAATCTCATCGTCATACACTCCACCACCATCCCACGCGTAGAAGGTATTGTCGTTTCTCCAGCCACGCCAGATCCACGACTGACTCCCGGCATCCCACTCACCCCATTCATACCAGCCACCACCACCGGCGTAGTAGAAGACATACTCGGGCATATAGCAGCCCGAGAACTGGACATTGCCATAACCATCGCCTAAGGCACCGGAGCCAAAAGTCTGGTCGACATCGATTGCCACAAAGAAACTTACATCCTCCGGTCCATCGCCGAGGTAGCGCCTGCATGAATCTGAATCGATACCGAACCACAGGAAGTAGGAATCCCATGTGAAGTGTATCTGCACCGAGCACATCGGTGTCACAACAAGTTCAAAGCCGGAATCGCCGTCCCAGTCTGACCCGATCACTCCATCAAGAACCGGAGTTGTCCAGGTTTCGCCCATGGCCACCCCTGACCACAGCAAAACCAGGCTGATGATACCTACTATAGCTAATCTCATACTCGCATCCTCCTTCTTCGCTGAATGAAGGGCTAACACTTCATCAATCATGCTTCCTTAGCGTGGCGGCATCACCCCTCCTACAAACACCGATCCGCACGTGCGATAACGCGCAACTTCCTTCAGAGACACGCAGTCTGGGTATCTACGCCTATGTTGATTGCTGTAGTTTTCAATCAGTATATACTGCACATTTGGCGGAGTCAAGGGGATTCTATCCGGTTGCCCGTCCCACATTAGCCACCATCTGTGCCTCTTCGGCACATTCAGATCTGATCAGGAAGTTGCGGTCGAATACTACGATGCCTGCTTCAGTCGGGCCGATCGCTGGCGGGCGTCTTCTACCTCTGGTATGCCCGGGTCCGCGTCCTTCCAGATATCCAGGAACTCTTCGTACTGCTCAAGCGCCTTACTTTTCCACCCGGATTTCTCGTACGCCAACCCAAGCAGATAATGGGATTTCACTGCCAGGATGGGGGAAAACAACCTTGCGGTATCATATCTCGACAGCGCCTTCTCAAACAGACCGACGGCCTCACCCAGGCGTCCCGCTTCGAGGTAGGCGGCGGCAAGAGATAACCGGACGTGGAACAGGTCGGGTGAAGCTGCCTCACTGGCCGCCTTCTCCAGATTAGCCACTGCGCCCTCCGGATTCCCCTTTATTCGCTCGATATTGCCAAGAGCCAGCCAGTAGTAAGACATCTGGCTCATGTCAGTCTCCTCGATTTCCTTTCTCAGAGTCGCAACGAATTCCTCCGCGCGGGCCACTTCACCTTTCTCTGCCAGGAGCTCAGGAAGAAGGTGTGCCCAGTAGTAGCGGTGCGCAAGACTGCCCTCCTGCCAGATATCCGTGCCCTCCTCAACTTCTTTCAAAGCCATCGCAAGGTTCTCCTTCTCGCGATGGATACACCCGGTCCAGATGTGCTTCAGCGCCTTGGGCATCGATTCGGCCCGCTCCAATCTATCTGCGGAAATGCCATCGGCCAGGACCTCAAGGGCAACTTCAAACCTTCCCTGGTAGACATGTATGAGGGCAAGCTTCAAACGTCCACGAGACCGGACATGCTTATCGGCGTCCAGACAGAGTCTCTGATAGGTGCTCTCGGCCTTTACATATGATCTACGATAGATGTACATATCGCCGAGCTTCCGGAGCGATATTGAGAAGTCCGGTTTTATCTCGAGAGCCCTTCTGTAGGACTCAATCGCCGGGTCTACCTGGCCGGCGTAAGCGTACAGATCGGCACGCGAGTCATAGGGATTGGCTTCATCAGGTGCCAGGGATATATACTTGTTAATGGCCCAGATGGATTTATCAAAATCGCCGATTCGGTGATAAGAGTAGGCCAGCATGTTATATGCCGTCTTGAGAAAGGGGTCAATTTCTACAGCCCTGGTGAGGTGATGAATAGCCTTCTCATACTTCCGCAGGTTAGCGTGATAAATCATCCCCAGCATGTCGTGAGCTGCTTTCTCTTCTGGATACCGGTCCAGGAGCTCCTCCAGCTCTTCAACTGCGCGAGCATAGTCCCGTGACAAATGAGCCGCCTGGGCGGCTATATAGTGCCTCTCCTTTCTTGGAACTCCATCTGAATACCTGACTGCCCTTGCAAGCAGTTCCTTTCTTCCCTGGGTATCTCC
>JALGZP010000059.1 GCA_025774845.1 bacterium
AACACCATCGTCGGCATCTAGCGAATGGCCGTCACCTGCTCCACCGCCGCCATCATCCACGCCATCGGCAAAGCCGGCCGGCACACCGTTAAGGATGTCCCAGTGGACAAAATTGGAACCCGTGTTCGGATCAGAGCCATCAGAGGTATTGAGTTCGGTCTCCGTGTAATAGCGGTCATCATGAATATGGCCTACCAGCGAGTAAGAATCCGAGTGAAGCCCGCCCAGGCTGTCTGAGTCCATTGCATGGAACGCATAAGGCACGCTTACAAGCTCCCGGCGCGGTTCTAGTGTTTCAGTATCCACCTCCACCTCAAGCCACAGACGTCCATCGAATGTGATGTCTATGGGTGTCACACTACCCAGGATCACGCTTACCACACCCACGGTGTCCGCCTCCACGGCCTGGTCCTCCGTCCAGAGGTGGGTACCCAGGCTTGCCACATCGTAGATCCTGAATGTCATATTATGCACACCCGGAAGCGGCTCACCTGTATCGCTGTCAACCAGTCGGCCCTGGTAGCTGATCCTGTGAGGTATCGCCGCCTGTCCCGTTACCGATGCAAATGCCACCACACAGATCAGTACACAGACACTTAGGCACACCAGCTGCTTATGCATCTCGCTCCCTCCTTCTATTACGGTTTGACATGTCCCTGTCCACGAAGCGCTCGGCCCCGCACACGGCACGATCATCCTATCACGTCAGGGCAAAACACGTCAGACGCGTGAAATCCCGACGTGATCGCCGCTGCGGCCATGCTACCACCACCCGTCATTCGCGTCAAACACGACTTCGGCGGCCAGCCACTCCGCGTAATTGGCTTTGCCCTGAGGGGTCCCTATTCGATATGCTTGTTGATATGAGAACCAGGAAGAGCGGCGGGATGCCTGAGTACTACCGCACAACTTACGAGAAGTGGTACGGGTGGTTCTCGCATGTATACGATCCATTTGTTCGTTCCATGCTGTTCCTTATCAACGGTGGGTTCGGCGGTGAGCGGAGACTGCGCCAGCAGGCGATCGACTGGCTTGAACCCCGACCCGGAGATAGAGTTCTGGATATCTGTTCGGGAACGGGAACCATGACCATCATGATCGGGAAGCAGCTTGCCGGTCAAGGTGAGGTCCTGGGGGTTGAGATCTCGCCCGCCCAATTGAGGGTCGCCCGCAAGAAACGAAAACCGGCTGGTGTGACTTTCATACAGGCCGACGCTCAGAATATACCTCTCCCTGATACCAGCTTTGACAAAGCAAACATCTTCGGAGCCCTCCACGAAATGCCCCGCGAGGTTCGGCGAAAAGTTTTGTCACAAGCCTTCCGGGTGCTCAAACCCGCGGGCAATCTCGTGGTCACCGAGCACAACAACCCTGACAGCAAGTGGAAGGCATCCCTCTTTGACTTTTCCGAACGCTTCAACCCGGAGTACCCTACCTATAAGGACATGCTCGAATGCGGACTCACAAATGAGATCGAACACGCGGGATTCAGGGTAGTCAAGACCCGCACCGACGCGCATGAATTCTTCCAGACCGTTCTTGCACAGAAACAGATTAGATGAGATACTAAATCACTGTCCGAAGCATCTAATAGTGAGTGGATGAGGCGGGCACAAGCGTACGATAATCACTGGAGCGAACTTCCAGACACCATGGAAAGGAGAGCGTGACGATGTTAGGTGAGAAAACCGCCCAGGCCATGAAGACCGCGATCGAGATGGAGAAATCGGGCCATAAGTTCTTTACGGAAGCCGCGGAGAAGGTCAGCCACGAGGTCGGGCGAAAGCTATTCACAAGGCTCGCCGCCGAGGAGATTGGACACAAACGAACCTTCGAGAAGATCTTCACCGCCGTTTCAGGCGGGACCGACTGGAAACAGGCTGTGAGCGAGGTCGAACCCTCCAAGCGTGTCCCTTACTTCGACGAGGCGCGTAAGCAGTTCAAGGCAGAGGACCAGACGGTTGAACTCGACTACCTCAAGAAAGCTCTCGATCTTGAACGCAATGCGATGCAGTTTTTTGAGAAAGCGATGACCGATGCCGAGAGCCCGGAAGCCCGGGAGATATTTAAGCGGATTCTCGAGGAGGAGCAGGGCCACTACGATCTACTCCAGGCCGAAATAGACAGTATAAACGGATCGGGATTCTGGTTCGATGTCCAGGAATTTCAGATGGACAGCAAGTTCTAGGAGCTAACCTATGACAGAGCAGAAGTCGGTTAGAGTATTCGCCCTGAGCACGTGCAGTCACTGCAGAGACGCGAGGAAGTTTCTCGATAAGTCGGGCGTGAACTACGACTGCACCGAAGTTGACTTACTGGACGGCAAAGAACAGGCCGCCGCGCTTGAGGAGATGAAAAAGTATAACCCCGGTTGCACGTTTCCCACTCTGGTAATCGGAGACAGGGTGATCGTGGGCAACCGTCAGGACGAGATCAAGGAGGCACTCGGACTGTGAAGGAGAATGTCCAGGACCTCTATGAGATGCTCAAGAAGGTCCAGGAACCCAAGGGGTATTTCTTCAATAAGGATATGGACAGGACCTCTTGGGTCCTTGAGTCCCTCTTAACCAATCGCGAGCGCTACGGCTATATGTGCTGTCCGTGCAGATTGGCTTCCGGAGATCGTGCGCGAGACAGGGATATTATCTGCCCGTGCGCATACCGGAACCCCGATGTAGAGGAATACGGGACCTGCTACTGCAACCTCTATGTCTCGAAGGAGTGGAATGAAGACCGGATCCCTCACGTCGAGGTCCCCGAGCGTCGCCCGCCCGATAAGGCCGGATTATAGTGTCAAAACTGCTAAAGATAAGCCATCATCCTGTCGAACTAATAAATGTCGGTAAAATAGGGCAATCCACTCGTCGGGCACGGAAACCCGACACTACGAAATCACGCCGGGAGGGCGCATGAAGAACCACAAGGCGGTAGGTAGGTGGATCCGGTGGTTTGAGGACGTCAGCATCGATGATGTTCCACTGGTAGGCGGCAAGAACGCATCGCTCGGCGAGATGATCCGCGAGCTTGGCAGCAAGGGTGTAAGCATCCCCGGCGGGTTTGCGGTAACCGCAGATGCCTACTGGTATCTTCTTGATAGCGCCGGTATACGGGATCAGATTAAGACTATTCTTTCCGACCTTGATACCTCGGATATGGGCAACCTCAGGAAGCGGGGACGGAAGGTCAGAAATCTCATAAGGAGAGCTGATTTCCCTGAGGATCTGCGTAGCGAGATAGTAAGTGCATACAGAGAGATGTGTGATCAATACGGGCGGACGACGGACGTCGCGGTCCGATCGAGCGCAACGGCCGAGGACGCGCCGGATGCTTCATTTGCCGGTCAGCAGCAGACGTTTCTCAATGTCACAGGTGAGGATGAAGTCCTCGATGCCTGCTCAATGTGCTTTGCGAGTCTCTTCACGGACAGGGCAATCTCATACAGGCATGACACGGGCTATGACCAGCTGAATGTTTCGCTTTCGATCGGCGTCCAGAAGATGATCAGGAGTGACTCGGCATCTGCCGGCGTGATGTTCACTCTGGATACAGAATCAGGATTCAGCGAGGTCGTGCTTATCTCGGCCGCATACGGACTCGGCGAGAACGTCGTGCAGGGAACAGTGGACCCCGATGAATACTATGTGTTTAAGCCTACGATGAAGGCAGGCAAGAAGGCCATCATACGTAAGCATCTCGGATCCAAGTCTCAGAAGATGATCTATTCCCACAGGGACGACGCTACAACGCGAAACGTCAGTGTGCCGAAGTTAAAGCGTGGCCGGTATGTCCTCACTGATGAAGAGATCCTTAAGCTAGCGCAATGGGCATGCATAATCGAGGATCACTACTCCGCCAAGACCGCCCGCTATGTCCCTATGGACCTCGAATGGGCAAAAGACGGGGACGGTAAAGAGGTGGGTAGCGGCGAGCTGTTCGTAGTGCAGGCGAGACCCGAGACCGTTCATTCCCGTAGAGATATGGATGTCTACGAGACATACTTGCTCAAGGAAAAGGGCAAGGTGCTGGTAACCGGCAGGGCGATCGGTCAGAAAGTAGGCCAGGGGGTTGCCAAGTACATAACGAGCGCAGAGCGTATCGCGAAATTCAAGAAGGGTGAGGTGCTCGTTACCAAGATGACGGACCCGGACTGGGAACCCATAATGAAGATCGCCGCTGCGATTGTGACAGACAGGGGTGGGCGTACCTGCCATGCCGCCATTGTGAGCCGGGAGATGGGGATCCCATGCATCACGGGGACTGAGAATGCAACCGACAGGATAAAGATGGGTCAGCCGGTGACAGTCGCCTGCTGCGAGGGCCTGACCGGTAACGTCTATGACGGGCTTCTCAAGTACGACATAAAGAAGGTGCAGGTAAGCGAGACCCCCGAGACCAGAACCAAGATAATGCTCAATGTCGGACTGCCGGAGAAGGCATTCAGCTATGCCCATCTTCCCTGTGCCGGCGTTGGGTTGGCAAGACTTGAGTTCATAATAAACTCCTACATAGGCATACATCCGCTCGCACTGCTTGACTACGACAAGCTCAAGGAGAAAGCGAAAAACGGAACCGACATTGCAAAAATCGTCAGGAAGATAGACAAGAAGACAACCGCCGACCCCGACAAGCCCAAGTTCTTCATCGACTCACTGGCCAGGGGGATCTCGCGTATAGCTGCTGCGTTCTACCCCAAGGATGTCATCGTCAGGCTATCGGATTTCAAATCGAATGAATACTCGAACCTGATCGGTGGACACCTGTATGAACCGGTCGAAAGCAATCCCATGATCGGCTGGAGAGGCGCTTCGAGATACTACAGCGAGAAATTCAGGCCTGCCTTTGAGTTGGAATGCAAAGCGCTTCACAAGGTCAGGGAGGAATTCGGACTGACCAACACCAAGATCATGATACCTTTCTGCCGGACCCCCGAAGAAGGAAAGAAGGTTATCGAACTTATGCAAGCAGCGGGACTCAAGCAGGGCGAGGACGGCCTTGAGGTCTACATGATGGTCGAAATACCGAGCAACGTGATGATGGCAGACGAATTCGCGGAGATGTTCGACGGGTTCAGCATAGGAAGCAACGATCTGACCCAGCTCACGCTCGGGCTCGACAGGGATTCCGAGCTTGTCGCACATCTATACAGCGAGCGAAATAAGGCAGTGAAGCGTATGATCAGATACGTGATAGATGTCGGTCACGAGCATGGGGTGAAAGTTGGGATCTGTGGCCAGGCGCCATCGGACTTCCCGGACTTCGCGGCGTTCCTCGTCGAATGCGGAATAGACAGCATATCGCTCAATCCTGACACAGTCATCAAGACCACACTCGACATCAGTAAACGTGAGGCGACCCTCGCCCCTTCAAAGTGATCTTGCACATCACTGGCTCAAGGCCTGCATGGCGAGGGTGATGCAACTTGGGGTTACGATCAGGGACTAAATCTTTGTGGCAGTCTTGAAGCGGATGGTGAAGGCGGTTCCTCTGCCCACCTCGGACTCAACTGATACGGCCCCTCCGTGGTTCCTTATGATTGTTGCGCACGTAACCAGACCGTAGCCGTGACCCCGTTCCTTGGTTGTGAAGTGTGAGGAAAAGAGCTTTCCCCTCACCTCCGGAGGCATACCGGCACCATTGTCACTGATTAGAAGGGTTATATAGCCTTCCGCATGTGAAGTGTTGATGCTTATCACACCGTCCTTCAGGTCCGCTTCCTTGATGGCATCTGCCGCGTTATTGAGCAGGTTCATAAGCAGCTGAGCGATCTGATCCGTATCCATCTCGAACTGGGGTAACTCGCCGTCGAGCTCTGATGTGATCGTAACTCGCTTGAAACGTGACTGGACCGAGAGGAATGGGAGTACATCGTTTATCACCGAATTCAGGTCCGCACGTTGTGTCTTGGACTCAAGCCGGGCGTAATCGGTGAGTCCTGCGGTGAAGCGTTCCATGTTGACGATATTCCCCCTGATCTTGTCGAGCATGGTATCCGCCTTCCTGCTTTCCCCGGAAGCCAGCGCCATCTGCGTAAGTTCAACACCGCCGAGAATCAGGGTCAGGAAGTTGTTGAGCTCGTGGGATATAGATGAGGCCATCAGCCCCTTGTCTGCAAGTTTCTGGAGATCGAAGAGCCGCTGTTCGTTCTCTTTCTGAATCGTTACATCATCGAGGGTCATGATAAGGGCCGTCTTGACGCCGCCACCTGCCGCTGTCCGCGTGATGCTAACGTTGTAGATGCGCTCGGTCCCTTTGGCCCTGGCAAACACCCTGGTTGCGGTTGTCGCCTTGACTTCGCCATTTGCCTGGCTGATCTGATTTGCCAGCTCACCAAACACCCACTCGGGAAACACGGTGTCAACCGGACTGTTGACAAACGACGCCTGGTCTGAGGTTCGCTGGAGAAATGTCTTGAGAATGTCCAGCCCGGCCATATTGATCTTCTGGAGCTTGTAGTCCCTGTCAAACACGAAGACACCCTGAGTCACACTGTTCAGGATATCTAGGTACCATTCGTTCAAGCCGGCAATCTCCCAGAACAAGTAAGAATTGGCCACAAGAGGAGTGATCGTGCTTATGATAGTGCCCAGGAGACTCAGGTCTTCCTCCCCATAGCCCTTCCCCGTCACCCTCTCTCCGAGGCCTATAATGCCGAAGAACCTATCACTGTGTACCAGCGGACAGACAACGCTGACACCGGCCCCGTTAAGAACCGAGACCAGGTTGTCCGGTTCGTCCTGGGACACGAGCTCGGCCGTTCTGTGAACAGTTGCTTTACCTGAGAACCGGTCCCAGTCGTCGGGAGTCAGCATCAGCGACCCCAGTTGGGTATCACCCGTGAGCTTTCCCGTCGCGAAGAACGAGTTGCTCCAGGCCCGCCATCCGGGTTTGCGCAGCATAGCAAATGAATCGGCTACTGAGAACTGACCGCACATGGTCATCAAGAGGAGCCCGATCAATTGCTCGAAGTCAGGCTTGTCACAGAATTGCCTGGTAAGCTTGGAAAGCGCATCCAGAGCAAGGATCTGCCGTTCGAGCGGGGCCCCGCTATCGCTCAGTCCCGCCGGAGCAGCAACCTGCTGTGTACAGTCTCGATCCATAGTCTAGTCCCTGGCGGCACACACCTCTTTTGCCGCCTCCTCGTTTTCCTTTATCGTCAGGTAACCGCAAAGGTCGAGGACTTCCAAGATATGAAGCACCTTCTTCGAGAGGTTACAAAGGATTATGTCTCCACCCATCTCCCTCGCCCTCCCGACCGCGCCAAGGATTGACCCGACGCCCGCAGAGGAAAGGAACTCAAGCTGGCTCATGTCTACGATGACATTCTTGCAGCCTTCTGCCTGGAGCGTAGCTATGAACTTCGTAACCTCGTGCGCGTTGCTGTTGTTCATGACTTTGCCCGGATTGATAACAACAGACTCCTCATCAATGTCATTCCGAGTTATCATCACGCCACCTCCACCCCGGACTAAGCTTCTTTTCCAGGGTTAGTACGTTCAGCCGGTTCCCCACCCGTTCATATGAAATCGTATCCACAAGTCGTTTTATCATTGTCAGTCCTATGCCGTTGGTCTGCTTCAGCCTGATTGCCTGTCGTGGATCGAACATCGTCTTCCTGCCGGTGGGATCAAAGGGCTGTCCGGGATCTGCGAAACGCATGGTGACGCGTTCCTCACCCGGAATCGCCCGGATCGATACGAGTTCGTTCTCTCCCAGCCCGCCGTGGCGACGGATATTCGTGGCAACTTCGTAGAACACCGTCTCCATGTCAAAGGCATAGCTGCCGGGAAGACCCAGTCGCACGAGATAGTCGTGGATCTTCACCACTGCCTCACTGACCTCTTCCATCCTTGGGCGAATCTCCAGCTCCAAGGCCGGGGGCGTAAATACTCCGGTGTTGCCGTCCCGCGCATCATCGCCCGGTGCGGCAGTTACCTGTTCAACCGTGAACAGATCAAACAGGTCAAGGATCTTAAGGACTCGTTCAAGACCGTACCTGACCGACAGCAATCGCATCGGGATACCCGCGTGTTCACATCTGGTCTGGGCATCCCACAGTATGTTTATGTGACCAGATGTAGCATGGTCCAGCAGCGAGCAGTCGAGAGAGATCTCCCATGGTGATTCCTCGAGCGTGATATCCAGCTCGGCAAAGAAACCATCGAGAGCTCCTTCGTCCAGATCGGCAGGGACCAGAATTCTCCGACCTCTTTCAGTTGTCACAGGCATATTCTGTCTCCCCCAAAACACCAATTCTTGTATCGGCAGTTTGCTCCGTCCATTTAACTGCTAACAAAGTTATGTCGTCATACTGAGGCGCATCCCCCACAAACAGGTTGTGTTCTCTGAGCATTTCGCTGACGAGATCCTCCGGTGCTTTATCTCTGTGCTCCTGGATGATCTGCGTGAGCCGGTCGAGCCCAAACTCCTCCCCGTCTATGTTCTGCGCTTCGTTGACTCCGTCCGTATACTGTATAAGCCAGTCGTTCGCCGAGAGCACGATCCTTCCGCTTTCGATGCGTTTCCTGTATGTGTCCGAATCCACCATGCCCAGCGGGAAACCCCGCGTCTTGATCAGCTCGGTCTTACCCGTGTCACCTTTGACCACTATCAACTGGTTGTGGCCTGCCGATGCGAAACTGAACTCTCCTGTCTTCTTGTCCAGAACCCCATAGAACATGGTTACGAACATGCCCTGCTTGATATTCCCGAGAAGATCGGCGTTCACGGCGGTCAGGAGCTCCGCGGGTCCCCGGACCGCTCTGGCCAATCGCTTGACGATATCTCGGGTTATCAACATCACCAGCATTCCAGGCAGGGACTTCCCTGAGACATCGGCGATCAGGATCCCGAGTCGTTTGTCGTCAAACTCAACGAAATCGTAGTAGTCACCTCCGACTTCCTTCGCACTGCGGTAGGTGCCCGCCAGTTCGAACTCCGTACCTGTTGGGTAGTCCTTTGGCAGGATGTTGGCCTGAATCTCACGTGCTATCTCAAGCTCCTGCGTCATTCTCTCCTTTTCGATCAACTCCTTCTGGGCCGCGCCCAGCTTGGAGCCCATTACCCTGATGGTCTCCGCAAGATACCCGAATTCGTTTTCACTCGTAACAGGTATGTCCAATGAGATGTCATGGAGATCGACGGCCTTCAGGTGATCCGTAATGATACTGATCGGCTGTAATCTCCGGCGAAGTACCGCGATGGTGACGGGGATGCCGATTCCGACCATGATGACGGTGATTGTGGCCACGGTCAGGATGGACGTGGTCCTCGCCTTTCTGACGGGCCCCGCGGAAGCCGCTATCGAGAGTTTCCCAAGTGCGACATCGTTCTCCGCGATGGGGACCGCGATAAAGACCGTGTCGCGCCCGAGACTGAATCCTTCCTTAGGTTTAAGCATTTCCTGAAACTGGCCCGACGTAACCGGCCGCATCTTCACCGATTTGATCACCTGCTTGATATCCGTATGAGCTATGAATGCGTTGCTATCATCTGTGATTCCCGCCCAGTAGATGTCGCGATCGCTGTCTGCCAGCTTCTTACATATGTTGTTCAGTAGAAGCGCATCAGGTGCTTCACCGGAAATGATCAGTTTCCCGGCGGGTTCGGAGTACGAGCGGGCCTGGACCAGCAGTCTGTCCACGACGTTCTGGGTGACGGTCTTCACATACTGGCTGGATATGATGTACCCCATTACCAGCATAAGTACGATCATGATACCGGAGACATAGAGCGCGAATTCAAACCGAATAGACTTCTTGAACTGGGATGCTTCCGGCCAGTCCTCCGCCAGCATGTTTCTGCTACCTGGACTCATACGATAGCTCCTCCAATGTTGCTATTTCATTCTCTGTCCGCTTGATATAACCGGCAATCTCACTGCTGTCGGGATCCAGCCTGGCAGCTTTCTTCCAGACCTCCACGGCGTCGGCCAGCCGGCTCTTGGTATAGAGCTCAACACCGAGGAACTTGTATGCATCGACCAGGTATCTCCGGACTGACATGTAGCCCGGGGCAAGCCGTTCAACTCTCTCCCACCGTGTTACGGCCCCGGTCAGGTTGCCCTGTTCGAACAGTCGCTGCCCGCTCCGGTAGTCCGCGTCAACCTCTTTCCGGAGGTCATCTCCGAGCGGCGCTACCACTTCAACCTCAGGCGCCGGAGTGCTCTCCACGGGACGACTCAGTAACTGCTGGATCTGCGCACGGAGACTCAGACACCAGGGATGCTTGGGGAAAACATCAAGGGCCGAATCCAGGGCCGCATTGGCTTTGCCGTACTCGGCCCGGGAGAACGCCGTCTCAGCGATTTCGCACCAGCGGCCGAACTCCGCCCTGCGGGTCGCGGTCTTCACCCTCTCGTCATCTTCGGATATCGTGTTCAGTGCACGCACCGTGACCAATGCTTCCTCGTACCGGCCATAGCTCATAAGTGAGTCCGCCCGTCGAAGCTGGGAATCAAGCATCTCTTCTTTGGTTGTGCTCTGGCGTATGGCGGTGTCCGCCCTGTCAAGGATCCCGGCGGCTTCGTTTGACCCGGGGATCTTCGCAAGGGCGAGGTCGGCGAAGTACTTGGCCCCCAGATGATCCCCTATGTTCAACCGTACCCGCGCCGAGTCCATATCGGCGGCGAATGCGCTCTGGATCTGCGCTTTGTCGACTTTGGCCCTGGCATCTTTGGCTGTCTGATAAACCCGCATCGTGTCAAGACCGCTGCCTGATGCCAGGAAAATGGCACGGTCCAGAATGATGCTCGCCTGTTCGAGGTCATCCTTGCGTATCAACTCTTGACCGTGTGCGACCAGGCTCGAGATCGTCTCCCGGTTCCGGTCGTCCAGCCGCTTGCTTATCAGTGCACTGAACTCGGTTTCCCGCGCCTGAGCACGCAATTGCCGCTTCTCACTCACCGGTGTGCCCAGACGGGCACTTATGCTGAACATGTGGAGGCTGCCGAGATCGCGATCAACCATCGCATAATCGAGGTGGATCGATCTATACATCAGCCCGGCCCCGAATGAGGCTCTTCCGTCCCTTAGCCCACCGCGTACCTGCAGCCGGTTCCGGACACTGTACTCAAGACCTAATGCGAGATGTGGATCAACCAGGTCGGCTTTCGCCACTGCTGCCGAGACGGTTACACTGTGATCCCAGGAAGGTTTCGGCAGAACTGTCAGTGATACGCCGCCTTCGATGGCGTAGGGCTGGGTGATGTTTGCATCGACTAGCTTCATTCGCGGTCTGATGAGGTTCCGGCCGTTGACTACGGCGGTGACACGGGACAACCGGTCCACATCGGGCTCAAAGTGCCGACCGACTGATGCGCTGAGCCCGGGTGACGACGTTGCACTGTAGTCATCCAGGGAATGATGATCAAGATTGACTGCAAGACCGACATCATAGCCTGATACCGAGCGACCGTAGCCTGCATAGACAGCAAGCCGGCTATCGTCGATTTCACCCATGAGATAGTTGAATTTGTCACGCTTCTCGATCCCGCCGACTCCGAGCCTGAAGATCCCGCAACCGAAACCACCGAAGTCCATTGTGGGAACTGCAACCCCCACATACTGGTAGACTGTCTGTGACTCATAAAGACGGCTGTGAAATGCACCCAGTGATAGCTGCTCCGCCTGCGCAAGTACCGAGGGGTTCCAGTACGGAGCCGCGAAGGGATCGGCCTCAGCCAGTGCAGAGCCCGCGAGGGCAAGATCCCGTGCGCCTGCACCCATGCTGAAGGGCGACTGCGTACCACCGTCACCTGCTACCGCGGATACTGCGGTGGCAGAGACGAGACAGGCGGCAAGCAGCAGTGTGCGTCTCATCGGATAACCGCAACCTTCCTCTTCACATCCTCAGAGTTGCCGGATGTATACCTGGCGGTAACTCTGCAGAAGTACGTTCCAGGGAGTACCGTATGCCCCAAGTCATTCAGACCGGTCCAGATATCTTGTTCATACGCGCCGGCAGACCGGTAAGCACCGGTCGCCACCGTCTTTACCAGCTCACCGGTTATCGTGAATATCTCGATGTCGACTTCGGCGTCCTGGGCAATAACGAATCCTATCGTGGTCGTCTCACGGTCCGGGTTGAACGGGTTCGGCCAGTTACTGAAGGAACGGGCCAGATCACCCGCAGTCACTGATATCTCAGCCGTCAGAACAGGATAATCACCACCTGCCAGTTCGGGGTGGATGACGGTAAAGAGATCCCGGTCCACGAATCCGGCAAATGCGGAATCAGTAAATTCGACGACGTAGTTCCCCAGGACGGCATTCGACTTGATATTGCATGTAAGGCTGATCGCCCTGTCCTCGCCGCTCGGCAGTATGTATTCTGCATCCATATAGAGCGAGAGGCTGTCCCCGGAAAAGGATGTATCAACAGTTACGGGCTGGCCGTCGGACAGGAGGCATACTCTTTCAAAGACTTCATCACCTGATACCGGTTTAAGCCCGTCAGGTCCGCGCCTGAGAACCCGCCCGCGCCAGTATTCCATTCCCAGGTCCCCCTGGTGCTGCGCACCCCCATATACGAGCTCTGCCGTAAAGAAGGTATGGCCCGCCTGGCCTGGGAAAGCGATCTCTGCAGGCAACGAGCTCACCCTGACTGTGGGAGCCCCCGCCGGTAGCAGAATGCGTGACATATCGGTTGCGAACGGGAAGATGTCATCGCATTCCGGAGCTTCAACGAAACCCGGATGGCTGGATCTGTCTGTAGCATCAACGACAGAAAGCCCATCTTCCCGGTATATTCTGATGAGGAAGTGATCAAACTGCGTATCGGCCTCTATGTCGGCGATCAGCCGGACAACAGCGTTTTCTCCCGCCTCTATTGTTATGCCATCCGCGCCGAGTTGGAACACGGTATAGCCCCGGTCAAGTTCGATGAATGGTTCGTAGTTCGCCTGTTCGCCGGGGACACAGTAGCCGATACGGTCAAAGAGCTGATAAGGATCGATTGCGCGTTCGAGGGTATCGAGCACCGCCACTCTCACGGTCTCAAAACCGATAGCCGAGCGCTCGATGCCGGCCGGATAGTCAATGCTGACCTCGACCAGCGTAACCGAATCGCTCCCTGCGATCACCGTGGCCGGCAGAATCGATGTTATGCAGATTTCGGGCTCCACCGCCGGGTATTTCAGCCGCGTTAGACCGGACAGAATCGGAAAGACGCTGCCGCCAACCGTCGAGCCCGTATCACTCATCGCCGTGACCGTTCCACCCGAGCTTAAGTCACGCAGCGTGAAAAGCGTGCTGTCCGGAATGGTCAACTCAAATGCCGTATGTACAGACATCGGCTTGATCGAAGCTTCAAGTCTCAGCGTATCGACCTCTCCCGGACTTACGACAGGCGGGGAGGTGAGCCACAAGGTCAGAAGGCTGTCGCCGGCGTCGGACCCGGTCAGTTCTCCAAGCACGGTCTCCCGTCGCAGCAGCCTGATTCGATCAAAGAGATCGGCTGCGATCACAGTATTCTGATCTTCATCGACGAACCCGAAGGAAAGACCGGTCAGTTGTACCTGCGAGTCCTCGGATATTCCGGGATGCCGGAATACCAGCTGCACTACATCGACATTATCCTGGCCGTAGTTCGCATACTCGCTCAGTCCGGACACATAGGAGAGCGCAACGTGTTGTGACGGATTGTTGATCCTGCATGACGCGGTGCTCAGCGGAAAATCAACCGAAGGATCAACCGCCACCGCGAGACCTGTGTTGTTATCTGTGAACTGAATCCCGGCTGAGCTTTCAATGGTTAAGGCAAATGAATTGGCTCCGGCGAGACTGTCTATGTCTACCTGGAGCGAAAGGATCTGTTCGTCTCCCGGCGATACGACAGTCGGCTGGCTGAAGCCGAGCAGCACGGTCGATTCATCCGGAAGCGATTCAAGTATGGCGAGATTTGTGTATCCCGTTGCAAGTACCATTCTCGAGAAGACCGTACTCGCCGAAAGCGGTATTCCCGTTTCATCCTCCACCCTCACCCGGAGACTGTCCAATCTTATCGAAGCTGCGACCGACGCCGGATCGGAATGCCGATACTTGATACTCAGTGGAAAGACCTGGCTCTGGCCCCGTGTAACGGCTGTGGGAATGGAGCTTATCATTTCGACCAGAACTTCAGACGGAGCGGTCTGGACTATAACAGGCTCGGTCTCAACCGGTGCTGATGAGTCGGCAGGATTGGAAGAGAAGGCCTGGATCCGCCAGTGTACCGTACCTGCCCCGAGAGCGGTATAGCTGGCCTTAAAGTTCGCTGTCCCACCCGGAGCCAGCATTCCCCGCGCCACGGAACTGCTGTCCAGACTGACTATACCCGGTTCGCCGATCCCGCTTATGTCGCAGGAGACGTCGTACATGGTTGTCGGGAGCATATTGGTCGCGTGAACACGTATCTCAACCGGTTGACCAACTGAGTACTGAGGACTCAGCGCTTCATATGTCAGTTTGATGCCCGATGTCGAGACCACGAATGAATGCTCGCCACCCAGCGGCCCATCAAGCGGGCCATCGTTGGCAGAGGTATACTCACACCCGTTTAACGGGATCACCGGCCGGAATGACGAATTCGGAATTGCCCACGCGGTTACATTCCCGGTTACGAAGAGCACGGGAGCTTCACTCGCAATCTCAAGTCCGATCTCCTCAAACAGCCAATCTCCACCAACGTATGTTGCCTGACCCAGCAGTAAGTCTGTGGCCTCCCCATTTGAGTCCCGCCAGAGTTTCAGCGAGGTGAAGTCACTTGTATCCGCATCTGCATCATTGCTGATTCTCAGGGTCTCAAGAACATCGTCCTGGTCGCCGTTAAGGGCGGGCCTGAAGGCAAAGAGTGTGACCGCCGTATCGCCGGGTGACAGCGTTCGCGCCGTGCACGGTACCAGGCTGTACTGGCCGGTAACAGACCCGTCTATCGTGAAAAAACCACCTCTTGAAAGAGGCAGATCGCCATTGATATTGACGCTTTGACCAAATGTGAAATCGGAGTGCTCGTCGATTGTCACATCAAGCGTGTCAGAGTCAATCACATCAAGCGGAAGATTCGCAGCCACAAAGAAGTATGACAACGACTCGGGTGGAAGTGACACGTTAAGACCGCTGAGGTTGAGATTCCCGTCTGTGAAGTATCCGGACGCTATCAACATGTCATCGTCGAAGGTCCGGTTGGTGTTTTCATCATAGTAGAGGGATACCTGGCCCAGTTCATAGTCTGCGAAAGCACTGGTTGAAACCGACCTTGACCCGTTTGACAGCCTGATTGCCTCAAGAACGTGTGTCTGGACTGCGTAGCCATTGTAAAGAGCGAAGGTAAGGACCGGTGTTCGCACTGCACCCGGGTAGACGGCCGAGGCCTCGGCCGGTATGGGTATCACAGTTATGCGATTCGCCGGAAAGAGCAGATATGACTGCAGGCTTCCAACGGGTGCATCGTCGGGGCCATCTGTACCTGACGTGTATAGAGCTCCCTTGATAGGGATCTCAAAGCGAAGCGTGCCGCCCTGGAAATCATCTGTCGCCATATCAACGGTGACAAACAAGCGGTTGCCTGTAGCTGTGAGTGGGTATGCCAGGTCCGATGTGCGCCATCCGCCATCGTCCCACTCAAACTCGCCGAGCAGAATGCCGCCCTGCGTTGCGCCGAGGGTTCCCGAGGTTACCCAGAGCTTCACAGCTTCAAGGGCATCCTGTTCGTTCGAAGAACCCGTGTTTTCAATCCTCAAGCTTCGCAGATGGTCATCGTCATAGCCGTTTCGCGGCAGTTCGAAGTCGAATATCAGGTGGTCGGTTTCACCACCAAAGATCGTCCCGCCGGGGATAGCATGAACAGTTACGCTGGATGCCGGGAAGTTATTAATAGGGAAGTCCTCCTCATTCTCGAGAGGAAAGTCCCCGGATAACGTGACCGGTTCAGCGAAATGAATATCCGCACCTTCCAATATGGCGAAATTGATGAGATTGGCATTCTTGCTTGTCAGTCTGTTCAGTGTGCATTCGATGGTCATATCGGTAGCACCACCGGCAGCAGGTATTGAAATCCCACCGGTTGCGAAGACCACCTTGCCCGCCTGGAGTGAACCCGAGGCGATCAGACTGTCGCCCGGCCCATGGGTGATGTAGCTACCGTCACCTTCAAGCCACAGATTCACAGCATCTATCTGACTGTCGAGCTCCGCCTGTGATGCACCGTCAGGATCGGACCCCGCATTGGTGAACCGTATGCTGTCGATGTACACGGGTTCCGCGTAGCGATTAACGAAATTGATGGTTGTGATCGTCCCAGTGGCGGTGCCGGGTATCAACCCCCCTGCCTCAACCGGCGTTGCACTGGCCAGTACCATCTCCGTGGAAGCGATCGTTATCGTCTCGACGGGACTTATCGTGTTATCTATCGGTCCGTCATTCTCCGAGGACATCTCAAGCGCATGCAGCGGGACACCCAGTGCAAGGGTCGCTCCGTTGCTGGGGGACTCAGACAGTATCGCACCCAGGTAGAACCTTGTGACCGGCTCTGTCAGGGCAACCGACAGGCCGCTCAGCTCCCACTGGTCTCCCGTGAAGGAAAGATCCCCGATGAAGGTCTCTTCCTCACCGCCATTCCAGATGCCGTTACCGTCATCTCTGTAAAGTGAGAGTGAATCGAGATCGAGGGTGTCTGCCGTTCCGGCGTTGAAGACCGAGAAGATCTCAAGGACATCCGTGGTGTACCCATTTCGTGGGATGTCGATCACCAGCACATTTGACAGACCGCTCTCCGATGTCAGGGTGGCGGTACCTGTCGGAATCAGGGACAGCTGGTCTGCAATGAAGCCATCAAGTATGCAGCGGCCGAGTGAATTGAGTGTGTCCGGCAAGAGATAGAAATCGAGTAAGTCCCCGTCGCATGGGAACTGGGTTATCGTCGCAGTGACAAGGAACGTACGGTTTGAGCCCGGCCCGATAACGACCGGCGAGAACGACAGATCGACTGTGCTGGAGATCGCGTCCGTTCCGGCAATGGGTACGTCCGAAGGATCAAGCCCGCCACTCGAGTTTGAATCGATATAGAGCACAAGCGAATCTATGTTTGAGAGAACCTGTCCGGCACTGCCTGTTCCACTTGAAGCGTCGCGGAGCGTGATGCCCGTGAGCTGTTCCGGGCCGTCGAAGGCATTGGAGATCGTGAAGCCGAGTATCGGAACACGTGACTCGCCCGCATGGCCAAAGGTATTACCAAGAGGTATTTCGGAAATCGTCGGAATGTCGACGATAATCATATTCGTTGTGTCACCAATACCGCCGACAGTACTTGTGGCTGCAATATAGCCTACTCCTGTGGTCGATGCCACGAAGTCTCCCGACCCGTCTATGGACCCGATTCCTCCCAGCACTTGCCAGGTGAGATTTCCCACGGCGACGGGTTGGAAGTTCTCATCGAAGCCCGTAGCGTTGAACTGGACGGAACCCGCAATTTGGACGGTTGCGGTGTCGGGAGTGACGACCAGCATATCCAGACCGTTGGGGAGAACGGTCACAACCTGGTTGGTGTCGGACATGCTGTTTATGCTGCTTTCAACCGTGATGCGGCCTGATCCCGCTGCAAGGGCGCTGAAGGTGCCTGATCCGTCTATCCCGCCTATGCCACCGATCACACCCCAGGTAAGATTTCCGACGTCCGCGGTATTGCCGTACGCGTCGGTGCCACCGGCCTCGAAGGCCAGGGTGGCACCGAGGGTTACCTCGGCGGAGTCCGGTTTGATCTCAATCTCGCTGAGCTCGCCCGGAAGAACTGTGACGGTGCCGCTCGTATCAACGAGTCCACCCCCAGAGCAAACTACCGATCCCGTACCCACAGTCGTAGCCGTCAGGAGTCCGGTGCCGGAAATCGTACCGATCCCGCCCAGCACCTCCCACGCGTCGATCATTACGGGAGCACTTGAGTTACCGTCGGCATCAAATGTCGATGTTGTAAACTGGACCGTGCTTCCTGCTGAGGTGGTAACCGTATCCGGGGCAATCACAAGACTGGCGGGTGCACCTGTAATGCAGGTGATTATACCCGTGGTATCACTCAAGCCCGGGCCGTACGTGCCAACAACCTGGCCGGTCCCTAACCGGGACAACTCCAGTATTGTGTTGGTGGCCGGACCCGGATTGACAGTTCCTATTGAGTCGATGCCGATCAAGGACCACGTAACTGCAAGGTCCGCGACCGGGTTGTCCCCGGAGTCGTAACCCCGGCAGTAAAGACGTGTCGTATCATTGTCCGTCGTAAGCGTCGTGTCCCGGAAAGGGGTGCCGTCGAACGATTCGACGCGAACATATTTAAGCGATCCACTGGTAAGCACCGTCACTTCACTTGAATCCCGTACGAAGTGGAGACTGCCCAGCGGTAGATGCAGATCTGCCTTTACATAGTAAACAGGTGGCGAAGGATCGGTGCCTGCCGTATAAAGTCCGGTACCTGTCAGCGAACCCGAAGGGTCCGTCGTACTCCAGTCGGCGTCATCGCTGAAGTCATCTACGAGGTTTGAATCGGCATCGTATCCATAGGTTGTAAACTGGTAAGACGAATCCTCGATCACGACCTGGATGCTTGGAAGAACATCTATCCACACAGTCTCCCCGGGGATCACGGTTATAGTACCCGTTGTGTCGGTAAGACCCGATCCGGCACCTACGATATTGCCTGTCCCTATAGTGGTCGCACTGAAGAGACCGACACCATCTATGGTGCCTATACCACCCAATACCTCCCACGCGGGGGTTACTTGGGGAGCTGTCTCGTTGCCGTCGGAATCGAGTGATACCGAGGTGAACTGAAGCGTGCTATCCGCAGACACAGTCGCAGTGTCCGGTGAAACAATGAGCTCAGCCGGATCACCGGCAATGCATGTGATCACACCTGAGGTATCTTTGATCGTGATAGAGTGAGTAGCTCGGACACGGCCTGTACCCACCCTCAAAAGCGTAAGCGTTGTAGAGGTCCCTGTAAGAGGTGAAGCCTTTCCGACCGAGTCACCCCCCAATACTTCCCAGGTGACCGATTGATCCCCGAGGGGATTATCCCCCGAGTCATAACCCCGGCAGTAGAGCCGGGTCGTATCATTATCCGTCGTAAGCGTCGTATCCGGGAAATGCGTCCCGTCATCCAACTCAACGCGAACATAACTCAGCGAACCATTCGTCACTACCGTCACCAGGCCTGAGTCGACCATGGCAAGGTAGGTTGCGATCACATGGTAATCCGGAGGCGAAAGATCGGTACCCGCTGTATACATTCCGGTGGCGGTTACAGAACCTGATGGATCGGTCGCCGTCCAGGCAACCGAATCGGTCAGGTCAATAACAAAGTTTGAGTCAGCATCATAGCCATTTGCAGCAAATTGCTGTGATGTACCTTCATTGAGCACCCTGGTCGCCGGGGTGACATCGATCCACGCCATGTCTCCGGCCACAACCTCTATGGTACCGGTAGTATCGGTGAGTGCACCGCTTGTCCCGATGATATTACCGGCCCCGGCGGTCTCGGCCGTAAAGAGACCGGTGCTGTCGATAGCCCCGATGCCTCCGAGCACTACCCACGCAGCGGTAACCTGCGGGGCGGTCTCGTTGCCGTCTGCGTCCAGTGATAGCAATGTGAACTGAAGCGTGCTGTCTGCCGACACCGTCGCACTATCTGGAGACACGACGAGCTCCGCCGGCTCACCGGCAACACATGTGATCACACCTGAGGTGTCGGCGAAGCCTC
>JALGZP010000060.1 GCA_025774845.1 bacterium
AGGGTGCCGCGGAATCGGTGCGTGCATCCAGCTCACGTAATTAGTAAGCTGGCACCGAATTATGGATTAGAGTTTGGTGAGCTGGCTGATGATCTTGGAGGTTTTGGCGGCACCCGTATTGACAAGATAGCAGGGAACGAGTTTCAGCAGGTGTTCGAAGTAACGCCGGTGGAGCTCCAGCCTCTCCTTGGTCGGGTTGACGATATAAGGATTGTAGAAGGGCTCGTTCCTGGCGGCGTCAAGCACTCCACCCGATGACATGTATCGCCCTTCCTCAAGCGTCTTAAGGGCGACGTCTGGCTCAAGTTTCTCAAGCAGTGGCGATATGTTATCCTTCCGGAGAATCACGACCTGGCCGAGTGTTGTACGCTTGGTGTACTTAGCCACTCCGCCTATCCAGTAGGGATCGAGCATCGCACGTGAAAACTTACTCGCCCAGTAGCAATGGGTTTCACCCCTGTCGAGATCGCAATTGTCGAGGTTCTCGCACTTCTGGTTAAGACAGTCCTCCTTGCGCGTGACTACATTTTCAAGCTTACTCTGGTCGAAGAGGGGAGAGAGGTAGTCATACTTCCGCGCAGCGCGGGTCCTCACATAGAACTTCCGCTCGGAGATATCGGCGACGGCCTCCCTGGGTGTATACCTGACCAGGAAGAAGTCGTTTGAGTGTATTCTCGCGGCTTCGTTCTGCACCAGGCCGTAGCAGAGACCACCCCGGCCTACACCCGGTGGGGCGATCAACGCGAGTGCCTTGCCACCGAAGTCGATACAGGCACCGTGGACCGCATGGGTCTCGGATATCCGTTCGACCGTGTCTGTGACCATACCCAGGGCCCACTGCCGCACCTGGTAGTAGCAATCACAGTTGACCAGGATGCAGGTCTTTGATTCGGAGTTGTAATAGGCTCTCGGTTCTCTCCCGGCGATCCCGTTAACGGCATAGATTATCCCGTGGGGTTCCAGGTCGCTCTCAAGCTCCGTCGGATACCAGTTCTCTATCCAGAACTCATGCAGGTGTCTCACGTTCGTCCGAAGTTGGACAACCACTCCGGCGATGTTGGCATTCCACTCGAAGTAGCTGTCATGCCGGAGGTGGTTTTCCACCTCACCTATCAAAGACTCCCGGAGTTTGATCGGTATGTCGGATTCGGCGGGAACATCACCCGTCACCTTGGTCATGGTGTTACTGAGTGTGACGCGCTTTATCTTCCGTGCCGTCCGAAGCTTCGAGACCGCATCCACAATCCGCTCCATAGCCTTCTCGAGGTTCTTCATCGAGGTGGCATACGAGAACCTGACGCAGTCGTCGTTCCCGAAAGCGGCACCCGGTACGACCGCGACATTGGCGTACTTAAGAAGGTAGTATGTCAGACCGTAGGAATTCCTGATCAGCATCCCCTCAAATTCCTTGTCGTAGTATGAGGAGAAGTTGGGGAAGACATAGAACGCGCCCCGGGGTTCCATACAGGACACGTTGGGTATCATCCTGAGTTGCTGCAAAACATAGTTTCTGCGCCGCTGAAACTCAGATGTCATCCTTGCAACATCCATCTGGGGGCCCTTGAGGGCCTCAAGCGCGGCCATCTGGGAAATCGAAGAAGCGTTTGAGGTGTTGTGGCTCTGGACCTTGCCCATCGCGGAGATGATCTCCTTAGGCCCCGCCGCATAACCGAGTCTCCATCCGGTCATGGAATAAGCCTTGGAGACCCCGTTTATGATAACTGTCTGGTCTCTTATCGTCTTCCCGAGTGAGGCGATACTCGCGAATCTGAAACCGTCATAAACAAGTTTCTCATAGATCTCATCCGCGACGATGACGAGTCCTTCCTTGGCGGCGATCGTACAGATCTCTTCAAGCTCCTCTCTCCTGTATGCAGTGCCCGTCGGGTTGGACGGATTGTTCAGAACGATCGCACGTGTGTTAAAACTGATCGCCGAAGTGAGGTCGGCGGGAGTGAGCTTGAAGTCATCCTCTTCCCGTGTATTGACAAAGACCGGTTTCCCGCCGGCCAGGAGTATCTGTTGAGGGTAAGACACCCAGTACGGGGCGGGAACGATCACTTCCTCGCCATCGTTCAAGATCGCCATCCAGAGGTTGTAGAGGCAGTTCTTGGCTCCCGATGAGACGATTATCTCTCCGGGGCTGTACTCAACGTTGTTATGCAGTTTGAGTTTTTCAGAGATCGCCTCTCTGAGCGCGGGGAGACCGGCATTGACCGTGTATTTCGTGATATCGGTATCTATCGCTCGTTTGCCCGCGTCCTTGATATTGTCGGGAGTGGGGAAGTCGGGTTCGCCGACACTGAGATCAATGACATCGATACCCTGGGCGGCGAGTTCCCTGGCCTTGGCTGTTATCCTCAGCGTCTCGGATGCCCCGACGCGCGCGATTCGCTCCGAAAGCATCGACTATTCCCTCCGGCCTTTCGTATCCGCCGGGGTTTCGCCCTTGTCCTCTGCAAGGCGTCTCTTTGCGAAGTTGGTAAGCAGGTTCTTAAGCTCGGTACCTCCCAGGGCCTCGACGACCGCGGGAAGCTGCGCCATCACATTGGTTACCTCACCGGTTATTTTCGAAGCTCCGAGCTGGCCGTCACCCGGACCGCCGAGAATGACTATCTTCTCGACCTTTGAAAGTGGTTCGGAAACCGCCCGGGCAAGTTCGGGGAGGATATCTATGAACATCTGGTACACTGCGGCCTGGTTGTATTCTCCCCAGGCTTCGGCCTTCTTCTTCATGGCTTCGGCTTCTGCGATTCCCTTGGCTTTCAGAACATCGACCTCGGCGCTGCCCTCAAGTTTTTTCGCAACTGCCCTGCCCTTTGCCTCCATCTCGTGTCTGTAGCTCTCGGCGTCGGCCGGTTTCCTTACGGTCGCTTCAAGCTCCTTCTCCTTGCGCTTTATCTCCGTCTCCTCGATCTCGACGGCCTTGCGTTTTGCGATGAGGATCCCCTCAGCCTCTTCCTTCTTGAGAAGCTGGCTCATCTTCTGGCGTTCGAGCTCGTATGACGCGTCCGCGGTGGCGCGCTTCTGGTTTACAACAGACTGGTACTCGGCACGCTTGGCCTCATAGTCTCTGGTGGCCTCCGCCACCTCGGTGTCGGCCTGGAGTTTAGCGATGTCCCCTTCTTTTCTGGCGATCGCGGCCTTTATCGTTGCTTCCTTATCCGTCTCGGCTTCCGCGATCGTTGCATCATGCTTGACCCGCGCGATCTCCGGTCTTCCGAGTGCTTCGAGGTAGCCCTGGCTGTCGGTTATTTCGGTCAGTGAGAATGAGACTATCGACAGACCGAGCCGGTCGAAATCCTTCTGGGCCGCCTGCTCCACCTTGTCACCGAACTCGGTACGGTTTCGATAGATCTCCTCGACCGACATTTTGCCGATCGTAGAACGCGCATGGCCCTCGATTATCTGCTCGGCGATCTCACGCATACCGTCTGTTCCTCTTCCGAGGAACTGCTCCGCCGCCAACCGGATCGAGTGATCGTCGGTCTTGACTCTCACCTGGGATACTCCCCTTGCGGTGACGGGTATCCCCTGGGTTGTTAGAACCTCCGGGGTCTTGACCTCGACTGCGAAAACGTCAAGCGGCAGCACTTCTGCTCGTTCGATCAAGGGAAAGACGAAAGTACCGCCACCGATGTGGGCCCTGTAACCTATTTTCTTTTTGGTTCCGTCCGGCTCCACGACTGTTCGCTTTCTACCACCGGAGACGATGAGAACCTCATTCGGACCGACTTTTCTGTATTGCTTCGAGAGCGCGATTATCAAGATCGCAACCGCCGCCACGACGACGCCAATTGTGATGATAAGATCTACCGACATAGAGTTATCCCCCTTTAGAACTTCATTTGCCAATTGTCTTTCACGGATAGGGATTATATTGACAAAGGCCCCTTTATGCAACCCAAATAAGATGAGAATTCTCATCGGTGCCGGAGCCGGAAAATTGCAGCCGTACGGTGTTGCATTTTCCCGGGGCACCGCGTATAATGCCATACGATGTGCACAACATGAACCGGATAGGGGAGGAAGCATTTGGGCGACATCTATGATGTAAACGCTTACAGGCGGTTTGTTGACAATCTCCTGCCGATTCTCAAGGGCAAGAACATCCGGAGAGTGAGCCTGGATGACCTGCGTGAGCCGGCCATCAAGTCGGCATCAAGGACGAAGTTCGGATCCTACGGCTGGAGATCGGCGGTCTCAAGCAGGATAGCCCCCCGGACAGTCTATCTCGGAGGCCCCGATGTGCGTCTGCCGAAGCTCACAGATCTTCAGAAGACACTTATAGCAAACGCACCGCAGGAGCTTCATAACGTCCTCCACTTCATGAGGACCCTGCCGTTCGTCAGGCTTACAAGGCAGATGGGGAACAACCGTGAATACAATCCCATGTGCAATCTCCATATGTCAGTCGCCGACCCTAAGAACTACAGGATACCCTACATGTGGGGACATACCCTCAGGGACCCGAGCAAGGATCCGGGGCCTGAGTTCATAATGCTCCACATTCCGGAAGAGCACAATCTGAGGCAGCAGGTTCTTGTGCTTCCGGAATACAACCTGAACATTGCACTCGGCAGCGACTACATGGGTGAGGACAAGAAGGGTTTCCTCAGACAGGCGATGTGGAGTGCTGATGAGCGAGGCATGCTGGGACTCCATGCCGGGACGAAGATCGTGACGGTGAGAAACCCCGATGGAGAATTGAAGCGTTATGGTGTTTTTCTCTTCGGGCTCACGGCCACGGGGAAGTCCACCTGGTCCTGTCATCCGCTCGGTCTCGACTACAAGGCAGGGGAGGGGACTGAGGTCAGCCAGGATGACATAGTCTTTCTCAAGGACGACGGCTCCGCACTGGGCAGCGAGGATATGGGGTTCTTCGTTAAAACCGATGTCGATGCCAGTCTCCAGGAAGCGATGTACAACGCGCTCACAGATAAGTCGGCTCTCATGGAAAACGTGATGATCGATGCGGATGGAAACGCCGACTTCCTCGATGAAGCTCTCTGCGCAAACGGACGGGCTGTGATGCAGAGGGACAAACTGACGATCAAGGTCGGAAGAAAGCGAACGAGGATCAGCGGTAAGAGCATCGACCTGCCGTCGCTTGATGAACTCGATGGTGTGATTTTCGCGTTCATCACGCGGAGAAACACAATCATGTCCTTTGCCCAGGAACTCACGCCCGAACAAGGTGTGCTTGCTTATCTGTGGGGTGAGTCAACTCACAGCGCAGCCTCACAGCCGAAGCGGGCGGGAGAATCGGTGAGGATTGTGGGGACCGACCCGTTCATAATCGGCTCGCGGGGCAGGAAGGTGAACAGGTTCCACCGGATAGTGATGGAGCTCGTGGAGAAGTACCCCGGCAAGGTCAGGTTCTTCCAGTACAACACGGGTGGAATCGGTGAGGTCATACGCCAATATGAGGAAGACGGCATCAAGAAGAAGAAGGTTGTGAGGAAGGTCCAGCGAGTTCCGATCGAGCTCATGGCCGGGATTCAGCGTGGGGATCTTAAGAACCTCAACACCTATAAGCCCGGGATATTCGGAACCGCGGAGATCGCGAAGATCGACGGCAAACCCTTAAGCGATGAATACGACCCGGCCGGGTTCTACTCTCAAGAGGAGATGGACGACTACCTCGCGGATATTGTTCAGGGTAGAATAGACTTCACGGACGAGATTTCAGGTGAAGGTCTCGACCCGGAGATATTAAGAGCTGCCGAGAAGTCATTTGAAATCATGCCTTCACGCAGAGACAAAGCCTTCGTGTCCTCCCCGGAAGAAGAGCCTGCTGCCGGCAGGGAAGAAGAAACCGACGAGAGCACTCCGCTCGAGCGCTTCTGGCAGCCTGGCGGCCGTATGCCGGCTCCGCCCAGGTGGCGCAACAGGTAAGTAGCCGGACTGGCGAAAAACACCCATTTGCTGCGTTACGCTTGCCCCCAGTCACTGCGGCGTACCTGACTGTACGCCTCGTTCCGCGGGCTTCGCGCGTCTTGCATCTGGGTGTTCTTCACCAGCCCTCAATAGGATCTGCAGTTTCCTGGCTCCGGCACCGCAAGTGGGGTGAGTGTGTGATTGACTTGCGGGCGAATGTATGGTATAATGACAGTGTAAAAATGAAAAATCGGGGATCGGCTTGGAAAAGCGTCCGGGTGTTGAACCCGGACGCATTCTTATTACTTGAACCCTGTACGGCCGGTCTATGAACCCGACAGTTTTACGTACGCCACGTTCTCGCTTCCAAACTCACAATAGTCATCCCTGACCCACACATGAAGCGTTGAAACGCCCGAACCCGCCTTGAAGAGACCGCCGAGCGGAGGATAAAGGGCTTCCGTCTGACCCGGATCGACGGGATCCCACCAGATCGGCTGTGTGCCGTTATTCTCCTGGATAATGATGCCGTTCGCCACGGATGCATCGTCACCCTCTCGGAACTCGATTCTGAATGAAAGCGTATCGCCTGACCGCACGTTGATGGGGGTCTCCATTGCAAGGGGACTTACGGTCGACCGCGAATCGATGAACTCCTTGTGCGTATCAAAACTCTGGCCTCTAAACACGGAAATCTTGATCCACGGGGAACTGCCGCGGTCCTGGTCGACGTAGAAGACCTTGTGATTCTCATTTCGCTTGAAGGCTGTTTCGATTGCCCCGGCGTTGTCCTTCGACTGAACGTAAAAGCTATAAGGCCTAGCGGGGTTGTCTTCGTCCCGGAAACCCACCGTCCGCTCAGTATGAGTGTCCCACTCGCTCCAAGCCGGGTTCTCGGGATGTGGAGGCTCACCCTCGGGAAGCTCGTTGTCGGGCTTCCATACATATCTGTATTCGACCACCTCGCCGTCCTCATCGTCTCCTCGCCACCGGAATGTTATGCAGTTTGACTGAACCGGGCTTCCCGGGCTGGTGATCGTCGTCGTCGGTGCTTTGGTCGTGGCGATGAAACTCCTGGAGACCGGTTCGGGGTCCCGCGCTCCATCATCATCCACAGCTCTTATGAAGACCGTGTGGGTATGCTTCCAGGTTGACGAATCACCTTCCGCGCAGCAGGTGTCAGCCAGAACGACGAACGTCGATTCGGACAGATTGGTTAGCCCCCAGTCGAGACTGTCGAACATGGAGCTATCGAAGGGGCCGCTACGCCATGCTATCTCGTAGGAAGTCACCCTGCCGTCGGAGTCGGTTCCGGCCCAGTCCATATAGACTTCAAATGAGCTGGTTGAACCCTGCTCCGGAGCATCAACCAGAACTGTCGATGGAGCCACGTTCGGACCCGTGTTTCCCGAGCCGCTGTCGTCACTGCAGGAGTGAATGGCCAGCGCAAGAGTGAGGAGCGCGAGAATAAAGATAGATCGTGTCTTCATTGTCTTTATACCCCGAAGTGTATGCCAAGCTTGAGGCTTGGTCCGCCAATATTCGTTTCCGGAGAGTCGGGGATCCGTACCTTATCCACTGTCCACTCCCCCTTGCCTATTGTAGCCCTCAGATAGGATGCCGAAAAGTCAAGTGCCATGAACGGAAGGAACCAGTATTTTATCTCGACGAACGGTTCAAGCGCCAAGAAATCCCCCACTATGGTGGAAGATATATTCAGGTCTTCAGGGTCTATCGAGTCGGGTCCGCCGGTTGCAAATGGGTCCCATGAGTCGTTCCATCCGACCACGTATCTTGAGTTTCTCCGGCGTTCGACCGTGATCGAACCACCTCCGAAGAGCATACCCGCGGTGACCTCGTAGTCCGCATTCACGTGGCTCAGGCCCAGGATCAGCCCACCGTAGGCTATAGTCACATCGGCATATCTTGCCGAGCCATCGGGTATGCCGCTTGTCTCGGTTGTGCCACCGTATCCGGCGCCGCCTATTATCAAGTGCCCGATCCTGGCATAGCCCTTACCGCCAAAGATCAGGATACGTTCGGACAGATCCGCAATACCCATCCCGCTGACCTTGGCATTTATCTCCTCGAGGTTTGTAAAGACATATCCCGGCACAAAACCACCACCTCCACCGACCCTGGCCCGCCCGGAGCCTGAGCAGCTACCACACCCTGCCGGAGACCCGGCGCCCGGGGTCCCCTCCGCTGTACCCGGTGCATCCCCGGAGCCCGCGCTGCCCTCAGGGGTGATCACCCTCGGCGGATTGAACAACCTGTCCGCCGAACTCGTATCCGGCGGGACGGAATCCTCCGTGCCCGCTGACGCAGCCTCGATGAAGAAGAGGTTGAGTGCAGCAACGAGCGCCAGCAGGATCATGGACCGTATCATAGTGGCCCCCTTTCGCCACAGCAGTATTTGCAGGATTTGAGGCCGCCGGTGGGTTTCCGAGGGCCTCTACTTACGATTCTAAGCAAACACAGGGCGGGCGTCAATGTGGAAAGGCTCCACGGGGGCTAAGAGCATACTCTTAGAGAATTGGAAGGTATTTGTCCAGTTCGTACTGTGTGACCTGGGTTCTGTAGTTGTCCCACTCGATTCGCTTATTCTCAATGAACTTCTCAAACAGAGCATCACCCAGAGTCTCTCTCACGAGGTCGCTCTCCGCCGTCTTCTCTATGGCCGCGTAAAGGCTGTCGGGAAGGCATGCTATGCCGTGTTTCTCCCTCTCCTCAGGGCTCATACGATACACGTCGAGCTCGACCGGATCGGGAAGTTCATAGCCTTCCTCCATGCCCTTTAAGCCCGCACGCAACATGACAGCAAATGCCAGATAGGGATTACAGGCCGGATCCGCGCATCTGAACTCGACCCTTCTCGGCGCTTCCCGGTCCGGCTTATCAAGCGGGACCCTCACGAGCGCCGACCTGTTTCTGCTTCCCCAGCAGATATATGCGGGGGCCTCAAAGCCCGGGACCAGTCTCTTGTAGGAGTTCACCCACTGGTTTGTGACGGTCGTTATCTCCGGAGCGTGTTCGAGGAGTCCAGTTATGTACTTCTTCGCGAGGTTCGAAATCCGGTGCTTGTCCCGGCGGTTGAAGAATGCGTTCTTTCCCTTCTTAAGGAGCGACTGGTGAACATGCATCCCGCTTCCGTTCTGAGTCCTGATGGGCTTCGGCATGAAGGTGGCGTACACGTTGTGCTGGCGCGCAACTTCCTTGATCACGAGGCGTGCGGTCATCACTGCATCGGCGACCTTGAGGGCCTCGTCGTACTTAAGATCCAACTCGTGCTGGCTGGTTGCCACCTCATGATGGCTTGCATGCAGGGGGATGCCCATGGCTTCGAGAGTCAGGACGGTCTTTTCTCTCAGCTCCATATTGACGTCGGCGGGAGTGAGATCGAAGTAACCACCGGCATCGAGTACGCGGGGGGAGCTGGAGTCGGCAAAATAGAAATACTCGATCTCCGGCCCAAGATAGGGCGCGAAACCTTTCTTCGCGAGGAGCTTGATCGAACGCTTGAGAATATACCTCGGATCGCCTTCGTATGGTTTGAGCTCTGTATCTACCACGTCACAGATCATTCTGGCTGCGCATGTGCCCTTACGGGTCCAGGGGAGTATCCGGAATGTCGATGGGTCGGGCAGCACGACGAGATCGCTCTCGTATATCCGTGCAAAACCCTCAACCGATGAACCGTCGAAGCTCTCACCCTCCTCAAGCGCTGAGGCCAGTTTTGAGGTGGTGATAGTGAGTGATTTGAGCTGTCCCAGGATGTCGGTGAACCATAACTGGACGAATTTCACCTTGTTTCTCTTGCATGCATCAAGGATCTTTTTCTTAACCTTCCTGTTCACGGTTCACCTCGCGATTTCGTGTTCTAATCCTGTATCGGCAGTAATGCGGCTGCACAATAGGGTGTTCAGGGCACGGGGACGGTGGCGTATTTCGCTCCGATTCTTCCGCATCCTTCGACCGCAAGAGCAGGCGAGCCTGCGGTCAGGGAATAGTCCATCTTAGACGGGTCAACGAACTCGGGGTCTTCCGTGATGCTGTCCTTAAACAGTGCCGGCGCTAGAGTTGCACCACCGAAGTCCGCGGGAAGATTTGACCAGAGGTCACAGCATGAAAGCGACACACGCGAATCGAGGTCGGTCACGAAAACCGCATGCCCGTCTTTGTGACCGGCAATGATCGATTTCTCGACGTAAGGTGAAGCACCCTCCGTTGCGAAGATCGCGCCTCCGTGGGTGGCGTGGTTCCCGGCAATCGTCGTGTTGGTTATAAGCGGTGAGGCCCCTGTCCCGCAGTAGATGCCGCCCCCTGAACCAGCGGTGTTCCCGGTTATCAGCACATTGTCGATCGTGGGTGAGGACCCGCGACATGACATGCCACCGCCGTAGGTGGCAGAGTTGGAGTGTATAATCAGGTTTCTTAAGATCGGAGACGAGCTGTTCGTCATTGCGATACCGGCACCCGATTTCCCCGAGGCACCCGTTATCACAAACCCATCAAGAACGGTTGTTGAGTCCTCCCCCAACATCGCCCTGACGCCCGCGTGAAAACCCGTGGCGTCGATGATACTTGGGGTAGCATCGAGGTCCCTTTCCTTGAATTCGCTGTCCCAGCTCCCGAGGATCACGATCCCTTTTCTTAAAACGAGATGTTCTCTGTACGTGCCGCCCTCAACAAAAACCGTGTCACCCGGCAGGGCTTCCCGGATAGTGTGGTCGATTATGTGCGTATCACCGGTGGAATCGGGACGGACGTACCAGTTGCGATTCCGGATGCTGGCGGCTTCAGCAAAGTCATCACCCTTGACACCCCCGGCCCCACCCTTGGCTATCAGAATGATCTCAGACATCGAGGGGACGATCTCGTTACAGTCGGCCACTGCGACGGCACCCTGCTTGTGTTCCGGTTCAATCTCGATTGTTCCTGGTGATGTGACCGTGACTGTGAGCCAGCCCACGATAAGCGGCACCGTATCAACCATGCAGTCCTTCCAGAGGATGCTTGTTGCGTCACCGGGTGAGCTTATACCCGCAATCTTCAAATGGCTGCAATCCTGCCACGACCCGTTGCCCCATGCTTCCGGCCAGGTCAGCCCGAAGGAGATCGCCTTGGCCTCTCCGTGTCGCATCAGCACGACGAAGGCATCGATCCTGCCCACGCCCTCATAAGTTGTGTTTATGGAGTTCTCATCGATCACCGGCAGGTTGTAGTCACAACTGCGGTCGGCATGCTCCTCGATATGTATGGCCATTACCGGGAGTTCAACTTCAGCATAGGCATCTAATGCAACCAGGCAGACAAAAGCAAGGATAACTGCACATCGTCTCATGTCATCACTCCTGTGTATGTTGTTTCAGTCGCCCCTCTGCACTCAAATAACCCAAATCACCACCGATTGCCAGACAAATCTGGCCCCTATCCAATCGTATTGAGAAAACCCTTTGGAATCAGACGCCGATCACTTATTCTATCCGCATATGATTATGAAATCTGTACGAATCGTCCGGAATGGTGCGTCCCGTGGCATGGTGCTGGTTCTGCCGCTGCTTCTGGCCCTTGCCTGCAGCCCAAGACTCGCCGGAAGGCCGGAGGGGAGCGCCAATCCCGTCGAGATACTTGACAAGTCCCCCCGCATCTACCACATCGGTTTCGAGACGATCGCAGACAGCGTGGAGACCCTGCATGCCGCCGCATATCTTGCGGGTGGTCTGGTCGGTGATCTTGAGATGGCGGCACTTGATGCCGGTACGTCCGGAAATCAGTCCGACGCAGCCCGGGTGCGGACCGAATACTCCAAAGCCAGACGGCGGTACGATGCAGGCGCCAGCGGAGTAGCGGTGATGCACCTGCGGAAAGCGATGGAGATAGACCCTGAGTTCAGGCCTGCGCAACTGCTATCGGCGGAGATGTTCCTGGATGATCATAAGGTAAAGGAAGCTGCGACTATTTACGGCAGGATCCTGAACCGGGATGTCACCGACTCGGACGCGCTGGTGGGACTGGCCAGATGCCTGATGCTGATGGGCAGGCTCGAGGAGGCAAGGCGGGCCTTGATCGACGCTGTGATCTTCGACAGAGTCAACCTGGGTGCGTGGCAGAACCTTCATGTTCTCGGTGAGGTCAGGGATTTTACGGTAGCAAAACACGATGCCCCGGTACTTGGTTTGACCAGAAAATCCGCAGGCAGACACTATGACATTGTTGTTGATACCTCACTTGAAGACTGCCCCGTCCAGGCAGCCGCATGGATCGTGTTCGCATCGCAGCGGGCCGTGTGGCGTTATGAAGGCAAGTACAAGCAATTCCTGGGTGTAGGGAGATATGCGCAGACATACGAAGAGGATATTGATTGTTACATGGCCCTGGCAGCAGCCTGGAAAGTCCTGTCACAGCGGGATTCGGTCTCGTGTGATACCCGGTACTTCGATCACCTAGATCAGGTTGCTGACGACGGGTACCTTGTTCCCCACGTTCTCTTCGACCACGTGTGTCTGGAGGATCCTTTCGCGGCGAGAGGGTTCTCACTGGATACCATTAGCGGGCTGCGGGAGTACATCAGCAGGTACGTCCTGGTGCCCAAGGGCTGAGACCTTGCTCGAGAAGGCCTATCTGGATATTGAAACCTCTTACGATGGTTATATAACGGTGCTGGGCATTTTCCGTCCACCGGACGAACTTTACCAGGTCATACACCCGGATATAGACCGCGATTCCCTCCTGGAAGCTCTCGATGGAACGGAGGAGCTGCTCACTTACTGGGGACACAGATTCGACCTGCCCGTCATAAACCGGGCGCTCGGGGTTGATCTCAGGCAGGCCTTCCGGAGCACCGATCTTGCCGATCATTGCCACCGGCTCGGTCTTTACGGCGGGCTCAAGGTGGTCGAGAAGCACCTCGGGATCGGACGGGAGAGCGATGGACTCACGGGTTCGGATGCGATGAGGCTGTGGGAAGAGTGGTGCCACGGTGATAAGCGTGCGCTCAAGAAGCTTCTCAGGTACAATGAAGACGATGTGGTGAATCTTTACCTCTTGGAGAAGGAACTCGCTGAGCTTGGTCGACGGTAAGGCCGGCCTTCCGGCCGTCAAGGAGGTGTCGCTATGAAGATCCATGCTGTGGTGCTCGTGGTGCTGGCGGTATGCGTGCTGGCGATTCCCAATTGCTCCTGCCGGGCAGAGCGCCCCACCGGAACATTCTCTATCGTTGCCTACGATTCCCTGACGGGTGAGCTCGGAGTTGCGGTCCAATCCAAGGCCTTCGGTGTCGGTGCCGCCGTCGCATGGGCTGAGGCCGGTGTCGGCGCGATCGCTACGCAGGCCCAGACAAACCAGTCGTTCGGTCCCCGCGGTCTCGAAATGCTCAAGGACGGTCTCGGGAGTGGCGAGGTGCTCGATCTCCTGCTCGGAGCCGATCCGGGCAAAGAGAACAGACAGATAGGAATCATCGATGCCTGCGGCACACCGGTCAATTTCACGGGCTCGGGGTGCCTTGTCTGGGCAGGTGGTGTGACCGGGACGGGTTATGCCTGTCAGGGGAACATACTTGCATCGGAGGAAGTCGTAACTTCGATGGCGAAGGCCTTCGAGGAAACCCAGGGGGAGCTCGCCGAGCGGCTGCTTGAGGCCCTGGTTGCGGCGCAGGCTGCGGGTGGGGACAAGCGAGGTATGCAATCGGCGGCACTGCTTGTCGTCCGGCCGAGCGAGGACTATCCCGAATACAATTACCGCTACGTAGACCTTCGGGTCGAAGACCACACAGATCCCATAAACGAACTGATCAGGGTGTACCGGATACATGAGAAATCCGATCTGCTCTTTGCACATACCAGGTATGTCGCCTACTATGACTCTACGGGCAAGACCGATCTCGCGGACCGGGAGAGGAAAGTGGTAGGAGGTATGCTCAAGCGGGCGCTTGCGAAAGAAACCGATGATGCCGACCTCCTTAATGGGCTCGCATGGTTCTGTGGGACGGCGGACATGTTTCTTGATGAAGCTCTTGTGGCAGCTGAACGGGCGGTCGCTCTTGAGCCTGAAGCCGCTTATATTCTCGATACTCTTGCGGAGGTTCAGTTCAGGCTCGGGATGATCGATGAAGCGATTGCGACCGGGGAGAAGGCCGCCGAGCTCGATCCCGAGAGCACCTACTACCAGGAGCAACTCGACCGCTTCAAAGCCGCCCGCTAAACCCGCGTCAAAACCAGGGGTCAGAGCTCGAAAATTGCGCGCGGTGGCACCGACGGTGCGATTTTCGAGCTCTGACCCCGTTCCTTGACAGCGGTGGCGGGTGTTGGTACGATTGCAGTGAGTGCTGAATGCTTGGCCATGTGATTCGCTTTAAACGCTATTTCGGCGCTTGAAGGAGGCGAGTGATCCAATGTCCCGCCTGATTCTGTTCCCACTTCTTCCTTTGCTCATCCTCACGCTGGTCGGAACTCCCTGGGCTGCCGACAGTTTATCGCTGCAGGACGTTTCCTTTGAGATTATCGAAGCTGCCATCAACCCGCCGTCCGTTCCCATAGACAGCCAGTGGTGGGATGGTTTTGGCCGAGCAGGCGCCATGGGGAGGGTACGGAAATTCGCGCTGCATGATGGTGATGTGATCGCCAGTGGTGATTTTGGGGTCATAGGTGGTATCAGGTCCACCGGCATGGCCAGGTGGGACGGTTCAGACTGGACGGCGATCAACCCGAGTTTCGCGAATGTCCAGGTTCTTGGGGTCTACGATGGCGATCTAATTGCCGGTGTGAGGTGTACCTGCGGCGGCCATTGCATCTGGCGCTGGGATGGTTACGGCTGGGGGAGGATGGGGGAGGGGATAAGGAGCAAGTACCATCAGGATTGTGGGAATGACCCCGCCTATGTGTACACCCTTCTGGAACATGACGGTCGGCTGTTCGCGGGAGGTGACTTCAGCACCCATGCGGGGAATGTAGCCGACTTCATCGCTCAATGGGATGGCGACGCCTGGAGTTCTCTGGGGAGCCCTCCCAACGCCTCGGTCCGTGGCTTGACCGTTTATGACGGCGAGCTGGTCGTCGGCGGCAGGTTCACGCGGATGGGGGAAATGCCGGCATACAGGATCGCTGCCTGGAGTGGATCCTCATGGTCGGCAATCGGTACGGGCATTCAAAACGACTTAGCCCCGTGGGGGTGGAGCCGCTGGGTCGAAGCCATGACGGTCTACGACGGTAATCTGTATGCAGCAGGCGAGTTCTCAAGAGCCGGAAGCGTCGAGGCCGACGGGATCGCCTACTGGGATGGGACCTCCTGGCACTCGACCGGATTCGTGGCCGGTAGCTATGTTGGTAAATGGCCGGCCCGGATACGCACACTTGCAGTCTATAACGGGAAGCTGTTCGCCGGCGGGTCATTTGAAAAGGCCGCCGGTGCGCCTGCCGACTTCGTTGCCTGCTGGGATGGGGAAGCCTGGTCGGAATTGGGCCCGGGTCTCGACGGCGAGGTCGATGCCCTTATCCCTTACAATGACGTGTTGCTGGTAGGTGGTGCTTTCACCTTCGCAGGTACCCAGCCCGTCTACAACGTAGCGATGTGGGACGGTACCGAATGGCATCCAATCGGCGATGGATTTGGGCTTGATCGTAAGGTAAGAGCACTGGCTGTCCACGACGACATGCTCGTGGCAGGCGGCAACTTCCACGCGGCGGGCGATCTAGCCTTTAACCGGATAGCGGGATGGGACGGTACATTCTGGACACAACTTGGGGAGGGATGGATCGGGAAAAATAAGTCGGTTGCGGCGCTCGCCCACTACAACGGCGCTCTGGTTGGGGCGGATGGCCAGGTCGTAAAGCGCTGGAATGGGGCCACGTGGGATACGCTGACCTCCAAGTTTGGTAGTGCGATCTATGCGATCGAGGTGTATGACGGCGAGCTCATTGCCTCCAGTCGCAACGTTGCCAGATGGAATGGATCTGCCTGGATCACATTCGGAACTACTCCGGACCATTTTGACCGTATAAACGGACTCAAGGCCCTGAATGGGGAGATTATCGTCGGTGGGGAGTTCAACGGCATCAGTGGGATCGAGGCCTACAACGTGGCTGCATGGGATGGCATGACCTGGAGGCCACTGGGCGAGGGATTTGGTCAGGGCAGACAGGGTAACGATGTCTGGACCCTAGAGGAGTTCGAAGGAAACCTGATTGCGGGCGGGGGATTTGAGAAGTCGGGTGGTACCGATGTAAATCGCATTGCGGTGTGGGATGGTTTGCGCTGGAAGCAACTCGGCGGTGACCTGGGCTCGGACGATTGGCGAGTCGTTCGAGCGTTTACAGAGTATAATGGCACTCTGATCGCGGCCGGGAACTTCCGGGGCGGAGACATGTCAAGTATTGCAAGATGGAACGGAGCACGCTGGCATCCTCTCGGGTCAGGTATTAGCGACTTCGTCTACTCGCTTGCCGTGCATGAAGGGAACCTCTACGCAGGTGGTGAGTTCGGTTCTGCGGGTGGCAAGACCTCTGTCCATCTTGCGCGCTGGGAGGACGAGTTCCCCGGGATGGTGATGAACTTCACTGCGACTCCGGGGGATGAGTGCGTCTACCTCGAATGGAGGAACCCGGAGGCTGAGGTTTTCTCCGGCACTCTCATACGCTACTCCACATCCGGCTACCCTGAAGGTCCTGAGGAGGGTGACCCTGTACCCAACTCGGACGACGGACGGTTCACGGGCATAGCAGGCTCGGACAGTTTTTTCGTACATCCCGGTCTCGAGAACGGAGTGAAATACTCCTACGCGGCGTTCGCCTATGATGATGCGGCTGTCCACTCAATGCCTGCCTGGGCCTCCACGGTGACCGCCGATTCAATTGCCCCGGGGCCGTTGAGGTTGTTTACGGCCACATCTGTTCCCGGCGGCATCCGG
>JALGZP010000061.1 GCA_025774845.1 bacterium
CCCTTCGATGTACTCCATCGCTATGAAACAGCGGCCTTCTGCTTCATCGATCTCATAGATTGTCGTGATATTGGGGTGATTCAGGGCTGACGCTGCCCTTGCTTCATGCTCAAAGCGCTCTCTGGCCTCAGCATCACAGAGCAGTCGGGACGGCAGGAACTTAAGTGCTACCGGCCTATCGAGCCTTGTGTCCAGGGCCTTATAGACCACACCCATACCGCCCTCACCGATCTTCTCGATGATCCTGTAGTGGGATAGCATGGTGCCGGGGGAAAGCACCTTGAACGACCGAGTCTCGTCCAATCTGCCATCGTCAGGTTCAGGATCCATGGGATACGCCCTCCGGTGTAAGGCATGGAATGCCTATATCTCGCCTGTCTTCATTACAACGTCCCTCTCCCGAAAAATCAACGACTATATCCGTGTTGGGAAACGACGCCTATCGCCATGCCAGACTAGCCACCATCTGTTCCATTTCGGCACACTCCTCACTCAACAGAAAGTTGCGAAGATCGTTCTGTTGGGGGACCCATGCGGAACATGTCAATGAACGCTCCATTGCGGGTGGAATCCGAAGTGCTGGGAATCCTCTGGGGTCGGCCAGGTCATGACCCGCTTCGATGGAAGGCAGGCAGGCTGCCGATCAAGGATCTGTAGTTCTCTTTGCGATTACTCCCCCATGCCCAACTGCAAACCCAATATCAGAGTTTATCATGTGCACTCCGAAGAAATCCAGTGTCGTATCCCATTCCAGGTACCAGTCAGCCCCCCCATTCGTCGTGCGGTATATGAAGCCTCCTACCACCACACCCGTGTTGGCATCAGAGAACGAAACGTCGAAAATCTGATTAGGGGTGTCAATAGATGAATCGAACCAGTCTGCGCCATTTATCGTGCGGATGACACTACCGGCACTGCCCACAATGGTCCCCGTAGACTGGTCGGTGAAGCACATTGCCTGGCCGACGTCCGGATCTATCGCGGCTTGGGACTGCCAGGTCCCTCCCCCATTTGTGGTGCGAAGTATCATGCCGCCCCCAACTGCCCAGGCGTTATTCACGTCTATCATTTCAACATCCTGCAGCAGTTCTCTCAAGCCATTCACCCGCCAGGTGGTCGTCCAAGTATTCCCACTATCTGAGGTTACAGCGATAGTCGCATCCATACCCACAGCGATCCCATGAGCGGCATCGGTAAAGGATACCGCCCAGAGGTCCTCTGTTGTTCCGCTCGCCTGCGAAATCCAGGAATCTCCATAATTCTCCGTGCGAAGTATCGTGCCTCGGTTACCCACCACAACGGCTTGGCCGGCATCTATCACGCATACACCCCAGAGCTCCTCCTCTGTCCCCGCATCATTGGCTTCCCACGGCCCATAGAGACTGGTCGTGATGTTCACTGTCCCGACAGCTCCCACTGCAATTCCGAAAACGCCACCGTAGAAGTCCACGTCGTGCAGGTCATAAGTCGCTGCGCTTGTCTGCTGGACCCAGTGCGCAATATAAAACGGTGGACCGATTGCGGTATCCGGTCCGTGTGTGATCCCGGAAACCTTTACTTTGATGGTCATCGACGGGTCAGGATATGGGCCAGCCGGGACCTCTGCCGTTATTTGTGTTATAGATACACTGATCACGGTCGCCTGCACGCCACCGACAGTCACTGTATCCCTGGCAGGACTCGAGCTGAAGTTGGTACCGTCAATCGTTATGATTGTCCCGATCCCGCCGGCAATTGGCTCCACAGATGTTATCGTGGGTGGATTCGATGATATCTCAACGATGTCGGTATGCTCCCAAGTGCCATCCGATACGGTGAGTTCGGCCTCCTCGACCCCCGGTGCTTCAAGAACAAACTGGGCATACACCGAGTCCTCGTCAGTGATCGTAAGGTTGTAGGTATTGATTGCGCGCCAGCTGTAGATCAGTGGATCGCTATCGGAATCGGTCGAGGCGCTTCCATCTAGTGTGCCCACCGTTCCGACATCCACCATCTGGTCCGGACCGGCATTGGCAAGTGGCACTCCTGATTCCACGGCAGTAACCATCACCTCGTCGTCACTTGAAGGCCCTGCTCCACCGGCATTTACCACGAGTTGAGCCCTGTAAAGACCGGTGGAGTCGGGTGTGAAGGAACCATAGGGATGTTCGATGTTGTACGTCATTGTCGCGCCGCTACCCGGCGGTTTGCTGATAAAGCCCCATCTGTAGGCTGTGACCCCGCCTGTCGACCGGCTGCCATCAAGCCTTACTCGTGAGCGCACTGCTACGGTAGTGTCAGGCCCTGCGTCTGCGGTGAGGGGATCTTCTTCTGGGTCTGTGTTGGATGTTGGGCTGCAACCCGCGTTCGCTAACATAATCGTAACCGCACACAACAACACGGCAGCCTTTACGGTTCCAGACAATCCGCGTGTATTCATGGTAACCTCCGGAACTTCGGCCCACTGTTGCACCTGCGGCCACCACTATAGATGTCCACGACCAGCCGCTACACAAAATGTGCTTGATCGATTGTAGCACATCGCGAATGAGCAAGTACACGGCAATGTGCTGCCAGGTCATGACGCGATTGTTGCGGCGGATCTCATGTCAAGTTGTCGACAAGTTGGCCCAATTTCAGACATTCCTCACTGATCAGAAAGTTGCGAAGATAGTTCTGTTGGGGGAGGTGTCCGGACCAAGACAGATACTGTGATCGACGGCACCGTTTACCCAAAGCGGTGCCATTTTATCTGTGAACCTCTTAAGACTCAGCGCTGCATCACGGGGCCTTGAAAATGTTTGAAGAAGAGGTAGTTCTGTGATATCAATGGTTGAGTGCTACCTGAAAGAACAGCGGCTCAAAGGTTATTGTGTGGAAACCGTATGGGCCGTCGTTCGGTCGGTTAGAGCTCAGCTTCGTCACTCATTGAATGGCCTGGGAGAGGAAGGTTCGAAATGTCGTCACAATTGAGCAGATTTCTTGTCTTGGCGCTTGTAGGGACTCTCGTGATCGCGGGATGTAGCGGCGACGGCAGCACGGGTACTGACAACGGTACTGATGACAAGGATGACACCATCAGCATTGAGACAGTAACGCCCAACTCCGGGCTAACCGCCGATGTTCCGACCGACTTTGTCGTGAACATTGAATACGAGCTGGCATCGGCGGATTCAGGTGAGCTTAGTGTCGGTTTCAATAGTGTGGAAGTGGGCCGGTATCAAATGATAGTAGAGGCCAAGGTCTTTATCGCCAAAGGCTCCGGCGAACACCAATTCAACGTTACGGTATTCCCGAAGAACTGGGGAGCCGCCGGGGACTTCGTGGTATACGTGAATCTCTCTGAATACCCGCATGGGCCCAGTTGGACACCACTTGCCACCGATATTCGGGTGTTGACCTTTTAGCAGGAAGCCGTGTCTGGATCTAACCACAACCTACACGCACGCCCGAGCATGTATCCCTCACGCCAAACCAACAATCAACTGTGCTATCTCGGCACATTCCTCACCCATAAGAAGGTTGCGAAGATCGTTCTGTTGGGGGAGGCGTGCGGAACATGTCCGCGAGTGTGATCGATGACTCGGTTGGATCCGAAGCGGCAGCATGGAGTCCGGAAACCGCACAAGACTCAGCAGAACATGTGAAGGCCCGAAAATCTCTTGAAAGCAATATAGATATAGGGTATCCAATGGTAAGTATTGTCTAGAGCAAAAAGTGCCTAAATGCTGTTGTATCGACACCATGTAAGCAGTAGGCAGGCAACGAAAGCGAGAGCACTTTTCTGAGACCAAGATTAATGTGATCTGCAGTCTGGGTGCCGGGATCGCAATTGGCATTCTGGCTAATTTGAGAAGAGTAGAATGAAGAGAGGTGGCATTATGAAAGAAACAAGAAGAGATTTCTTAAGAACCGGTTGTGCTGTAGTCGCCGGTGCAACCGTTGCGAGTGGCATTAGCCTGCTTAGTTCAAGAGTCGCAAAGGCCAGTTCAGCTGATCATCCTTTTGGTTGGCCGGTCGGAGGTTTGGATGTTGCTGAGACCAAAGACCTGGGCTACCAGGGTTTTAAGGGGGTCTCTCGTTTCAGCGCTGCTGCTGGTAAAGACTGTGCATCAGCCACGTTTGGGGCTATTGTCGGTCAACTCCAGGAAGCGGTTGGGGAGGAGCCAGAGCATCCATATCACGGCATTCCTTTGTCGATGATGCAGTGGGCATCTGCAGGTGTTGCGGGGTTTGCTTCCCTTTGTGGAACACTCAATGGTGCGTGCGCTGCCATTGGTCTCGTTTGCAGTAATACCGATGCAAAAGGCTATATCGGAGACCTTTTGACCTGGTACTCAGAAACAGCCCTGCCTATCTACCCGTCGCCTGAGTATGAAGAACCCCATGCTCAATCTAAAGCAGAATCCAATCTCTGCCACTTGTCTGTAACGAAATGGTGTCTCGCTTCAGGATATGGGAGTGGTTCACCCGAGCGTGCTGATCGCTGTGCCTGCATCTCTGCTGATGTTGCGTCAAAGGTCGCTGAGATCTTGAATTCCGGCGTCGGTGGCGCGCTTGGTAACCCACGTGACAACAGCACCATTTGTGGTGCTTGCCATTACGCTGGAACCGACGTTGCCGCCGGGCAGTTTACGCGTGGTAAGATGAATTGTCACTCTTGTCACGTGAATATTACAAAAACGCCGGCGCATGGGCATGATGGCGGGAAGTAAGTATCTGCGAAATCGACAAGAATCCCGGACAAAAAGCACGACCTGAGCAGGGGTCCTTTATTCTTTCTTTGGGGCTTCGCCAATCTTGCCGGTGCTTCGTTGGTGGCTATTGGTATGTCACTACGCACTGGAGCGGAAAGAACGTGGCTGGTAGCAATAGCATCAGTATTCATAGTATTAAGTGCGATGTTCCCTGAAACAATGGGCTTCTCGGTAATAGGATTTGGTCTGATAGGCCTGTTTATTTCACTGCTGTTCATTGCAATAGTCTGGTATTGGGGTAAGAATCGCGTAACATTTACGGGGCCAGCCAAGACTGCTGCTGACTTTCAGTTGATCGGTTATGTCTTTTTCTTTGCAGCTTCAATATCCCTATGTGCTTTGCTTGGATATCCTATCCAGACAAATCGAGGACTGTTTTTTCCAGAAGAGGTGATTGCTGCCGGTTCATTACCGAAGATGCACGCATTGGGTACCAAGGTAGGCGTGTATCTTGTATTAGGTTTCCTTTTCAACTTTCTAAGTGTTTACAAGCAGAGAGGAGTAGAGCCTAAGTAGAGAAGGCTATCAGACAGTACTGCTCATCAGCGGATCCATCAGGCCAGCGGCAATTGATGATCCGACCGCTGGCTTCAGATCTCAACAGACCCAGCCCGGTTTCAACATGCCAGAGTCGCAATCACCTGCGCCATGTCGGCACATTCCTTACCCACCAGAAAGTTGCCAAGATCGTTCTGTTGGGGGAGGTGTGCGGATCAGGGGCAGGGGAAGAAGACGAGCCGCCTGAAGTTCCCGTGGGCGAGTTGCGGGCAGGAGTTAGGAAGGTTCAAGAGTCAGCCTGGCCTCCATGTTCCAACAAGCGCTGGAACCGGGGGTGGTCCCGGAGAGGATCCCACCTGGGGTCAACGCAGAGCAGTGAAACCGACATCCAGCACGGAATCGAGAGAAGGTACTCGATCTGGTCTATGGCAGCATCGTACTCGCCCAGCAACGTGTAGATGATGGCTAGGTCCTCAACACGGAAGGGGCCAATGACAGCGTTCTTGGAAACCGGGACGAGCTTCACCGCCAACTTGCCCTCGCGGATAGCATCGTCTTTCTGCCCGAGCCCAGCATGGACAATGCCAAGCGAGCCGTGGACACGATAGTCGTCGGGGCGATCTCTGAGTTCCTCTCCCAGAAGGTCAAGAGCAGCTCTGAAGAGTACATGGGCACGCTCCGGCCGGCCCATGAGGTGGCACGTATGAGCTTCCAACAAGGCCTTGGGGATGAACCACCACTGGCCCTCATCGAAGGCGACAGGTACGTCTGTGAGCACCTCCAACGCAGCCTCGTAGTCTCTCGTGAAGAGCCTATGCCGAAACCGCTCGTAGTAGGCCGCTGCCGGCCGCCGCGAAATGGCATGACCAACCTTCCTCGGCATTGCCTCCAGCACAGCCCGGGCGCCTTCGGCATCACCTCGCCACAGCCAGCAGTTCCACACTTTGCATATGTAGCCGTACACCTGATCCGGAGCCAGTGATATGGAATAGTTGTAGTAGCGTTCGGCTTCGGCATATCTGCGCATCGTCATGTACGCACATCCAATCTCGTGCGGGAGTCCGGCATCTCGCGGGCTCAATTCGAAAGCCTTCTTGTAGTGCTCTATCGTATCCTCAAATCTTGACTGCCGCTTCAGAATGGCAGCAACAACCGCAAGAACCCTGGCATCATTGGGAAGATCCCTTTCCGCAATAGAGAATTCTTCAAGAGCCTGTTCATATTCGTCATGGCACCAATAGTGATAGTAACCGAGTGCCAGATGCGCATCAGGCAGCTCCGCTTGAAGTTCGAGTGCGCGATCCACAGCCTTCTTCGCTTCTGATTTGCGCGCTTCAGTGCGGTCGTGACCATGAAAGTATAGAGCCGAGTGGGCTCTTGAAAGGTCGGCATAGGCCAGAGCGAAGCCAGGGTCTAATTCTACCGCGCGCTCAAACATCTGGACCGCCAGCCGGAAATCTTCCTCCGAATAGTCCGGTCGCCCCGTATAGTCCAATCCGCGCAGATAGGCTTGATAGGCATCGAGGTTTTCAGTCGGCCGCGCTCCCATCACACGTTTCACCCTTCCGTTCAACTCAATCTTCAGAGCTCGCACGATGCTCTGTGCGATCTCGTCCTGGATGGCAAATACATCCTTCAGCTCACGGTCATACCGTTCTGACCAGAGATGATAACCGTCAGCTACATTGATGAGCTGTGCCGTAATGCGTAGCGTGTTACCTGCCTTCCGCACACTTCCTTCAAGCAGGGTTTCTACGCACAGAGCATTGCCAATCCTGCGAATGTCGACTTCCTTACCCCTGAAAGAGAAAGCCGATGTCCTGGCAACCACGCGCAGACCATCCACGTGCGCCAAGGCGTTCATGATCTCTTCGGCCATACCGTCGCAGAAATACTTCTGCTCCGGGTCCGGACTCAAGTTGGCAAAGGGAAGCACTGCGATAGAAGGCCGACACTTTGTGTTCGGATCACACCCTCTCAAAGCGTGAAATCCGAGATCTTGCTCTACCTTTCTCAAGTCGGCCACAAGAGCTCCAACACTTTGATAACGTGAACCGGGGGGCTTCGCGGCCGCCTTCTCTTCAATCCGTTCCAACTCAATCGGCACGTCGTTTCGCAGACTGGTCACCGGTTGGGGCTCTTCATTGAGGATCGAGTAGATCACTGCTTGCGCATGATCGCCCTTGAACGGTAGTCTTCCCGTGAGCATTTCGTACAACATGACACCGAGGGACCAGATGTCGGTTCTGTGATCTATCGCCTCACCACGGACCTGCTCGGGTGACATATAGGCAACGGTGCCAACTGTCGTACCAGCTACGGTAAGCCCGATCTGCCCGGCCAATTTAGCCAACCCGAAGTCCATGATCTTCACCGTGCCGTCGCTTGTGATGATGATATTTTCTGGCTTGATATCCCGATGAATGATGCCTTTCTCATGGGCCATGGCCAGGCCCTGAGCAGATTGTATGGCAATGTCAATGGTTTCGCTAATATCCAGTAGCCCTCGCTCCATCTTCTGCTTCACCGTCTCCCCCTCATAGCAGGCCATGGAGATAAACATCCGGCCATCTTCGGTCTCATCGATTTCGTGGATGTTGCAGATGTTGTGATGCTCGAGACGGGACGCAGCCTGTGCCTCGTGCGCGAAACGCTCTTTGGCCTCTCGGTCCTGGGTCAGGTGCGGCGGCAAGAATTTCAATGCAACATGGCGCTTGAGTTTAGTATCAAGGACCTTATAGACAACCCCCATACCACCGGCGCCGATCTTCTCAATGATCTCGTAGTGAGATATCACTGTGCCTGGGGAAAGTACCCTGAATGACCGGGTCTCGTCAAAACCACCGTCGCCAGATTCGGGAACCATATCACACACCTTCAGCGGCAGGTTGGGGACTAATGGCCAATGTACCACCTACATTACAGCCCAATCGCCGTGGGAAATCAACAGGTTTGTGGTTATGCCAGCTTAGCCACGATCTTTGCCATTTTAACACACTCCTTACTCAAGAGAAAGTTGCGAGGATCGTTCTGTTGGGGGACCTGTGCCGAACATGCCAGTGGGTGCGAAGTCGTCGATGTCGGTAATCTCATGACCAGGCTGTCGGGTTCCAGGTCTCGCCCGCATCCGATCCGCCGCAGTGGGAAAGAGAGCACGCGGCTCCTATCGCATCAGAATGACTTTTCTCGAAACCGCGAGGTCCCGGGTTGCAAGCCGGACAAAGTAGACGCCGGCTGTAGATTCCACTCCGGAATCCGTCTTCCCGTCCCATGTCCGGACGAAGAGACCGGCATCCCGCTCCTCGTCAGCCAGAGTCGCCACGAGACGGCCAGAGAGATCATACACGCTGAGACGAACTCTTCCGGCCCTCGGCAACGCACAGCGGATTTCGAGTGATGAGTTGAAGGGAGTTGGGGCCGCGACGAGTGCCGGGACCGTGAGTGAAGGGGCTCCATCCTCGATACCGGCGTCCACATCATTGTAAAGGGCCCAAACCAGAGAATCCGCAAGCTGCCCGTCGGTGACTACCACAAGTAGCGTGTCGGTCGTGGCCTGCGTTCCGCCCGGGTAGAGATAGGACGAGTTGGAGCCGGACTGGACCACGCCTCCGTTCACGTGCCAAACGTAGGTGGTTGGGTCTCCGTCCTCATCCACCACGACGACTGAGAGTAGAAGGCTGTCACCGAAGGAGACCGTCGTATCAAGGGAGACCGGGTAGTGCTCCACGATGGCCGGCCAGGCGTTCCCGAACCCGAGATCGAAGGTCATGATAGAGTCGGACTCGCTGATGTTGGTGATCCAGATCCCGCTCGACGGCCCGTACCAGTCGGAGCTAGGAACTGAGTTGGGAGTAAAAGAGGTCTGACCCGGATCCTCCGCGGCGAAGGTGGCACTGATCCGCATCTCGTACGGGTACCATTCCTCAGAGAACTCGCTCGACCCGTTCCAGGGAGTGGCCGGGTCGTAGCCGGCGTCCTCCACCGTCACCATGTAGTGGGCATTAGAAGGTTGACCGTTATTACCATCCATGTCGTCATCGACATGGAGGACGAGAAGACCAGGATCCTTCTGGTTCTGCCCCGGTGTAAACCAGGTCCAGTACGCGGAAAAGTCGGAATCGAGATGATCGAACTTGGACGAGGACAGGGTATACCGGTTCTCCAGGAGGAAGTACTCGTCTGAGTCGCCGGGCCGGACAATCTTATAGACCACCGGATTGGTTTCCACCTCCGGGATCTCGATCCGGTGCCGGGACTGGCTCAACACCTGAGGAGTCACGAAACCGAGTTGCGTCTTGGTCCATGCGCAGTGATGGCCCGGGTCCTGGCGCGTACCGTAGGACATGATGTTATAGCCGTAATAGCCCATGACACACCAGTCGACCAGCGGGTGGTCGTTGTTGTCGTCCGGCGTGTAATAGGTCTCCGTAACGAGCTTGGAATCGTAGTCGTAAAGGTCGGGAATGCCGAGGACGTGGGTCGCCTCGTGGGTGGCCACCCGTATGCTGATAATCGACCCGTCCGCGTGCTCCTCCGGGTTGCAGGCATACCGGTCGATGATCACACCGTCGTCGGTCATGTAATCCAGGCCCCATACCGCGTACGACCAGATGTCGTCCGGGTCGTGCGTCTCCTCCTGGCCCGGCCCGGCATGGAATATCCAGACCGCGTCGGTGTAGCCGTCTCCGTCCCTGTCGAACTGGGAGTAATCGATATAGGGATCGGCGGCTTCAAAAAAGTCGGTGAACCACATATCGGGCTCAAACGTCGGCTGGGTGTACCACCCGTGCACTTCCCCTTCGATCCAGTACGACCCGTAGGAGTTCTCCAGCCAGAAATCCCTCATGCTCCCCGGGCTGACCACATCAACGCTGAAGAGGAGGGTCTCGTATGCGGCCTGGGGATGAGCGACCGTGTCGGCCGGATCATCCTCCCACTGGCAGAGCATGATAAGAGCAACACCCGTGTCGGAAGGGGCCATCATCTGGAGCCTCGACTTCCTTTCAATCATCTCCGGGTATGGAACACCCAGGCGCTCTTCGATCTCCCCGGCCGGTAGGTCAAAGACGGTGAAGCGGGAATTCTCGGGGGGAGGAGTTTCCCATCCAGCTTCCCGGTTCACATCGATGTCGGATAGAGCCGTTCCAGCGCTCACTAGAAGGAACATTGAGAAAAAGAACAGGAGCGACTGGTTCTTTTGTCGGGGCATTGCTTGTCTCCTTTGTGAGTATCGGGAGGCCTTGCCAATAGGGCGTTTCCCAGTTCTTAGGGACACGCTATCTATTATATCACACAGAAGGCATGAATACAATAGATCGGCTGGTTTCCGCAGGGCAGCAGGTCCAACTCCGTGTCTTCACCTCAGATCAGCTACCATCTGTGCCACCTGTGCGCACTCCCCCAACACGTTTGACTTGTGCATTGAGACCTGCTACCTACATGGTATAGAATGAAAGGTCCCATGATCAATGTACCTCAGAATTGGCTAAGCAACCGCTGGGATTCTGTGAGAAATGCACACTAGAGATTTGACCAAGTGGCAGCACAGCCACCACTTCGCCATTGTGGACAAATCGAATGAGCGAAGGACTACTCTCGTAGTTGTAATAACCGGCATCACAATGGTTGTAGAGGTCGTTGCCGGCGTCTCTTACGGGTCTATGGCATTGCTTGCCGACGGGTGGCACATGGGAACCCATGTTGCTGCACTTGCCATCTCAGTCTTTGCTTACAGATACGCCCGGCTGCACACAGACGACAAGCGCTACACATTTGGGACAGGGAAGATAGGCGTTCTCGGTGGGTTTGCCAGTGCGGTGGCTCTGGCAGTTGTTGCCTTGCTTATGGGTGGTGAATCAATTCTTCGGTTCTTCTCCCCGCAGGCCATCCGGTTCAACCAGGCAATTCTCGTGGCCGTCATAGGTTTGGCAGTCAATCTTGTGAGCGCATTGGTGTTGCGCGCCGATCATGCCTCCGGCCATGCACACAATTCGGGGGCTATCCACCACGAGGATCATAACCTCAGAGCCGCATATCTCCATGTATTGGCGGACGCGTTCACCTCGCTCCTTGCCATCATAGCCCTGGTTGCGGCAAAGCTGCGAGGATACGTTTGGCTGGATCCGGTTATGGGAATTGTTGGGGCGATTCTCATTGCACGATGGTCTTACGGACTTCTCCGTGATACGGGCCACATTCTGGTTGATAGCTCTCTCCAGCCGGAGATTCTCACAACCGTTCGCACTGCAATTGAGTCAGATTCGGACAACAGGGTATCGGATCTCCATGTATGGAGGGTCGGACCCGGTGAGTTCGCCGCTATAGTCTCTGTCGTGACCCACTATCCGAGACCACCGGAGTACTACAAGAGCCTCCTGTCCCACCGCAAAGAGATTGCCCATGTAACGGTAGAAGTCCACCATTGCGCGGAGCACCCAGGCGAGGACTCACGCCGGGAATAGGGGTGACGCCAGGATTGAGGAGGTTTTCCCGTCCCCAGAGGTGTCACAGCACCTGGGGCCGCATCACGCGAGCAGTTGCGTTGACGGACGTTTACTATTGTGATAGTCAGAGAGTAATAGGGAGTGTTGGTCGCAAGAAAGGGATATTCACAGAATGAAGTTTCACTACCTTGTTCGTGGGATCATCATCGCAAATGGAAAGGTACTTCTGGCTCATAAGAGAGGCGCGGACAACACATACCTGCCCGGTGGCCACATTGACAGTGGCGAGAAAGCAGAAGAGGCCCTTGCAAGAGAAATCAGAGAAGAGATTGGAAAGACTGCAACCGTGGGACGTTTCATCGGAGCGGTCGAACACGTGTGGCCTGAGAACAGCCAGAAGAATCATGAAATCAACCTGGTCTTTGAAGTCACAGTTGCCGGGCTCGATTCGAGTGCACCACCGGAATCACTCGAGCCTCATCTTGAGTTCATCTGGTCGGAACTTGCAGATCTGAAATCTCACAATCTGCAACCCTATCCGTTCATAGAATACTTGACCGGCCTCGAAAGCGGTTATGACGGATATTGGGGAACGTCCATAAAGGAAGAGATATGACAGCCTCATTCGCCTGGACACGACATTCTCGTCACAGGTGAGGCGCGACATCAGATGGCAAGTGGATAGAACGATGCATGTAGACAACCAGAAGAAGATCAAGAGAATGGGATTGCTCAAGTCATTCTCTCTTTTCGTACCGGCAGCTCTCATTCTGATGGTGGAGACACATTATCTCATTCCTTATCTCAGTCGCAGGACAGGGCAGGAATCCATACTGTTCTGGTTCATCGTTGCCGGGGTGGGCATGTTTCTTCCACTCATTCTCGCCGCTCTGGCAATCATCAATCTGGAAGGCTATGGACTCAAGAAGAGCACATGGCAAGAACGGTTGAGATTCAGCCGCCTAACACGGATGGACTGGGTATGGAGTGTAGGGAGTCTCGTGGCGATAGGTCTTCTCGGCATGGTTGTGATGAAAGGACTTGAAAGGGCGATCGGACCATCCGGTCACTCGCCCCCTTTTCTAAACTTCGAGCCGCTCGCATCCGGTCGATACTGGTTATTGGCAGTGTGGTTTCCCTATTGGGTACTCAATATAATGGGAGAGGAGATACTGTGGCGAGGTGTCGTGCTGCCTCGGCAAGAGGTAGTGTTCGGCCGCTATGCCTGGCTGGTTAATGCTGCCGGATGGACTCTCTTCCATGTGGCATTTGGATGGCGGCTATTGATCACCATGCTACCTATTATTGTAATTCAACCCTATGTCGTCCAGAAACGGGAGAATTCCTGGGTTGGAGTGATTATCCACGCAGGGGTGAATGGGCCGACCTTTCTTGCCATCGCGTTTGGAATACTGTAACAACCAGGAACTCTCATTTCAGAGTCTGGAGTAATCGGTGGAAGCACTAACCTATCTCGGCAGGATTCGAAGATTCCGAAAGCTGGCTGAGGAGGCGCTATATGCCTACGGTCTCGCAAACACCCGGCTCACATTTCTCACTTATCACGGGAATGTGATTTACCGTGTCGATGCGCCCGGGCGAGCTCCAATAAGGCGAAGCGACAGCCGCTATGCGTCCAATCGATATGCTCTTCGGGTCCACATGGACTATCACTCGACTGCAGCGCTCAGGTCCGAACTGGAGTGGCTTTCTGCGCTTCGGCGTGACGCGGATCTACCCGTCCCTGAGCCTGTACCCACTCTGGACGGGGAGCTGTCGATTGAGATACCGATTCCGGGCACGTCAGAGCGGCGAAAGTGCTCGCTTCTTCGATGGCTGAATGGACGATTTCTCAGGAGGGGCTTTCGCCCCGGTCATGCCATGGCGTGGGGCCGGCTGATGGCCCGGCTTCATGAGCACGCTGTTGGGTGGAAACGGTCGAAGGATTTCACACGTCGTCATAGTGATTGGGATGGGATGTTCGGGGATGGTGCCCGGTTCGAATTTCCGGCAGGTGAACTCTGGGAAGCTATACCGAAGCGTTTCCGGGGACCTTTCGAACAAGTGACCGGTGAGATTCGCAACGTCATGGATGAGCTGGGTAAGGGACAGGAAGCGTACGGGTTGGTCCACTCTGACCTCGATGTGAACACGAATGTTCTTTTCGGGGGAGGTGAGGCGCGCGTTATTGATTTCGATGACAGCGGCTTGGCTTACTGGGTACATGACCTTGCGTTTGCCTTAAGCCCGTGGCAGGGAAGCGCGGAGCTACCCTGGGTTCAGGATGCTTTGCTGGAGGGTTACTCCGAGATCCGTCCGTTCCCGGAGGCGCAGTTGGGGCATCTCGATCTCTTCATGGCCGCCTTTAACGCGACACTTATGCTGTGGATGATTGACTGGACGAAGTTATGCCCTGAGAGCAGTGAAGCAAGGCAATCCGTGAGGAAATACGGGCAGAATCTCATGCGATACTGTGAACACAGTTGACCACGCATGGTTCTACAGATCTCCGGTGCGGATGTGCTTCTGCTCATGGGAACCAAATAGGCCCTTGGGGATGTAAAGATAAAGTAGGGTTGTACGATGGGTAGCGTGAAGGAGTTGTGGGTTCGCGGGTGAAGCTTAACAGAGGAGAAGGATGTGAGATTCCATGTCATCTTGATTATCGTGTCGTTGTTTTGTGCCTTAGCTTCAGTCAACACCGCCACAGGCCAGGAGTGCGGACCAGGTTGCCCGGTCTGCTCGGGTAAGGCCGCCGGTAACTTGCTGCCGCCGGCAACTGTTCTTGGCTCGGGGCTTTACATCCCTGATGGTGAAGAAGAGACTACGGTTCTCAAGCTACGCTACGGTGTGGTTTCGTGGATGGATGCGGGGATCGGGTATGCGGTCGATACCGAGGAGCTCCTCTGGAGTGTTCGTGTGCAGCCGATCGGTGAAGACTATGAAAGCTGGCGACCTGCGCTCGTTCTCGGCACCGGCAGTGTGCAAACCGGGGGAAGCGATCAGTCGGCTTACGTTCAGATTGCCAAGTCGCTGGAGGTCGTGGAGGGAGTCTTTGGGATCAGTGCCGCTGGCGGCTACGCCACAGACCTCCCGGACGCAGAGGAGAACTGGGGTCTGGGAGCTTTAGCGGTGACGCTCTACGACAGGGTGAGTCCGTTTTACACATACGACGGAGTCAGCTCACACGCCGGGTTATCCTTCTTCGCCACCGATTGGCTCACACTGTCGGGCTATGCTCTGGAGATGGAGGAGGCAGCCGTATCGGCAAGTCTCCAGTGGTGCATCGTAGAGTAAATAGCTTTCTACCGATAGAGCGCTTTGATCGCACCCCAGCTCTGAGGCTCTACCGCGCCCGCGCAGGGCGTGCAGCCCTGACCGTATGCCCCAACCAGCTGCGGCCAGGTCACACCGGCGAGACAGGGCGAGTCACCGCAAAGGGTGTAATCCTCATTTGGCATGTCGCAGAACAGAGGATCGAGGTTTGCGATGTCGTGGTAGTTGCCACCGCATAACGTGTCGGTGTCGGCGTTCCCATACACGAAGCAGTGATGAATATACGGTGTCTCCGTTCCCGTCCTGCACTGGATCGGGCCCAGAAGTGCAGAAAAGGCAAGGATAGAATACTCAATGGTCGGAGATGAATCATGACACCAGATGTGATCTCCCTGGTTATCCGCGAACGTGCAGTTAGTAATTGTGGGATTAGAGCCGGAATAGCAGCTGAGGCCGGCAGAAGCGGCGCCCCATGTAGTAACATTCTTTGCAAACGTACAACCACTAATCGTTCCACCCGCTCCGTTTGTGAAGTGTGCTCCACCTGAATTGCCTGCCGAATTGTCTATAAAGCGACAGTCGGCAACGGTGACATCACACCCGAGCACCTGGAGGCCGGCTCCGACAATTGCGACAGCAGTTCCGTTCTCGGTGAAGGTGCACCCGGTGAATATGAGACCGTCTGAGTAGCGGATCGCAGCGCCACCACCTTGCGTTCCGTAGTTCATCAGGTTGTTTCCGATGAAGACACAGCCGTCGAAGCTGGCCGGGGAGTAGTAGGCATACAGACCCCCACCGGCGTAGTAGGCCTGGTTGAGCGCAAAGTCGGTGTCGGAAACGAGCGGTGAGGAGCCGTCGAGGCATGCCATGCCCCCACCGTAGCCGTCATCGGGCCCTCCCTGATTGGCCACATTTGCCTCAAACCTGCAGTCCCGGACGACCGGTGAAGAGTTGAGACAGCACAGACCGCCACCCCGGTTCAGAGCGGTATTGCTCAGGAAGATGCAGTCCTCGAACCGCGGGGTCGATCCACCTTCGCAAAACGCACCTGCACCGCTATCGGCAGCCGCGTCCGTCATCGTGAAGCCCCTCACGACCGAAGTCGTATCCTCCCCATTGTGAAAATGCAATCCACGAGCGGCGCTCTCGCAATCGATGATGGTCGTTGCGGAACCTGCATCCGACACCAACACGAGGTTAGTTCCTCCGAAGTCAAGATTACGGTTGCCCGCACCGGTGTAAGTTCCGGCCAGAACGAGCACCGTATCGCCGGCACTCGCGGAATCGATGCCGGCCTGGATTGTTGTGAAATCACCGGAACCGGACCAGTCCACCGTAATTGTTGTCGCGCCGGCATACGACACAGCCAGGGCGATCAGCACACATGATGTTGG
>JALGZP010000009.1 GCA_025774845.1 bacterium
TTGGTCAGGCCGACCGAATTGATCCAATCCTCTAGCTCACCGGTCCTTCCCCGGAGAGTGGCGGCCGACCTGTATTCATCGGGCAAGGTCAGATCGAAAACAAGAAAGCCTGATGAGTCAGTTGCCTCGAAGAGCGCGTAAGATGTTGCGAGTTCGCCCAGACTCTTAACCACGGTCTCCTGCCCGATCGCGATGAAGCTCTTTTCAGACAGATCTCCTTCGTACTTGAGTGCCATTCTGAGCGCCCCTTGAAACACGGACGGCAGGCCTTCGACGCGGAACATATCGGTTACAGCGCCCGTGGTGTAGGGTGCGTCCTCAGTTGCGACGTAGAGTTCTAGTTCGGTGGTTCCGCTAAATGCGCCATCCGGGATAGTCAGCATGAAGTAAAGCGTACCGCCCGCCGGTCCGATTGTGGCGGTCGCAAGAGGCTCATCCTGTGGGGTGTCGGTGTCCGTCGGGCCGTCGCTTGAACACCCGGAAATCACTATCGGGACACATACGAAAGCAACAACCAAGAACCGCTTCATGGCTTCTCCCTCGCTGGTCTTGTGCGTTCAGACGTTGTCACGTAAATGGTCACCTACCTGGTGAGTATTACCTTGTGAGTTTGTGACCGTCCACTGCAATCGAGCGAGATAAGATAGATCCCGGGCGAAACACGACTGCCGTCGGTGGCTGTGCCGTCCCAGGTGAAGCAATGCGTTCCTTCACCAACCGACCCGCGGGCCAGCGTTCTGACCTGTCTCCCGGTGAGATCATAGACTGTAAGCGAGATAGCCTGCGGCCGGGGGAGATATAGGCTGATGCTTGTATGCGTGCTGAACGGATTGGGTCCTGCCGATAGGAGGGCCGTCTCGCCGCCGGGCTGACGCGGGTCGATCCCGCTTACTGATAGCGGGAACCAGACGTATTCAGACTGATCGAGATCGCCGTTAGCATCACCTTCCGGTGCCTGGGCCTGGAGCGTTCCGCCGTCGGGGGATTGATAACCGCCCACGGCAAGGTAGACACCATCGGGGAGCGGCAGACCGAGGTAAGTTTCGAGTTTCACAATCCCCTCGAGATAAGATCCTGATGCGCAGTCGACATCCGTCGTAACAACCGTTTCGGTGTCATCGAACCAACCGCACCAGTTGTTGGAATCCTCATTTCCGAGGAACATCGTCCTGCCGGCAACAGTACCCGTCTTCGCCCAGGGAGCCCCCACGGGACTTGAAAGATCTATACCTACCACAATGAAGTGATCCCATGAACCGGTTGCGCCCACTCCTTCGGAGGCCAGATAGAGATATTCGCCGTCCCAATCGGCATAAAGACCCAGGTCATCGCTTGAAGCCACAAGTGTCGATGTAGAATCAAGACTGCCGTCGATCACATGAGAAACACTGCCGCCGCCCTCGCCTACCCATACGTGCTGGATCGGGCTTCGCTTGATTTGTCCCAGTGAATCCTCCGCCTCGACATAGTAGTCGACAAGGACCTCTGAGAGCCCTGTCACCTGCACATAGTATTCATCCGCCATGTAGTCCGGCAGCACAGAGAAGTTGATGCCGGGATCTCCCAGGAAGTTGTCCTTGGGGAAATCACGGTAGTTCATGGAGAGAGTCTGCCACGCTCCGACTTCGGCTCCACCGGCATAGGTCTCATTCTGATCGCTTGCCGTCGAGTTGGTGCCGTCCTCATCGATCCGGTACTTGAGATCCACGCGCGCGATACCCGAGACGTCGTAGGCGAAGGTCCAGACCCAGAAGTCGCTTTCCATCTCGGCACCCTGACCGCTGGGGTATCCCCAGAGCGCTCCACCGCCCCTGCCCCCGGGGTTCCAGGGGAGACGCTGGGGCAGCCAGATGGTGGGAGCCACAGTATCGCTTCCGCCCGTGATCACAGGGTCGGCATACATCATGGCCGCGTTTGCCGCGAGCGTTGCCTTGACCTCCATGTCGAGTGATGTCCCGTAATACATGTAGCCACTTTCATAGCCTGAAAGCAGGTGGTGCCACGCCTTCTCCACGTCGGTGGCACCGGTTGTGGGGTCGTAGATCCTGGCCGGGTCGGGCGCGATACCCGAAATCGCTTCGGCCGTTTCCACCCGGTTCTCGGCAGCTGTCAGGACCGCCCAGTTCCGCTCATCTTCCGCCCACCCGCCGGGGATATCGAAATCGCCGAATGAATTGACAAGCGGCCAGTTCCAGTTGATGTACTGGGGTGATCCGAAGTCGCCGTCGGCATTAACCCAGCCCCCGTCCTCTACATGCACGATGTCCCCGACATCGACCGGGTGATCCGCCAGGTACTCGGCAACCGTCGTGGGTTCGTAGCCCTGGGATGCCGCAGCGTGTGCGAAGCCTGTAACATTCTCATTGTAGTACGAATAACCGCCCGACCAGGCATTGTCGCCGTCATGGGCGAAGAGGATAAGCATGGGATAGTTGGGATCGTTATATGATGCGATGGCATCGATCTCGCCCGTACCGTAAAGGCCATAGCCCTCATTCCAACTCTGGGCATTGGCGGCCGGGACGACGATGACAGACGAGGCCGCACCTGTGGCAGGGTCAACATACCTGGCATAGTGCGGTCTGAATCCGTATGGCGGCGGTGTCTTCACCGTGACCCCCCGGCTTATCGTGAGGTGGTCGTAATATCCCTGGGGCGGGTTCAGCTGGTCTGCAGGATTGGGGGGATCACAGTTATCCTGATCTGCAACGTAAGGGTAATCCTCGCATGCACGAGATATATGTACGTCTGCGACAATCGTCCACTCAATGCCCTGCTCTACGAGAACCGGGATCATGCGCTCGGAGAAACAGGTCTCGGCGGGGAAGTAGCCCCCGGGGAAGTTCGTGTCACCCCAGGCTGCCTGGTACGCAACCTTGGCGACCTCGATCTCTTTCCGGAATGCTTTTTCATCCATCAGGGGTGCGATCGGATGGTGGGCGGCGACCAGCAACTGATCAAGCCGGGGCCGGCCGCCGGATGTAGTCCATGACCGGGCCGTCCGGTAGTCATTGTACCAGTTCGGGGCATAGCGGCCGCCATTCCAGCCTGCATTGGCAAGGCTCGTCACGTTTTCGATCAGGGCGGCCGCAAAGCTCATCTGACCGCCCGCATCCGCCAGATCGAGGATAGAGCTGATAGCATCCCTCGGGTAATTCTGGTAGTCGCTGACACGGTCGTCCTTGTTGAAAATGCCGAAGACATCACTCTCGGAGTGGCCCAGGGTTATGGTTTCATATGCGGTCTCATACCTTGAGGGAGTCCACGTGCTTCTATCCGGCCAGTAGATCGGCTGGTGCATGTGCCAGAGATAGGTCGTATGAACGGGAGCCGCAAGTTGCACACCGGGGCAGAGTACCCCGATGAGGATAGCAAGAACAGCAACTGCGATTAAGGTCCGCCGCGACAATAGATACCCCCCGATCAGTATTTCCGGTGAGAACGCGTTCCAGGAGGCCTGCCGAAGTCCGCCTGCTTGTTTTCTCAGCGTTGTCCTGTTTCTTCCCTTATTCTACCACATTCCAGGCGTGTATTCAACGTGGAGGCGGCTCACCGGTGATACGGCGGTGGCCCGCCGGGAGTTTTAGCTATTCAAGCGGGGACCCCTGTGGTAGAATTGGCGTGTCAGAGAGCGATGTGCCATGGAATGCCCAAAATGCCATTCAAAGACCCACGACGACAGTCGTTTCTGCCGTATTTGCGGCGAGCAACTGCTTCCCGGTGATGAGACTTCACTGGTCGATACGGAATCCCTCGAGCAAAGCACGCGGGCGCAGGTTGTGGGAGATCTCTTCGCCGGGAGATACAAGCTGCTTGAGCAAATCGGCAAGGGCGGTATGGGCGTCGTCTACAAGGCCCATGACACGAAGCTCAAGCGTAACGTTGCCCTGAAATTTCTCCCGTCGGAGTTCACCCGGGATGCCGAGGCAAAAGAGCGCTTTATCCACGAAGCCCAGACGGCATCCAGTCTTGATCATCCCAACATATGCACCATCCACGAGATTCACGAAGCGCCGGGTGGCCAGCTTTTTATATCGATGGCCTGCTATGAAGGTGAGACGGTAAGGGACAAGATCAAACGGGGACCGCTTGAGATTGACGAGGCGCTCCGCATCGCGGGCCAGGTCGCCGACGGTCTTGAGGAAACACACAAGAAGGGTATCGTTCACCGTGACATCAAACCGGGCAACATCATAGTGAAGACCGGTGGTGCGGCGAAGATCATGGATTTCGGTCTCGCCAAACTTGCCGGTGAAAGGGATCTTACCAAGACAGGGACAACCGTCGGCACGGTTGCCTATATGTCACCCGAGCAAGCCCAGGGCCGCGAAGTCGATCATCGAACCGACATCTGGTCTCTGGGGGTTGTGCTTCACCAGATGGTGACCGGTGAGCAACCCTTCAAGGGCGAAAAGGCACAGGCGATCATCTACTCGATCCTTAATGAGGAACCGGAACCTGTCACCGGGTTGAAGGAGGGAATTCCTGCCGGGGTGGAAGAGGTTGTGACGAGATGTTTGCAGAAAGATCCCGCCGAGCGTTATCAGTCGGTTGCAGACATATCGGAAGCCCTCAGGAGTCTGAGGGGGGATGTGAGCTCGGGGTGGATATCTACCGGCAGGACGACATCGACCACGCGTTTCGCAGGGACCCATGATCTCCGGAAGGTGCTGATTCCGGGTGTGGTTGCGGTCCTGGCCGTGCTGTTGCTCTTGAGTCTTAAGACCGGGCGATTCAGGAATCTTCTGGGGATCGGGCCGGGCACCTCGCTTGCGGCTATGCAGGTTGCCATCCTTCCCTGGGAGTTTGTGGGTGGGAGTGAAGAGGATCAGGCCCTCTGTGACGGCTTGGCAAAGACACTTACCGATAAAATGGAAGACCTGCAGCGCTTTCATGACACTTTTTCGGTTGTACCTGCCAAGAGAGTCCAGAGAGTGAAACGGGTTGGGATGGTGGATGTCAGTCGTGAGTTATGTGCCAACGTGGCGATAACCGGTACGATGCACCGGTCGGGCGGACGGCTCACGCTTGATCTTGTGCGGAATGACATAATGACGGAAGACCGGGACCGGATAGGTGCCGAGACAGTGGAGCAACGAAGGGCAGCTCCCATAAGTGACCCGGTTGCGAATCTCTCGACCTGGCAAGACAGCCTTCCGAACCGGCTGGCCGAGTTGCTGGATCTTGACCTTAAACCCGGTGAGCGCAGCCTCCTGGCAGAGGGACGCACAACCATCCCTCGTGCGTACGAGCTTCACCTTCGGGGCACAGGTCACGTGTACCCCTATCGGGCCGAGCAGGATGTGGACGCGGGCATCCGCCTGTTCGAAGAGGCCATAAACCAGGACCCCTCATTCGGGCCGGCATATGTGGATCTGGGAATGGCCCATATGTGGAAGTGCCTGGAGACCGAAGATCCCGAGTGCGCCGATAGAGCGGTCCGTTTTTGCGAGATTGCGCTTGAGAGAAGCACACGTCCCGCACTCGTCCATAGGGCTCTGGGCGATATCCACGTGCACCTCGAGGACTATGAGAGTGGAGTCGAGCAGTACCGGCAGTCGCTCGCCATCGATTCTACTGACTTCGCCGTTCACTTCAAATTGGGCTACGCCTACGATCTGCTGGGTGACCTTGACCATGCAAAGGAAGCCTACCAGAAGGTAGTACAACTCCGGCCGCGTCATGCCGAGGCCCTGCACAGTCTCGGCTATTTCTATCTGAGACAGGGCGACTATGACCCTGCGATAGTACTCCTCCGGAGAGTGATCGAACTGGAGCCGTACCGGTCCAGAGGCTACACGCATCTTGGGATCGCGTATTTTAAGCTTGACCAGCTGACAGAAGCAGTCAAAATGTTTGAGCAGGTGCTGGCGAATGCGGACACCACTTACGCGGTGTGCTCAAACCTGGGGACAGTCTATTACTGGCAGAACCGCTATGCCGACGCTGCGAGGATGTACAGGGTCGCCCTTACCAGGAACGACAATGACTACAGGGTGTGGGGCAATCTTGCCGGGAGTTATTACTGGATGCCCGGGCAGGAGGAGGAGGCCCAGGGAACCTTCGAAACCGCAACCCGGCTTGCCGAGGCGAACCTGGAGGCCGACCCCGGTAATGCGGACGTGATGGCTGATCTCATGAGCTATTACGCCATAATGGGGAACAGGGAGAGATCGGAATCGCTGCTTGAGCAGATAGTGGAGCTTGAGCCGACGGAGCCGATAATGATCTTCCGGATTGCCGAGACGTATGAGCAGTTAGGCGAACGGGTGCTTGCGCTTGAATGGATTAGAAAGGCACTGGAGGGAGGGTCACCGGTCGTAAAGGTCATGCGCTATCCGGGGCTAAAGGACCTCCGTGCGGACCCACGCTACCGCGAACTGCTTGATAACATTGAGACGAAATAGCAGCAAGACACGAACGAAGGGAGGTGAAGACATGGCACAACCAAAGAAGCCCGATCCGCTTGCAAAGGTAGCACAAGAACGGCACGTGAACATATTCAGCACCGGCGGTAAGAACGTGGTATGGCCGCCATACTTGCTGGTTAAAGAAGGTGAGGTCGTCGTCATCCGGGCGATAAACACTCCGGTGACGATTCATCTACCCAGGCCTGCTGTACTTAAGCACTCGCCAGGAGCAGGCGAGGAGATCATCGACACCCTGACGGACGTGGGACTGATGATCGAGATCCCCGAAGGTAAGCTTGTGAGGTTCAAGGCAAGAGAAAGGAAGTTCGACAAGAAGTTCACCGGCTGGCTCAAGTCCAAGAGCCGCAGCCGCGAGTATCCAAAGCGCGGCATCTATGCTTACTCGGCATTCTGCAAGAAACAGGGGGACTTTGCAGAGGGCAACTCGTCACCTGTGATGATCTTTGAGCCGCCCGACCCGCCGCCGAGCAAAAGAAAGCCAGGCGAAGAGCCGGGACCGCCATAATAGATCGAAGTTCTGAGGTCTATAGCGTAAGGATACAAGGGCCCGGAGACAGTGGCCGGGCCCCGGGGAAGGGTTATGTCCGGGGCAGCCCCGACCCTGGCAGTGGCCGGACGGTAACGCAGCGCTTGCTTTTTTACGCCGGTGGCTATAGGTTATCCCTATTTCCCACGAGGAACACGAGAGGATAATGGCTAAAGAGTTCGACATAAGCAGGGTCCGTAATATCGGCCTGATGGCCCACATCGATGCGGGGAAGACCACCGTGACTGAGCGGATCCTCTATTTCACAGGTAAGAGTCACAGGATGGGCGAAGTTCATGATGGTGAGGCCACCATGGACTGGATGGTGCAGGAGCAGGAGCGCGGCATAACGATTACCTCGGCCGCCACAACGACCTATTGGAACGACCACCGGGTCAATATCATCGATACCCCCGGCCATGTTGACTTCACTGCCGAGGTGGAACGCTCGTTGCGCGTGCTTGACGGGACAGTCGCGCTCTTCTGCGCCGTGGGCGGGGTTCAGCCCCAATCCGAGACCGTGTGGCGGCAGGCGGAGAAGTACCAGGTGCCGCGCATAGCCTTTATAAACAAGATGGACCGGACGGGAGCCGACTTCGAGGGGGTTGTTGAAGAGATAAAACGGGAACTCGGAGCCAATGCCGTACCGGTAGTTATTCCGATCGGCGCAGAATCGAAGTTTGAGGGCATCATCGATCTCGTGGACATGAAAGCGGTCTACTACGACGACACGTCCGAGGGAATAATGATAAGGGAAGAAGCAATCCCGGATGCCTTGCTCGAGAAGGCCCGCGAGGCCGAGAAGGTCATGATCGAGCGCATCAGCGAGGAAGACGATAACCTGATGGAGAAATTCATCGAGGGTGAAACACCCGAACGTGATGATGCTGTCAAGGCGATGCGTAAGGCCACCATCGACGGCCGGATAATCCCCGTCCTGTGCGGCGCCGCGCTCAGGAACAAGGGCGTACGGCGGCTGCTAGATGCCATCATAGATTATCTGCCGTCCCCCGTGGACAGGCCGCCCGTGATAGGCACACGTGATGATGCGGAAAGCGAGATCATAACCCACCCCAATGACGATGCACCACTGGCGGCTCTTGCCTTCAAGGTTCAGGCAGATAAGCACATGGGCAAACTCACATATGTACGCGTGTATTCCGGAGTTCTCAAGTCGGCGGAGTTTGTCTATAACTCGACCAGGCAGAAGAGGCAGCGGATAGGCCGGCTCTTCGAGATGCATGCGAACAAACGGCTGGCACGCGAATCGATGCGTGCCGGGGATGTCGGGGCGGTGATCGGTCTTGCCGACACGCGTACCGGGGACACGATCTGTTCTGAGGACCGACCGATCATGCTTGAATCGATAGAGTTTCCGGCTCCGGTGATCGGGGTGGCTGTGAAGCCCGAAAGCCGGGCGGATAGTGATAAACTCGGGAGAGGACTGGCCCGGCTTGCTGAGGAAGACCCGACCTTTACGGTCCGAAGCAATGCCGAGACCGGTGAGGTCATAATATCAGGTATGGGAGAGCTCCATCTGGAGGTCATAGCCGACCGGCTGCGACGCGAGTTCGGCGTCGGTGTCTCCGTTGGCAAGCCCCAGGTAGCATACCGCGAGACCATCATAGGTTCAGTTGAACATGTTCATAAACATGTAAAGCAGACAGGAGGCCACGGGCAGTACGCACATGTCTGCATGCGGGTCGAGCCCGGGACGCCCGGTTCGGGGCTCCGTTACAAGCCCGAGGTGGCCGGGGGCCGTATTCCGCGTGAATACCTCCCGGCAATTGAGCGCGGGATCATTGATATCATGGCGGAGGGGCCCTACGCCGGATTTCCGATGGTAGACATCGAGGTCACGGTATTCGACGGCTCGGCGCACGATGTAGATTCCTCCGAACAGGCATTCCGCCAGTGCGGGGCGACGGGGTTCCGCGATGCCTGTAAGAAGGCCGGCCTTGAGCTCCTGGAGCCCGTGATGTCCGTTGAAGTCGTGATGCCGGAAGATCACACTGGTTCGATCACCTCCAGCCTCTGCTCGCGGCGCGGGAAGATCGTCAACATGGAATCCAAGGGCAAGACCTGTATCCTCACGGCCAGGGTACCACTGGGGGATATGTTCGGGTATGCATCCGAGCTCCGGAACGCCACCAGCGGGCGCGGTGAATTCAGCATGCATTTCGAGCGCTATGAGGCAGTGCCGTATTCCATCGCAGAGGACATAGTAGCTGCCCGCCGCAAGGCCCGTGAGAAGGCATAAGGTCCGCAGAATGACCGCCTCAATTGAAGAGATTGGACCTGACCGCCTGGACGAGTATTCACTGGTCCCCATCGCATTCATGGTAACCTCTGTATTTTCAATGGATTCTATCGACAGCGGTCTGGGTGGTATCCTGCTCAAGGAGAGGGTCGTCGAGAGTCCCTATGTAAAGGACTACGATGCCTACGCCGACGGAGGTCCATCGGCCTGGCCCGGGCGGTTCGACGTTCGGAATTGGGGCTTCCTGCTGGCAAGTGAGAAGTCCCGGCCTGTCGGGGGTGCGGCACTCGCCTTTGATACCCCAACCGTGCATATGCTCGCCGGACGCCGGGACCTCGCCGTGCTGTGGGATATTCGGGTCCATCCGGGCCAGCGGCGCTCGGGAGTCGGGACTGCCTTGTTTGAGCAGGCGGCCGGCTGGGCGCGCAGGCGCGGGGCTAAACAGCTCAAGATTGAAACACAGAACATAAACGTCCCGGCCTGCAGATTCTATGCGAAACAGGGCTGCCACCTCGGTGAGGTCGATCGTTACGCCTATCGACGGCACCCCGATCTCGCCCATGAAGTCATGCTGATCTGGTATCTCAATCTGTAGGACCATCATCGAATAGGCCCCAACCGGCAGAATTTGGTTCACTTCCTGGCAGTGTTGGCCGAAGCAAATAGTGAGGAATCCGATATCGTGGATAAATGTAGACTCACAAATAAGAAAATGGTATACTCTGGGGAGTCGCGAGGTGACGGCCCCAGGAGTTCAACGACAGTGGATAGTTCTGTCTCCGAGGGAATAGACGGATGAAGAAGAAAGCTGTGCTGCTGATCGATTTCATCGGCTGCCCGAGGAATATGCTGCTCAAGCTCAGGTTCGAAGACTACCTCAAGGCCAACGGTTGGGACATCGGTTCGACCGAGGAAGTGGCTTCAGCCGACCTTGTCGCACATCTCGGTTGCGGCTTGATGAACAAGAATAGAAGGGAAACGCTCCGTATCATAGAGGCTGTGAACAAGCATCTTGCACCCCGCACTGATGATCCCATCTTTGTCGTGACCGGCTGTATCCCAAGCCAGTACAGGGCCGATATCGAAGAGATACACAGCGGTCCCGCATTCGGGGTCAGGGAGATTGAGAAGTTCGATGAGGTCATAAATGCCACAACGAGCATCCTTGACATTCCCACCCGGACCCGTGTGAGGACCCGTGAACGAGTGATGTCGATCGTACGGGACAAGCGGAGAATTGACGTCGTCCGGGTTGCAAGTATCATACGAAAGGTGATCCACTGGTGCATATCCGGGTACTACGGGACCATCAACGGGACTTTGTTCACCGATGTAAACCGCGGCGTATACCCATTTGACTACTATCAGATGGGAGATGACACCTGGTGCATCATAACCTCCGAGGGCTGTCTCGGTAAGTGCTCCTACTGTGTCGGCAGGATTGCCAAGGGCAGATTGAGAAGCAAGCCTATAAAAGAGATCGTCGAGAGTGCCCGGCAGGGAGTGAAACAGGGCTACAAGTGGATATCACTGATCGCCGAGGATAACGGCGTTTACGGCAGGGATATAGATCTCGATTTCGGTACCCTGATCCGGGAATTGATCGCCATAGAGGGCGATTTCGGCCTGCTGATCGACAGTATGAATCCGAAAGACATGATAGAGTTATGTGATGAGTACCCCGATGTTTTCTCCACGGGCAAGATAAAGCGGCTTTGTCTCGCGGTCCAGCATGTAAGCCCGAGGATAATCAAGTCAATGAACCGCGACTATGATCTGGAGAGGCTGAAGCGATGCCTCGAGGTGATTACTGACGTATCACCCTCATTCTACATGGATGTTCATTTCATAATCGGCTACCCGGGCGAGACCAGGGAAGAGTTCAGGCAGTTGAAGGAGTTTGCCGAATGGCTCCTGGAGCTGAACCCGCTTCATTCCTTCAAGCCATTCGCGTTTTCTGCCAGCAAGGGGACAAAAGCCGCACAGCTTCCCGACCAGATCCCTACCGCTATAACGCTGGGCCGGATCCTTGAAATGGATGTCATCTGCCTCAAGCACAGGTATAAGAAAGACCGGCGGCAGCGGCAGCTGGATCTCGGAGAAATCACCACCTGATAGCGTGTTCCACACAGGGTCGACATGTTTCGATGACACGCCCTGTTATCTTTGATGTATCAGCCCTGGGCGGCCTTCTTCTCCTCGAACATATGGACATCCGTTTGCGGGTAGGGAATTGAAAGACCGCTGCTCTCCAGCTGAACCTTGGCCTTCTCTACCGTGTCGAAATAGACATCCCAGTAGTCCTCCGGTTTGACCCAGGGCCTGCACACGATATTGACACTGCTGTCGGCGAGTTCCGAAACCCCGATTGTAGGTGCTGGATCCTTGAGAACACGCTCATCGGAGGTCACAATCGCCTGGAGGATGTCCTTGGCTTTCTTGAGGTCATCATCGTATGAAACACCGAAGACCAGATCGATGCGGCGCCGGTCGATCGCGGTGAAGTTGGTGATCTTGTCCGATGTGATCTGGCTGTTGGGGATAATGATGCGACGGTTGTCGGGTGAGCTCAGGATCGTGTTGAAAATGTGAATTCCCTGCACCGCGCCAAGCGTACCCGCAACTTCAACAAAATCCCCTACCTTGAAAGGCTTGAACATGATCAGCATGACCCCTGATGCGAAGTTCGAGAGTGACCCCTGAAGGGCGAAGGCAACTGCCAGCCCGGCGGCACCGAGAATGGCCACGAGTGAGGTTGTCTGAACCCCGAGCTTGTTCAGGGCGGCTATGATCACAAACACCAGGAGCAGGATATATACCAGCCTCTTGGCGAAGGTCGCGAGGGTGTTGTCTACCTCCGACTTCACAAGCAGTTTCTCTACAACCCGGGAGATCACACCTGCCAGCCATTTCCCGATGATGAATATGATGATGGCCGCGACCACTTTCAAGCCGTAGGTGGTAAGATAACTCTGGATAGTATCCCAATACTGCTCCATTCTGCACCTCCTTGGATTGGTATCTTGCTTTGGTGGCCATGATAATACAGAGGGCCGCAAAGTCAAGAACGTGATTCATGATTGGGACGTTGAAGAGGGACTTCTGTTGCGTTAGAGTCGCAATTGATAACGCAACCCGCATGTGGAGGGAGGAGTCTATGAAGTCAGTCATTCTATTCATCCTGGTAGTTGCGATAGCAGGTTGTTCGCCCAAACCTGCGGTGAGGGATGTCACCGTGTCCGTTCCGCCGGCGCCACTGCCCGATTTCGACGCCATGTGGGATTACAACGATCCGGCCGCCACCGAAGCCGGTTTCCGGCAAGTGCTTCCGCAGGCCGAAGCATCCGGCGACGTGTCGTATCATGCCCAGTTGCTGACACAGGTAGCCAGAACGCAGGGATTGCAGATGAAGTTCGAAGCGGCGCACAAAACTCTTGATCAAGCCCAGGCCATGCTGACCGAGCATCTGGTCGTTGCAAGGATACGATACCTGCTTGAGCGGGGCAGGGTCTACAATTCTGCGAAGGATCCGGAAGCGGCCAAACCGCTCTTTCTTGAAGCCTGGGAAACAGGGCTCAACACCGGAGAGGATGACTACGCCCTTGACGCCGCACACATGATGGCGATTATCGAGCCCCCTGAGCAGCAGCTCGTGTGGGCGGGAAAAGCCATGGATCTTGCGGAGAAGACAACCGACGAGCATGCCAAACGCTGGTTGGGTCCCCTCTATAACAACACCGGGTGGAGCTACCATGATCTGGGACAGTATGATAAAGCCCTCGAGCTCTTTGAGAAATCTCTGGCCTTCCGCGAGGAACGGAAGGATGCCGAGGGGACAAGGATCGCCAGGTGGACGATTGCACGAACCTACCGGTCGCTCGGCAGGGTCGAAGAGGCCCTCGAGATGCAGAAAATGCTTGAGCAGGAGTTCGAGACCGAAGGAGTCCAGCAAGACGGTTACGTATATGAGGAAATAGGTGAGTGCCTGCTGCTTCTGGATAAGACCGGCGAGGCCTCTGGGTATTTCAGGAAGGCCTACGACCTTCTATCGCAGGATCAGTGGCTGGTTGCCAATGAGGCGGAGAGGTTGGAGCGCCTCAAGGAGCTTGGAGGGGGAGCCGCGCCGCCTGAGTGAAGTCCCTCATTGCCAAGTGTGCTCGCACCATGGGTTGCCTGCGGCCCGGTGTAAGGGCGGCGGGTACATTTCCCACACTTGTGTGTCTCTTGGACACATCCGGAGAGGGCGGCCCGCCCCGTGGGCTGCAACCGGAAACACAACAAGATTCTCCACACTATGCTAAGTGCCCGACAAACCTGATGGTTAGGTCCACTGCAAGGGACGCGCAAGGGGCTCCTCATGTGGTGGCCCGTGGCACGAACTTTGCGATGTCTTCACCTGGATGTTTCCATCCAGACGTAGCCGAATGGCTTTACAAGTTTTCAATCAGTGGTTAGTATGTTAGATCGCTGCCAAAAAGGAGGGAAGGCTATGAAGGTGATCGCGATTGCTGCATTATTGCTCTCGATATCGGCCGTAACGGCCAATACCGGCACAGTTATTCCGCCGTATCACAGCCAGGATAATTTTCTTCTGACCTCCCCCGGCGGAATGGGGTTCGGTCTGTACGGGTATGCCAATCCGGCGTTGCTTAAGTACGTCGAGCGACCGGATATCCTTTTCACCTGGTCGGATGCGTCCGGCGAGTGGAATGACTTCGACAGATGGGGTCTGTTTGTGGGGCTTCCCACGCCCAATATGGGTTTCGGTATGATCCGGAACAAGGGCGCCATGGGGACTGTGACGGACTACAAGTTGTCACTGGCGTTCGGTGACCGGGGTTCGAGCTTCGGTGTCGGTTACGGCTGGTCCGGTGGCAGCATCGGCGAGTACAACCGGGCCCGGGTTCTGACCGTGGGTTCGCTTACGCGGCCTATGCCGCAGCTGTCAGTCGGAATGACCGGTGCCTTTGCCACATCAGGAAGTGCAAAGGAGGGTGTTTTTGACCTCGCAGTGCGCCCGCTCGGGAACGAAGTTGTAGCCGTTTTCGGAGACTATGCCATTCAGAATGGCGAGAAGCCAGAAGACGGTCACTGGAGTACCGGTGTGGCCCTGGAGATCCTGCCCGGTGTTCGCTTGACCGGCCGCTATTTCGACACGCATGGGTTCAGCGCGGGGCTCAATTTCAGCCTCGGCGACATGGGGCTCGTAAGCCAGGCCCACTTTGACGATGAACGCGAGCACGGCTACAACACCTACGGTGTCCGGCTCGGGGCAATGGACAGGAATGTGTTCACACGCCTGATGCATCGCCGGGCACGGTATATAGATCTTCAGCTTACCGGGCTGACAAAGTACCAGCGTTACAGGATATTCGACGAGTCCAATACACTTACCGGGCTGCTCTCGGCCATAGATGGTGCGAAAGAAGATGAAACCGTAGCCGGGATTGCCATAAATACATCAGGCATGCGTTTCTCAAGTATTGAAATGGCGTGGGAGATCCGCGAGAAACTCAAGGAGTTCAAGTCCGCCGGCAAACACGTGGTGATGTTTATCGACGACGCGGGGTTATACAAGTATCACTTCGCATCCGTCGCAGACAAGATCGTCATGGACCCGACAGGTGACATAACGCTACCGGGTATGCGACTCGGAAGGACTTATCTCAAGGGCACCCTTGAGAAACTGGGGATCGGGTTCGACGAGTTGCGCTTCTTCAAGTACAAGTCCGCCTACGAGGGTTTCGCACGGGAAAGCATGTCAGAGGGGGATCAAGAGCAGATCTTCGCAATTCTCGAAGACTTCTACGGTCTGATGAGGACAGAGATAACCGAAGAGCGCGGGATTTCGCCGGAGGAATTCGACCGGATGGTCAATGAAGACCTCTTCTTCATGCCCGAGGAGGCCCTGGAGGCCGGGCTGGTCGATACGCTCGGCCGCTGGGAGGCTGTTAAAAAGACGATCGAGAAGATCGAGGGAGAACCCAAGGGCATGATGCGTCCCGGTGGTATAGCGAAATACCGGATGCCGCGTGACGATTACTGGGGCAAGCGACCTCAGGTCGCGCTCATATACGCGCTCGGTGTCTGCGCGATGGACCAGGGTATAAAGGCACGGACGCTGTCGAAAGTGATTGAGGGCGTATCCGGCAACGATAATATCAAGGCCGTGGTCTTCCGTGTCGACTCGCCGGGTGGCAGCGGCACCGCATCGGATGTCGTTGCGGAGGCGCTGAAGAAATGCGCCGAGAAGAAACCAGTAATTGTCTCGCAGGGGATGGTTGCCGGCAGCGGTGGATATTGGATATCAATGTACGGGGATACGATCGTGGCATCCCCTTTGACGATTACGGGTTCGATCGGTGTAATCGGCGGGTGGTTCTACAACAAGGGGCTTAAAGAGAAGCTGGGTATGGCCACGGACGTGGCGAAGATCGGCGACCATGCGGATCTCGGCTTTGGTGTCTCACTGCCACTGCTCGGCCAGGTCCCGGACCGCAACTTCACCGACGATGAGCGCTCGAAGGTGGAACACAGCATAAAGGCGTTCTACAAGCACTTTGTCGAGAAGGTCGCAAAGGGCCGCGATATGGAGTATGACGAGATCCACGAAATCGGCCAGGGTCGTGTGTGGTCAGGTTCCGACGGGGTGGGGAATGGGCTTGTTGATGAGCTGGGTGGACTCGAAACCGCCATCAAGATCGCAAAGGCCAAGGCCGGGATTGCGGCCGATGAGAAAGTCGATATAATCCAGATACCTCAGGCCCCGCTGTTCGACCCCAATATGTTTATGCCGAGATTGTTCGGCGTCAAGTATGAGAAGAATGAACTGATTGAGCATCTTAAGTTCCGGATGGAACATAACGGCCAACCGATGCCGCTGATGCCGCTCGAAGAGTTGGATTATCTGTCTGACTACATGGAGACCGGCTCCTAAAAAACTCCCTGGGGTCAGAGCTCAAAATTTGCACGCGGGTTCGGCGCGTGCAAATTTTGAGCTCTGACCCCCCGTACATTTGCGAATCGTTTCCCCGGTTTCCCATCGTACCGTCGCTTGATTGTTGATAGGCCGGATGCTACGGTGTGTGTATGAAAGCGATGGTACTCAGAGAGATCTACGACCTTAAGAATGGTACGGCTCCGTTGGAGCTTGCAGATATTCCCACTCCCGTGCCGGGAGAGAAAGACCTTCTGGTGAAAATCTCGGCATGCGGTGTGTGTCACACCGAGCTCGATGAAATCGAAGGACGGACCCCCCCACCCCGACTTCCGGTTGTGCCAGGTCACCAGGTAATCGGGCGAGTGGAAGTGGGGGGTGACAGTACCCGGCTATTCAGACCCGGTGATAGGGTGGGTATCGCATGGATCTACACGGCATGCGGCAAATGCAAGTTCTGTATTGGGGGGAAGGAGAATCTGTGCCCTGACTTTCAGGCGACGGGTAGAGATGTCGATGGAGGCTATGCCGAATATATGAGAGTTCCGGAGGACTTCGCCTATGCGATCCCCGGGGAGTTCTCAGACTCCGAGGCCGCACCGCTCCTGTGCGCCGGGGCCATCGGATATCGATCGCTGAGGCTTGCGGGTCTCAAGGACGGAGAGAGCCTCGGACTCACCGGTTTCGGGGCATCAGCGCACCTGGTACTCAAGATGGTGAGGTACAAGTACCCTGAGTCAAACGTTTTCGTTTTCGCAAGAAGCGAGAAGGAGCGGGCGTTCGCCATGGAGCTCGGTGCCGTGTGGGCCGGTGACACGGACGATGCGCCACCGGGCAGACTGGATTCGATCATCGACACGACACCGGTGTGGAAACCCGTTGTGGAGGGGCTCAAGCATCTCGAGCCGGGCGGGAGACTGGTGATCAATGCCATTCGCAAGGAGGATGCGGACAAGGACTATCTGCTCCGGTGTGATTATCCCAACCACCTCTGGATGGAAAAGGAGATCAAGAGCGTTGCCAATGTTACGAGGCGGGATGTCGGTGAATTCCTCGAACTTGCGGCCAGCATACCATTAAAGCCCGAGGTGCAGGAATACGCACTCGAGGATGCCAACGCCGCCCTCATGGAACTCAAACAGCGGAAAATCAGAGGCGCGAAGGTCCTCCGAATAGTCTGAGCCTATGCAACCTGTGAGGTCATCGTATGAAGAAACGTGGAGCTCGTTTGGTAACTGCACTGATCGGCCTGGCGATGCTTAGCAGCGGGTGCGTTCCCCGGGACCCGGGAGAGGTCGTCATTCATTCTCCGGATGAGAGACTGAAGGTCTCGTTCGCAGTAGTCGAGGGGCGACCTCATTACGGAGTTACGTATAACGGTGTTGAGGTGATCGCGCCGTCATCACTGGGGCTCACCTTCCGACGTGAAAAACCCATGGATCGAGGTTTCGCGATTGACGAGGTTCTGAAGACCGGTTCCGACGAAACATGGATACCAGTGTGGGGGCAGTCCGGCGAGATCAGGAGCCACTATAACGAGATGACGGTAAACCTGATCGAGAAGGTACCTGCCAACAGACGAATGTCGATCGTCTTCCGGGTCTTTGATGACGGTCTTGGCCTTCGATATCATATCCCGGAACAGGACGGCATAGGGGCCTTCGAGATAATGTCCGAGGATACCCGCTTCTCACTTACCGGCAATCATACCGCGTGGTGGATTCCGGCCGACTTCGACAGCTACGAACATCTCTACACCGAGTCTCCCCTGGCGGATGTCCAGGCGGTTAATACCCCTGTTACAATGAAAACTGCTGATGGCCTCTTCATCAGCATTCATGAGGCCAACCTGACCGACTATGCGGGGATGACACTGGCGCGGCTGAAGAACCCGTCGCATCCCCCAACGGCTCCACACGTATTCAAGTCGAGTCTCGTTCCCTGGCCCGATGGATCCAGGGTCAAGGCGAGTACACCGCTCAGTACGCCCTGGCGCACAATCCAGATAGCGACATGGCCCGGCGGGCTTGTTGAATCGAACCTGATCCTCAACTTGAATGAACCCGGTGTGATCGACGATACATCCTGGATAACGCCGATGAAGTACATAGGCATATGGTGGGGCATGCACATTAGCAAATACACCTGGGACACCGGTGTGGGTCACGGAGCGACCACTGAGAACGCGATGCGCCACATTGATTTCGCATCAAGGCACGGGATTCCCGCCGTCTTGATAGAGGGGTGGAACACCGGATGGGACAGATGGGGCCAGCGAGGTGCGTACGATCATGTAACCCCGTACCCGGATTTCGATCTGGAAGGTGTGGTGGAGTATGCCCGGAAAAGAGGGGTGTCGCTTGTAGGGCACCATGAGACAGGCGGAGACGTGCCGGGTTATGAGAAACAGATCGATGCGGCATTCGGTCTCTATGAAAAACTGGGTGTCCCGGCCGTCAAGACAGGCTATGCAGGCAAGATCTACCCGCGCGGGCAGTATCACCACGGCCAGTGGATGGTGAATCACTATCGCATGGTGGTGGAGAAGGCGGCCAAGCACCGGTTGATGCTCGACGTACATGAACCGATAAAACCAACGGGGATCAGTCGCACGTATCCCCATATGATGACAAGAGAAGGTGTGAGAGGAACCGAGTTCAATGCCTGGAGTGAGGGAAATCCGCCGGAGCATACTACGATCCTGCCGTTTACGAGAATGCTTGCGGGTCCGCTCGACTTCACACCCGGGATATTCGACCTGACATTTGATAACTACAAGAAGGAGAACAGGGTTCGCTCGACGCTTGCCAACCAGCTCGCGCTCTTTGTAGTGCTCTATAGCCCACTTCAGATGGCCGCGGATCTTCCGGAAAACTATGAGGGCAACCCGGCATTCGAATTCATTGAGAGTGTGCCGGTCGATTGGGACCAGACCCGGGTACTCAACGGCGAGATCGGGGACTTCGTCACGATCGCACGCAAGAACGGAGATCGCTGGTACATCGGAAGCATCACGGATGAAAGCCGGCGGACCCTGACGCTTCAGTTGGCTTTCCTGGAGGCGGACACGAAATACACCGCCCGGATCTTTGCGGATGGGGAGGATGCTGACTGGGAATCAAATCCTGCAGCCATCGATATCCGTGATGAAGCTGTAACCTCGGATACGATCCTAACAGTCGATCTTGCCCCCGGGGGCGGGCAGGCTATCATCATTCATCCCGCAGAGTAGATATGTTATGAGGGTGTGAGATGAACCGCTGTGTTAATGCATTGATCCTGCTCTGCATTATGCTTGCCTGCTCGGTTCACACGTACGATGCGGGCCGGAGTCAATTACGGCAAGAACCGGTTCTGATCAAAGGTGCCGACGTATCCTTTCTCGACCAGATTGAGGATTCAGGCGGGGTATACGCGGAAGACGGCGTTGCCCGGGACGCCCTTGAGATTCTAAAGGATCACGGTTTTAACTACATCCGCCTGAGGATCTGGCATACTCCCCCGGACCGATACTGCAACCTCGAGCGAACTCTCGCCATGGCGGCGCGTATCAATGATCTCGGCCTCGGGTTCCTGCTTGATTTCCATTACTCCGACAGCTGGGCGGATCCCGGCAAACAGACCAAGCCGGTCGCCTGGGCGGATCTCTCTTTCGATGATCTGAAGGACAGTGTTTACCTCTACTCGCGGGGTGTGATTGCCGCACTCGACAGCCAGAACACGCTGCCTGACATGGTCCAGCTCGGTAACGAAATCATATGCGGGATGCTCTGGGATGACGGGCGTGTATGCCACCCGTTTGACACGCCGGATCAGTGGGCGAAGTTCGCGGCGCTGGTCTCAGAAGGGATAAGGGGTGTGAACGACGGCGCGGGTGCGCGCGGCTCGATCAGGATAATGATCCATATCGACAGGGGCGGTGACAGTGGTGGCAGCCGGTGGTTCTTCGACAACCTGCTCACACACGGGGTGGATTTCGATGTGATCGGTCTTTCCTACTATCCCTGGTGGCACGGGACTATGGATAATCTGAGCGCAAACCTCGAGATTCTGGCGGAGCGCTATGACAAAGACATAATCGTTGCGGAAACCGCCTACCCCTGGACGCTTGACTGGTTTGATAATACCCACAATATCGTCGGCCTGCCGGAGCACCTTCATCCGGGCTACCCGGCATCGGTCGATGGCCAGAGACAGTTCCTGATAGACCTGATGGAGGTGATCAGATCAACTCCCGGCAACCGGGGCAGGGGTTTGTTCTACTGGTCGCCTGAGTATATCTCGGCACCGGCGCTTGGTTCCCCATGGGAAAACATGACGCTCTTCGACTTCAGCGGTCTTTGGCGCAGCGGAAGCCCACGTTGAAATCCAGCCAGTTGGGTGGCAAGCCGTTACGGTAGAAGACCTTGCTGCAGCCAGGTCCGGTATGCCAGCCACCTCCCCGAAACACGCGGAACTTCCCCTCCTCGGGACCGGCGGGACTCTTGTCGGGACTTGCCTCGTAATAGTCGTCGGCGTAGTAATCCGCGACCCATTCCCCAACGTTTCCCGCCATGTCGTGAAGACCAAAGCCGTTGGCGGGGTAGCTTGCGACAGCCACGGGACCACCCATTTCGGCTTTCGAGAAATTGGCACTGCTCGAATCGATCGCATCGCCACCGGGATAGTCCCTGCCGACAAGCCCTCCCCTGGCTGCGCATTCCCACTCGGCCTCAGTCGGGAGCCGTTTCCCCGCCCACTTGGCATAGGCAGCGGCGTCATACCAGCTGATACCGGTCACCGGATGGTTTGGGAAGTCGGGGCCTGATCGAAAGTGATCAATATCCCAGAATTCCGGAAGGCTCCTGTCGGTTGACAGGCAGAACTCGGCATACTGGGCATTTGTTACCTCGTACTTATCCATGTAGAACTCGTCGATGTATACCCTGTGTGCCGGGCTGTGATCGTCCTTCCCATCCTTTCCCATCTCGAATTCACCACCGGGGATCAAGACCATCTCAGGTTTCGTTACGCCGGATGTTGCACTTTCCTGCTCGGGCTCATCCGCCCAAAGCTGCGGAGAGACCAAAAGGCCCAGAAGGATGGTTGCGATCAGCATCATATTACAGCTTCTTTTGAACATTGCTCCTCCCGTGTTAGTCGCCACTACACTTAACCATAGATACATGGCAACAAGCAGTCAAGCCCCGGGCTCCCCCTGATTCATCTCCAGGCTTCTGAGACTGGCCGAGATTGTTGGGGGGAGCTGACAGGCGGTTGCGTCTCCCGGCGGTGGGCATTCGGCGCTCATTTATCATCCATCCATCATAGGTATTGATCACCTTCCATGAGAGATATACACTGGTAGGACCCATTGGAATGCTCAGGAGCATGAGCAACCTGGGAAACTGGTGATCTCGGTAATGAGGGGGGCTTGACATGATCAGAATACTGCTCGCGGTTCTACTGTTGCCCGGACTTGTTTACGCATCGGACCAGGCAGAAGAAGATATCTGGGCACCGTTCGAATTCTTCATTGGTGAATGGACAGGTACGGGTGAAGGCAAGTCCGGAGAGTCAAAGATCGAGGTACAGTTCAGACTCGTTCTCAACAGGCAGTTTCTCATGGTGAAGCACCATTCCGAGTTCAAACCACCGGAGGAAGGCCCCAAGGGAGAGACCCACGAAGACATCGGCTACATCAGCTACGATCACGCTCGGAACAAGTTCGTGTTCCGGCAGTTCCACATAGAAGGTTTTGTCAACCAGTACGTGCTCGACAGCCTCTCGGCAGACGGCAGAGTAATGGTGTTTGAATCCGAGGCCGTGGAGAACGGCCCTCCGGGCTTAAGGGCAAGACTGACCCACGAGATTATCGGCGAGGATGAATACAGGTCCGCGTTCGAACTTGCGGGATCCGATGGGAACTTCACGTGCTATATCGAGAATCGCCTAAGGCGCAAGGCCAGGCCCTGACGGGCCGGGAAGAAAAGGAGCTACCATGGCGAAACGCAAGAGACGACACATCACGGCGGAAGACCTTTACCGCCTTAAGCTCATCACTGCTTCTGAAATCTCACCGGACGGTCGCCATGTAGTATTCTGCCTCCAGCGGGTCGACAAGGCGACAGAGAAGAAATACTCCAACCTGTGGGTCGTACCCACGCGCGGAGGCCGTGCACGTCAGTTTACGTATGGTGATCAGGCTGACGGTCAGCCGAAGTGGTCGCCCGATGGCAGGTGGATTGCTTTCCTTTCCAACCGGAAGGACGAGAAACAGTCGCAGATCTACGTCATCCCATTTGCGGGAGGCGAGGCCAGACAGGTGACCGACCTCAAGGGTGGATTCGCTTCATTTGAGTGGTCACCCGATGGCAGGCGATTTGTCTGCCAGTTCCGGAAGAAGGACACGGATGAGATAGAGCGCGAGAAGGATGAACAGAAGAAGAATCTGGGAATCGTATCGCGCCACATCTCACGGGTCTTTTTCAAACTCGACGAGGCCGGTTTTCTCCCCAAGGAACGCTGGCATATCTGGACGGTCGGCGTTGCCGGCGGAAGTGCGAAGCAATTGACCGATAGCGCGGTTTTTGACGATGTCGAGCCACAGTGGTCTCCCAACGGGCGGCAGATAGTGTTCTGCTCGAATCGCGCGAAGGACCCCGATCTGGACCCCGATGCGGTAGACCTGTTCGTGATCCCCTCAAAGGGAGGTGGTGCGCGAAAGATTAAGACCAAAGTGGGATTTAAGTTCATACCGGCGTTCTCACCCGATGGGAAATGGATCGCTTATTACGCTCTGGAGGGACGGGGTGAATGGTGGAAGAATATCGGGTTGTGGGTTGTCCCGGCCACAGGTAACGGCAACGCCAGGAATCTTACAAAGAAGTTTGATTTCAACGTGAACAGCTGGACGATCAATGACTTCCCCGGGTCCCCTGCGATGATGCCGCCAACCTGGTCGGAGGACAGCAAGAGAATCTACTTCCAGGTCTCACGCCATGGGAACACGGTTGTCTATTCCATCGCTCCGGAGGGAACGCAGCGAAGTCTCGAACTCGTTCTTGGAGATACCGGTGTTGTCGGTTCTTTTGGTCTCGACAACACGGAGACAAAGCTGGCCTACTTCCACGCCGATATGATGACTCCGGGAGATATATGGATCCGCGATCTCGGATCCGGACGCACGAAGAGACTTACGAATGTTAACGCGAGGATTCTGAATTCTCTGGATCTCGGTCAGGTCGAGGAGGTGTGGTTTAAGGGTGCTGCGGGCAACGATCTTCAGGGCTGGATCCTCAAACCCCCGGGTTTCAGAAAGACTGGCAAGTATCCCTCCATCCTGGAGATTCACGGCGGCCCCAGCGTCCAGTACGGAAACTTTTTCATGCACGAATTCTTCTACCTTGCCGCTAAGGGATACGTCATCTACTTCAGCAACCCGCGCGGCGGTCAGGGATATGGTGAGAAGCACTCAAAGGCAATCTGGAACAACTGGGGAACAGTGGACTATGACGACCTCATGGCCTGGACAGATCTCGTCGCGAGGAAGCGCTACATCGATAAGGCCAGGATGGGTGTCACCGGGGGAAGTTACGGCGGCTACATGACAAACTGGATAATCGGACAGACCGACAGGTTCGCAGCCGCGGTGACTCAGCGGAGCGTGAGCAACATGATAAGCATGTGGGGCTCAAGTGATTTCAACTGGTCGTTCGAACAGGAGCTGGGACGGAAGCCGCCCTGGAAGAACCACGAGAACTACTGGCGGCAATCACCCATGAAACACATCGGTAACGCCCGGACCCCGACACTTGTGATCCACAGCGAGCAGGACCTGCGTTGCGCGGTCGAGCAGGGAGAGCAGATATTCGTGGCCCTCAAGCGGCTTGGTGTAGACACTGAGATGGTGCGGTTCCCCGATGAGCCACACGGGCTTTCACGTGGAGGCCGGACGGACAGACGGGTAGTCAGGCTGAAGCACATCCTGCGCTGGTTTGATCGTTACTTGAAAAGGAAACGGGGGAAGTGAGAGAATCCCACTGCGGACATATGGACCATGACCAAACCGATGTAGCGAGGAGATCGAAAAATGGCGGATCTGTCGACTAAGTACATGGGGCTTTCCCTGCGTAATCCCCTCATTGTTGCCAGCTGCAGCCTTGTGAAGACGCTCGATGGTGTCCGCAAGTGTGCGGATGCTGGTGCCGGGGCTGTTGTCCTGAAGTCACTGTTTGAGGAGCAACTTAGGGCTGAGGCAAGAGACCAGGAAGAGCATCTCTGGCTCTATGGTCACAGCGAGGCGTTTGAATATGTGAGCAAGATGGCTATGCCGCTCGGGCCCCGGGAGTATCTCAAGTTGATAGAGGAAGCCAAGGATGCGGTACCCATCCCGGTCATAGCCAGCCTCAATTGCATATCACCGAGATGGTGGATAGACTATGCCAAGCAGATCGCCGCCGCCGGTGCCGATGGTATCGAACTCAATATCTCGGCTATGCCGAGCGATCCAGGTCGCAAGGGTGAAGAGATTGAGGATCTGTACCTGAACATCGTCGAGACCCTCAAGGGCAGCATCGATATACCGATCGCAGTCAAGATCGGACCCCACTTCACATCTGTAGCGAGGATTGCGGAGCAGTTGTGCGAACGGGGTGCCTCTGCGCTCGTACTCTTCAATCGCTTCTACCAGATTGATATCGATACCGAGAAGATGGAGCTGACTTCGGGTTACAGATTCAGCTCACCGGATGAGTTGAGTCTGCCGTTACGCTGGATCGCACTGTTAGCGGGACGGATAGACTGCGATTTTGCGTCGTCAACGGGAGTTCACGATGGTACCGACTTCATCAAGCAACTGCTGGCGGGTGCGAATGCTGTGCAGGTCTGCTCAACGCTCTACCTCAATGGTATCGACCAGATCGGACGCATACTGGACGATGTTAAAAGCTGGATGACGAAGCACGGGTTCGAAACGATCGGTGAGGTGCGGGGCAGGCTTAGCCAGGTGAAGAGCGATCAACCCGAACTTTATGAGCGTCTCCAGTATATCAAACTCTTCACCGGCATCGACTAGGGCCAGCTCGGGCTTGCCTTCGGGCCGCCCTGCTCAGTAAAGGCATTCGCCGGCGTCCCAAAGGCTCCACCCTCGGATTCATCCGAACCGCGCAAGTCAGTTAACGGAGGCCAGTTCGACTTTGGTCCAGAGTTCTAAGCGTTTAGGCGTGCTGGGGGAATTACCACCGGATCCTCGGCCTCCTCCCACTCCGCCACCACGCATTCCTCCTCCGCGCTTGCCGCCCCCGCCCCGGCCGCCACGCTGCCCGCGACCGGCCATGTCACCACCGGGCATTTTCCCGCCCATGGCCTCACGCGCCCTCTCGCTGTCGATCTCGGGGGTTTCAAAGCCTACACCCACGTACGGACTTTCATCTATTCCAATACCATAGGGATGTTGGTCAGTTGATCGAAGAGGAACCTTGAGCTCGTAAACGAATCTCCCGTCCTGATGCCCAAGTCCGACTTCAAGCCCCGCTGCCTGAGATGGGAAGAGTCTGGCGACATCGTTCTCAGCCGGGCCAATGATTTCAAACTGTTCTGCCGATGATTCCAGTTTCTCGAGGATCATATCGTTGAACTTGTCGCGATCCTCCATGATTTCCCGGGACCGCAATAGGTCATTCATCTCTTGTGGGGCCCCGATGGGGCAGCGGATCCCGAATAACTTCTGCTTCCCACCGTTACCGTCAAACCATACGGTGAAGCCACGTGCGACGATCTGGGCCGCTACACTGCGGAGGGACGTAGATAGTGATACATAGAGATAGTCGCTGTCATTCATCAAACCCACAGCTACAGATGAGTCCTCGACATAGGTTGTGGTGCCCCGCCATTCTGCGGGGACCCCATCAATCGTGACGTCGCGATCGCGCCACACACTGCTTAACTTAAGGCCCCCGCATCCGGTAAGGGATGTGAGTGAGATCAAAACGAGACCGCTGAGCAACAGGTCCCGTGGTCGAATTCTACTCATCGATACATCCTCCTTTCGGCAATGGGCCGGGTGTCTTCCCGGCGCCGCCATCTCTGACATCGCATCGGGGTCGGGGCCCCTGACCCGATGCGACGCCGCAACCCACGGGGTGCTACTTGAAGCTCTCCTTGATCAACCCCCAGGTCGCTGACTCGTCATACTCAGATGAAAGTGTAGAGGCATCAGCCTCACCGGTGTCACTGCGCGGAGGCAGCTCAACACCGTAACCTTCGAGCATCTCGTGAACAGCCTCACGGATCTCCTCGCGGGATGCACCGGCTTCCCTCATCTCCATGACCGTGTCATGAACCGCCTGGCGCTGCTCCTCGTTGAGCAGTTCGCCGAGCTTGTGACGCGGGCCGCGGTGTCCCGGACCATGCTCGGGCAGCTCGATGCCATAACCTTCAAGTTTGGCTCGAACCGCCTCATGGATCTCTTCACGGGATGCACCTGCCTCCCTCATCTCCATGACCATGTCATGAACCTCTTGGCGCTGCTCCTCGTTGAGCAGTTCGCCAAGCTTGCCATGAGGACCCGGATGTTCGGGGCCATGCCCAGGCAGCTCGATGCCATAACCTTCAAGCATCTCTCGAACCGCCTCGCGGACTTCCTCACGGGATGCACCTGCTTCCCTCATCTCCATGACCGTGTCATGGATCGCTTCGCGCTGCTCTTCGGTGAGTTCCTCCGCGAATCTGTGGAGCGGGCCCGGATGCCCGTGCCCGCCCGGGAGCGAGCCGGACCGCCCGGCGTAACCCAGCGCTGCACCTGCGATCACTACAACTACTGCGAGTATCAGACCGAATCTCTTCATCTCTCCTGTCACCTCCTTTCGGTCTTACGGGTTTCATAACGGTTAGACAAGGAATCGTCTGATCCTATTCCCGGATTCTGAAAGAAACCGGCGTTGTGACGCCGGAGGTCTGACATTGAACGGAAATTCGGCGAAAGAATCTGTGGGACTACTTCCGTGGCCTGTGAGGCTTCCCGTGGTCCCGCATCCTGCGGAGGTGGTCGTGTCTCTCGTCAAGACGTGCCTTCTGTTCATCTGTAAGGATGGGATCGAGGTCTCTCATCAGCGAGTCCATCACCACGGAGATCTCGGAGCGGTACTCGGAGCTTATATCGGAAAAGCGGTCCGAATGGTCGGAGAGGATCCTGCGCACAGCGTCGACCTGGTCGGGCTCGGGATCGATCAGCATCTCAACTGCGAACGCGAACCCGTCGGGATGCCTTGCGGGAAAGGGCGGTCTCAGTTGCCGGTGCAGCACGGGACCGGCCAGGAAGAGTCCGATTAAGATGCCTATCGCCAGCGTTGCAACAACGATGAGCGTCGTCTGCGATCGCGTGCTCATGATAATGCCTCCAGTACCGATTCAAACGGCGTTTCGATCACTTCTTCGATTGTTATCTCGGGTACACCCAGTGCGGCTGTTGCGGAAACGGTGTCACTGGTGACGATGTTGAAGATCGCCAGAGCGATTACGGCGAGAGCCCCGGCGAAGGCTACCCGGCGAAATACATATGACAACGATTCAAGAAACGTCTCCGCTCCCCGGCCCTCGCTTTCCGCCGTAAGCCGGTTGATCACGCGCTCGGCAAAGAACGGCTTGAACGACTGCGCGGCACCTGCCGACAACGACTCGCGCATTGCAAGGACACGGTCTTTCTCTTCGCGGAGCACATCCGACTGAGCCAGGGCCTCATCAAGCCGGCGCTGGTCGGTGGGACTGAGCTCCCCGTCAAGTGATCGGTAGAGCAGGTTCAACATCTGTTCATTCATCGTTAGCCCCCATAAACATGCGGCAGTGCCTCTCTGAGTCTCTTCTGAGCCCGCGAGAGACGGGACAGCACCGTACCCAGGGGTATCCCGAGTATATCAGCCGTCTCCGCGGTTGAGTATCCATCAATCAATCTCAGGACAACCACAGACCGGAAATCATCATCCAGTTCCTGGACGGCACGCTGCACGATCTCGGGATCTACACCCCCCTCGGTGCGTGTCCTGGGATCGGCTATGTCATGAAACTCGTCGACGGGTTTCTGCGAGAACATCAACCGTTTTCGCTTTCGGCGTTTGATCTCGTTCAGCGACAGGTTTATGGCAATCCTTGTCAGGTAGGTCTTGACGCTCGAGTCTCCCCTGAAGTTCTTCAGGGCTCTGTAAAAGCGGATGAACGTCTCCTGCCCGACGTCTTCAGCCTCTGCGCAGTTTCCGAGCATACCGATCACCGTTGCAGCCACAACAGGCTCATAACGCCTGACGAGCTCCTTAAAAGCACGGTTGTCACCTTCCCGGGCGTCCCTAATCAGATCTTCATCTATCAAGTGTTCTCTTTCCACTCAAAGGACCCTCACCCTACCCTTCTACTCCATTAGACACACGCGCATCAAGGTATATTCCAGGAAGGGGTGAATTGGGCGTGCTTATGGCCCGGGCGGCGGCTCCTGGACCTCTTTTGACCTTGAATTAAGTATGGTGTCACCTTAATTTTGAGCCATGACACGACTCCTGTTCCTCTGTTCGAAGAATGCAAGCCGGAGCCAGATGGCTGAGGGTTTTGCGCGGGCCAGAAACGAGCCGGACATTGAAATCGCAAGTGCGGGTACCCTGGCAACGAACGTTCACCCGCTGGCGATCCAGGCTATGGCTGAAATCGGGATCGATATCGCCCATCAGACATCGAAATCGCTGGATGGTCTTGAATCGGTTGATTTCGATGTTGTGATTTCACTGTGCGATCAGGCCGCCCGGAACTGTCCCGTCCTTCCCGGAAATCCCGAGGTAGTCAACTGGGATCTTCCCGACCCTGCCGAAGGGGCCGAAGCCATAAGACCGGGCAACGTGCCGGAGGATGGGGATGAAGCCGCGCTCAACGTTTTCAGGGCGGCGCGTGATGAGATCCACCGGTTAGTCGATGACCTGTTTGAGCGAGGTTATCTTGCCGCGCTCGCCGAGGCGAAGAGTATTGCTGGTCTTGTCCTCAGCAACATCTCCGACGGCATCATCGCGCACGACATGGACCGGCGGGTATTCTACTTCAACAAGGCGGCGGAGGAGATCACGGGATACGACCGAGCGGAAGTGATAAATCGTGACTGTCATGAGGCGTTTCCCGGAAGGTTCTGCGGGGGAAAGTGTCATTTCTGCGAGGATGCCCCGCCCGTGTCCGATTTCCTGAGACAGGAGCTCGATATCACTACCAAGACCGGCGAGGAGCGGTTCGTCGAAATGTCGATCAGGGCAATGGTCGGTGGTACGGGCGAGAAGATAGGCGTGCTCGTCTCCTTCAGGGACCTTACGCGGGAACGTCGTCTTGCCCGGCGATTGGGTGAGGTGGATAGTTTTGCGGGTATTGTGGGTAAGGACACAAAGATGCTTGAGGTTTTCGATCTGATCCGGGATCTGGCGGATTCGAATGCACCGGTCCTGGTCCAGGGTGAAAGCGGCACGGGCAAGGAACTGGTCGCAGCCGCGATTCATAATGAAGGGCAGCGCGCCAACAGGCTCTTTGTACCCGTAAATTGCGGCGCCCTTCCCGAATCTCTGCTTGAGAGTGAGCTCTTCGGCCACGTTAAGGGTGCGTTCACAGGGGCGATCCGCGATAAGAAAGGCCGGTTTGAGCTGGCCGACGGCGGGACGATCTTCCTGGATGAGATCGGGGACATCCCGCCCGCCACCCAGGTGAGGCTTCTGAGGGTGTTGCAGGACGGCACTTTTGAACGGGTCGGAAGTGAGAGGACGATCAAGGTCGATGTCCGCCTGATAAGTGCGACGAACAAGAATCTGACAGAAGAGATTGCTGCCGGCAGATTCAGGGAGGATCTCTTTTACAGACTGAGTGTCGTTCCTGTTGTCCTGCCGCCGCTTCGTGACCGGCGAAATGACATCCCGCTGCTTGTAGACCATGTCCTGAGACGTGAAATTGAAAGAATGAACCGTGAGGAAATCACGATCTCACCGGAAGTTATGGGTATTCTCTTGTCCCACGATTGGCCCGGCAATGTGCGGGAGCTTCAAAACTGGATCCAGTTTGCGCTGGTCAAGTGTAAGGGTGAGGTGATCAAGGCGGAGCACCTGCCCCCCCGGATCGGTTCACCACCGGGTCCCACCAGGAGAGCAAGACGACCACGGAGCCGGAAGCTCAATGCGATCTCGGTACGTAGTGCGCTTGCCGAGACCGGAGGCAACAAGGTCGAGGCGGCCCGGCGACTGGGTGTATCGCGAGCGACCCTCTACCGGTTCCTGGACGAGATCGGCGATCTCTAAGACTGTCCCACGGACCCACTGTCTCAAAGTGTATCATTGTCTATTCCAACTCGTCCAAATGAGACAGATTGGGCCTTCCCCCCGGTCCGAACATTCTGTGTAATCACTTGTGGTATAACAAGTTAGTCCGTGAATGTCAGACAACACCAAGATTGGCACGAATCCGGCAAAGTAATCTGGTGACAGTTTACAGATTAAGGGAATCGGTGACAGGATGAATCAAGGGCGTAATGAGTACATCAAACAAGCTTTGGAGTTGGCACGCACGCTGACCATCCTGGCAGATGAGGGTGAGGCCATATGCCAGGATGACGGCTGCATAGTCCTCTACAGTGTGATCAGGGATTGTGCCTACAAGATTCGCACTGAGGCGGAGAGGGAACGGGATGCGCACAAGGCGAAGGGCGCGTGGGCGTGAATGGATTAAGGAGGTACGGGCATCTTGGCGTGGCACACAGGGCCTCATCACAATTGAATTGCGGGGGAAAAGAGGAAAGGACGGGTGAGATGAGTTCGAAGAGAATCGTAGTTGCACTATTGATGGGCGTCATCATCAGTATGTTCGTGGTGACAACTGTGACGGCGGGACCCGGTTGCTCGAAGAAGTGCGCCAGCACCTGCGGCGCCGGGAAGAAGGCGAAGGCTCCGGAGACAGAGGTTATAAAGGTTCAGACGACCTGCCCGGTAATGGGAAATCCAATCAATAAGAGTCTCTACACGGATGTTGACGGCAAGCGTGTATATGTATGCTGCCAGGGCTGTATTGCAGCCATAAAGGCAGATCCCGATAAATACCTGGCAAAGATCGCAGCCAAGGGCGAGACGGTTGCCGAAACGCCGCCAATGCTCTGTGGAAAATGCGGCCAGCTCAAGGGAACCGAGGAATGCTGCATGAAGGATGCGGTCACGTGCAAGTCCTGCGGCATGGCGAAGGGATCGCCCGGATGCTGTAACATGCCCGAAGTAGGCAAGGATGAAGCAGGCAAGGACGTCGAGTTATGCACCAAGTGCGGCGAGATCAAGGGAAGCGATGACTGTTGTGGTAAGGAAATGCTCCAGTGCAAGAAATGCGGACTGGCAGAGGGTTCACCCGGTTGTTGCAGTATCTGAGCGCCAAGGCCATCACGGCGCCGGAGGGGCGAGGTCACTGCCGGCCTCGCCTCTTTCGCTACTTCGGGGGAGGTGCCGCTCGATCAGGAACAATTGGAAAGGTCCTGGCCCTGTTTGTGGTGGCGACGGTGTTCCTGTGGTCCGGATGCGGTATGGAGAGAGGTGAGGAAACGGTGGTGACTGAGGACAAGACCCATCTACAAACCAACAGGCTCGCAAACGAGACAAGCCCCTATCTTCTCCAGCACGCCCATAATCCGGTGGACTGGTACCCATGGGGTGAAGAGGCCCTGGATAAGGCCCGCCGCGAAGACAAGCCCATATTTCTCTCAATCGGCTACTCTGCGTGCCACTGGTGCCATGTAATGGAACGTGAATCGTTTGAGAATGATGAGATTGCCGAGATCCTCAATCGCGAGTTCGTATCGATCAAGGTGGACAGGGAAGAACGTCCCGATCTCGATGAGATCTATATGAATTCGGTCCAGATGATGACCGGAAGCGGCGGCTGGCCCCTTTCCGTCTTCCTTACCCCCGACCTCAAGCCTTTCTTTGGTGGTACGTACTTCCCGCCGGATGACCGTTTGGGACTGCCTGGGTTTAAGAGCGTGCTTGGCCAGGTGGCGGGGGTGTGGAAGGAAAGGCGGGGAGACGTCCTTAATAGCGCCGAACAGATTACCGAGATCCTGAAGACACGTCAGCGGGTGTCAGCCGGAGAAAGTGAAATCGACAGCGATGTCCTGAGCGAGACGGTGAAGCAGCTGACTTATTCATTTGATCAGAAGTTCGGCGGATTCGGCGACGCCCCCAAGTTTCCGCCATCGGGGGCGATCGGTGTGCTCTTTCGCCGGTACCTGCGGACACATGATGAAAACCTCCTGCGCATGGCCACTCTTACACTCGATGAGATGGCCGGGGGCGGGATTTATGATCAGATCGGCGGCGGCTTTCACCGTTATTCCGTAGACCGGGTGTGGCTGGTACCGCACTTTGAGAAGATGCTCTATGACAATGCACTCCTGAGCGTAGCATACCTTGAAGCCTACCAGCTGACCGGGAGACCGCTTTATCGACGTATAGCCACTGAAACACTGGACTATGTGATTCGCGAGATGAACGACCGGTCAGGCGGGTTTCACTCGACACAGGATGCGGACAGCGAAGGCGAAGAGGGCAAGTACTATGTCTGGACATCGAGTGAGATCACCGACATTCTCGGTCCGGCTGATACCGAACTCTTCGCCGCCTACTATGGTGTTGACGATGGTGGTAATTTCGAAGGCAAGACGATTTTGAATGTCCCGGTCACCTCGGGTGACTTCGCCGGTGCGCATGACATGACGGAAGAAGACCTGTTGCTGGGTCTCGCGCCGCTCAAGAAGAAGCTACGTGAGGCCCGGGCCGGGCGCGTGCCACCGGGCAAGGATGACAAGGTCATCGCGTCGTGGAACGGCATGATGATATCCGCGCTCGCGCGGGGCTACCAGGTTCTCGGTGAAGAGCGCTTCCGGATGGCTGCCGAACGGGCGGGCGAGTTCATTCTGGGCTCGATGATGGAAGACGGAGAGATGCTCCATACTTACCGCGGCGGGCATGCCAAGATTCCCGGCTATCTCAATGACTATGCTCACATCGCGAATGCGATGATCGATCTGTATGAAACAACATTCGATATTACGTGGATAGAAGCATGTAACGGACTGGTTACGAAAATGAACGATCTTTTCTGGGATGACGACCAGGGAGGATTCTATTTCACCTCTTCACGACACGAACATCTTTTGACAAGAACCAAACCCTACATAGACGGCTCGATACCTTCCGGCAACTCCACCGCGGCGCTCGTTCTTCTGCGGTTGGGGCGACTTACCGGCAACAACGATTACCTTACCAGGGCCGAACAGGTCTTCGGATCTGCCATGCCGATGCTCAAGACACAACCGACGGCGCTTACCCATATGTTGAGTGCGATGGATTCTTATCTGTCTCCCGTCACGGAGGTAGCGATCGCCGGGAAGACGGGTGAACCCGACACCCGGCAGATGCTGGCTACGGTCCGCAGTGGGTTTCTGCCCAACAAGGTAGTCGCTTTCATTGATCCTGATGACACGGGCGCCGAGCGGGCCCGGGAGCATATCCCCTTGCTTGCCGGAAGGTCGATACTGTACAATACGGCAACGGCTTACGTGTGCGAGAACCAGACGTGCGATAGGCCTCTCAACGATCCCGATGAGTTGGCCAGAAAACTCAATCTCGACAACAGGGTAGACCGGGGAGGATCCGACGAATGAATACATCGCTTCGAGACGGCATCGACTGGGTTGGCTATGTCGACTGGACGATCAGGGACTTTCACGGATACCGCACAGAGCGGGGTTCGACCTACAATGCCTATCTCGTCCGCGATGACAAAACAGCACTGATTGATACGGTCAAACGTCCCTATGCTGATACACTGGTGGCGAATGTCTCGGCTCTTACCGATATATCAAAGATCGATTATGTGGTCTGCAATCATGCGGAGCCTGATCACTCGAGCAGCCTTCCGGTCATACTGAAAGCATGCCCGAATGCCCAGCTGGTGTGTGATGCCAAGTGCAAGGACACACTGAGCAAGCATTACGACACGGACGGCTGGAATTGGAAAGTCGTGACCAGTGGTGACACTATCTCCCTGGGTAAGCGTACGCTTACATTTGTGGAGACTCCGATGGTTCACTGGCCGGAGTCGATGTTTACGTACGTACCGGAAGAGAAGCTCCTCTTCTCCATGGATGCGTTCGGTCAGCACTATGCATCAGCGCACAGGTTTGATGATGATGAGCCGCTTGATGTGGTGATGGCCGAGGCCAAGATCTACTACGCCAACATAGTCATGCTCTACGGGAAGCCGATCTCGCAGGTTCTGGACAAGGCCGCGGGGCTCGATATTGAAATCATCGCGCCAAGCCACGGTGTGATCTGGAGAAAGAACCTGGAAACAATAATCTCCGCCTATAGGCGCTGGATTGTGTGCAAGCCGGCCGCGAAGGTCCTCGTTGTCTATGACACAATGTGGAAAAGTACCGAGAAGATGGCGCTCGCAATATTGGAGGGGGCAAGTGAATGTGGTGTGGATGTGAGGTTGATCAATATACGTACGAGCGGGACAACGGTGCTTGCCGCCGAGATTCTCGATGCCGCAGCAATTGCGTTTGGGTCCCCGACACTCAACATGACACTCATGCCGCAGATGGCGGCAGGCCTTACGTATCTTAAGGGACTTAAGCCCGTGGGTAAGGCGGGTTTTGCGTTTGGTTCTTACGGGTGGGCCAAGGGCGGAGCCAGGGATGTCGAGACCTACCTTAAGGACATGAAGTTTGAAATACTGCGTGAACCACTTCAAGCGCAGTTCGTTCCAGGTGAGGAGATACTTGATGAGTGCCGTGCTGCCGGCAAGATGCTTGCCGAGAAGGCGCTCGCGGTCACCTGTGAAAAAGAGGGACAGTAACTGAGGAGGAAGCAGGGTGAATCTTAAAGGAAGCCAGACTGAAAAGAACCTGCTCACTGCATTTGCCGGTGAGTCACAGGCACGAAACCGTTATACCTACTTCGCAAGCAAAGCCAAAAAAGACGGCTATGTGCAGATGTCAGCCATATTCGAGGAGACGGCCGGTCAGGAGAAGGAGCATGCCGAGCGTCTATTTAAATTCCTTGAAGGTGGAGCCGTTGAGATAACCGGTTCCTTCCCGGCCGGCGTTATCGGTCCGACGGCCGATAACCTCAGGGCCGCGGCAGCCGGCGAAAACTACGAGTGGACCGATATGTATCCAGGCTTTGCCAGGGTGGCGAAGGAGGAAGGCTTTGACGACATAGCGGATGCTTTCAGGAGCATCGCCGTGGCGGAGAAGTATCATGAGAAGCGTTACCTGGCACTGGCCGCCAATATCGACGCGGGACGCGTCTTCAAGCGCTCCGACAAGGTGGTGTGGAGATGCCGCAACTGTGGTTATCTCCATGAGGGGACGGAAGCTCCCGAGGAGTGCCCGGCATGCGCACACCCGCAGGCCCATTACGAGCTGCTGTGCGAGAACTACTAAGGAGGAGGGTTACAAATGGCTGAGAGACTGCAAGTTTACAAGTGTGAATTGTGCGGCAACATAGTTGAAGTACTCCATGCAGGCCAGGGCGAGCTTGTGTGTTGCGGGGAGCCCATGAAGTTGCAGGCTGAAAACACGGTCGACGCGGCAAAGGAAAAGCACGTGCCCGTGATCGAGAAGACAGCATCTGGTATCAAGGTCAAGGTCGGCAGCGTGGCCCACCCGATGGAGGAGAAGCACTACATTGAGTGGGTGCAGATAATCGCCGGCGGCCGTGCGTACAGGATCTTCCTGGAACCCGGCGGTGCCCCTGAAGGTACCTTTGATGCCGATATGGGTGATGTTACGGCCAGAGAATACTGTAACCTTCACGGCCACTGGAAGGCGTAGAACTTCTCAACCGGGCACTGACTAGTGGAGAACGGGATCTGTATCCCGGGGAGGTAGGTGGCAAAATGGACTTGACTGCTCTCAATATGTGCAGCTATGGCCTTTACATCCTGACCTCGAAGAAGGGCGATAAGGTCAACGGCCAGATCGTCAACACGGTTTTCCAGGTAACGGCCGAACCTCCGACCATTGCAGTGAGCGTGAACAAGCTGAATCTCACACATGAGTACATCTCAGAAAGCAAGGTTTTCACGGCCTCCATCCTCTCAACTGAAGCACCGATGACCCTGATCGGAAAGTGGGGTTTCAAATCGGGACGGGATACCGACAAGTTCGAAGGGACGGATTACAAGCTCGGCAAAACGGGGGCACCCATAATTCTGGACAGTACCGTGGCATATCTCGAAGCCCAGGTTGTGAATACTACAGATGTAGGAACGCACACGATATTCATCGGCAAGATCGTCGACTGTGGTGTGATCCGGGATGGCGAGCCCATGACCTATGCTTATTATCACAAGGTCAAGAAAGGCAAGACGCCCGAGAGGGCGGCAACATACGTGAAAGATGAGTCCGACAAGAAGGAGGCAAAGGAATTGAAGAAGTATACATGCTCAGTTTGTGGTTATGTCTACGATCCCGCAAACGGTGACCCCGATAACGGCGTAAAGCCGGGGACGGCATTTGAGAGCCTGCCGGATGAGTGGGTCTGCCCGGTATGCGGAGCAACCAAAGACCAGTTTTCCCCTGAGGACTAGTCCACCGTAGCGTCGGGTCTACGTGCCCGGCGAGTTTGCACGCAATTCTTACCCGGGGTCAGAGCTCGAGATTTGCGTCCGAGTGCAATCTTTAAGCTCTGACCCCACCGTGTTTGTAGGTGTCTTATGTCTCACCGGGGTCAAAGTTCGATTGGATTCGCGAGACAGAATGAGACACTTGCATCAATACCCGTATCATGTGATAATAGTATATCTCATTGAAATTACAGCGACATACGGTAGCTTTTAGAGCGATGGCACCGGCTGGCACGTATCCTGCCATGAATAGCACATGTTGTGTAACCGTTGGGTTGAAACCAGGAGGAGGAAGAACCTATGTTTTGCTACCAGTGTGAGCAGACCGCCAAGGGAAAAGGCTGTGACAAATTCGGCGTATGCGGTAAGTCCCCTGAGGTGGCTAACCTGCAGGATGTCCTGGTCTATGCGACCAAGGGCATTGGCATGTATGCCCACCGGGCGGGGCAACTCGGTGCCCGTGACCATGACGTGGACGTCTTCATGCTTGAGGCGCTTTTCTCAACAGTGACCAACGTGGATTTCGATCCTGACCGGATTGAGGGTTTCATCCGCAGGGCCGCTGAGATCAAGGACAAGGCCAGAAAGCTCTACGAAGATGCCTGCAAGAAGGCAGGGAAGACTCCGGAGGAACTCTCGGGACCCGCGCAGTGGGTACCCGGTTCGAGCCGGGAAGAGCTTGTCACCGATGGTGAGAAGGTCGGTATCAATGCTGCACGACAGACCTCCGGTGACGATATCGCCGGACTCCAGTATCTTCTGCTCTACGGTCTTAAGGGCACGGCTGCTTACGCCGACCATGCCATGATCCTCGGGAAAGAGGATGCTGGTGTATATGCGTTCTTCCATGAGGCCCTCGACTACCTGGCGAAGGAGAATCCCACTGTCGATGAACTTCTCGGACTGTGTCTGCGCTGTGGCGAGATAAATCTTCAGGCAATGGGCCTTCTCGATGCAGCTAACACGGATGCATACGGTCACCCCGAACCTACACAGGTGCGGGTGGAACCGGTCAAGGGCAAAGCGATACTGGTATCCGGACACGATCTTAAGGATCTTGATCAGATTCTTAAGCAGACCGAAGGCAAGGGAGTCAACATCTACACCCATGGCGAGATGCTGCCCGCCCATGCCTACCCGGGACTAAAGAAGTATAAGCACCTGGTCGGAAACTACGGCGGTGCATGGCAGGACCAGCAGCGTGAATTCGAGGACTTTCCGGGTGCGATACTGATGACAACCAACTGCATCCAGAAGCCGAGAGAGAGCTACAAGGCGAGGATCTTCACCAGCGGTCTCGCCGCCTGGCCGGGAGTCACGCACGTCGCTGACGGTGATTTCACCCCGGTGATCGAGTCTGCTCTCAAGGCGGAGGGTTTTGCTGAGGACGGTCCGGACAAGATGATCACCGTCGGTTTCGGCCATAATGCCGTTCTCGGGGTGGCGGACAAGGTGATTGATGCTGTGAAAGCCGGCAAGATCAAGCATTTCTTCCTGATCGGCGGGTGCGACGGCGCAAAGAGCGGTCGGAATTACTACACACAGTTTGCCGAGGCGGTACCCAAGGATTCGGTGATTCTGACACTGGCCTGCGGCAAGTATCGCTTCAACAAACTCGACTTCGGTGACATCGGTGGTATCCCGAGACTCCTGGATATCGGCCAATGCAACGATGCTTATTCGGCGATTCAGATCGCGGTGGCTCTTGCCAATGCGTTTGGTACCGATGTAAACGGCCTGCCGCTTTCGATGATACTCTCATGGTATGAGCAGAAGGCTGTATGCATACTCCTGACACTGTTGCATCTCGGTGTCAAGAACATCAAACTTGGTCCGAGCCTGCCGGCTTTTGTTACTCCGGCGGCTCTCAATGTGCTTGTCGATAAGTTCAATATAGCTCCGATTTCGACGGTCGAGGAGGACCTCAAGTCGGCGCTGGGTCAAACTGTATAGGTGTGTGGTGTTCGGTGATGTGTGGAATTCGAGTGTTCCGGTAGGGGAGGTGCCAGATGGCGAAGCGCAAGATCATAAATATTGATGAGGACCTGTGCACCGGATGTGGTGAATGCATAACCGGGTGTGCGGAGGGTGCACTCGCACTGGTCGACGGTAAGGCGAAGCTCGTCAAAGAGCAGTTCTGTGACGGCTTCGGCGATTGCATCGGCACCTGCCCGACCGGGGCCCTCAAGATCGAAGAACGCGAAAGCGAAGAGTTCGACAGTGATGCAACAAAGCAATATCTCAGGCAAACTCAGGGTGAAGAAGCGGTTCGCAGGATGGAAGATGCGGCCCTGGCCCATGAGGAAGGAAAACATCCGGACAGGCAGGCTGACCCGTCGCCGGGGCCACCCCCGGGCGGCTGTCCCGGTAGCAGGATGAGAGCCAATCTCAAATCCGGGGGCGGTAGCCAGGCGGTGGCAGCCTCGGGCATGCCGGGTCATGTCAATGAGTCCGAACTGGACCAGTGGCCCATCCAGATTCATCTTGTTCAACCGGGAGCCCCGTTCTTCAAAGACCATGAACTCGTCGTCCTGAGCACGTGTTCCCCGATCGCTTCTGCCGACATACACTGGCGCTTCATGCGTGGGCGGGCTGTTGTGGTCGGCTGTCCGAAACTGGATCGGACTGAGCCCTATGTCGGGAAGCTTGCAGAGATCCTGAGCGAACCGACCATACCCAAGGTAATCGTGGTCCGGATGGAGGTACCGTGCTGCGGAGGGCTTACGGCAATGGTGCAGGAAGCCGTAAAGCAGAGCGGGCGCACAGACCTCGAGTTCGAAGAGGTCACAATCGGTATCAACGGCGACATAATTCCGTGAGAGTTTACAAATAGCCGGGGCCGCTCGGCCCAGTAATTACCGAACTGTCACCGAATTAGATGATGGGAGATCGTACGATGGATGACTTCAAGAGCAAGTCGGTAGACCTGGCAGCCGCGATTGACTATTCGGAAGGCTCAATTGTCAGTAAGACCCTGATTGATAAGAAAACCGGTACCCTTACACTTTTCGCTTTTGGCGAGGGTCAGGGCCTGAGTGAACACACGGCACCCTTCGATGCAACCGTATTCATCCTGGATGGTGAGGCCGGACTCACCATCGGGGGTAAGGATGTTTCCGCAAAGACAGGCGAGATGGTGATCATGCCGGCGGATGTCCCTCACGCGGTGCGGGCCGTTACACCCTTCAAGATGCTGCTTATCATGATAAGGTAATGCCTGCAGTCGTGATAACCACGGATCAGATCGGCACAGCCTAGGATCGAAGATTGAGGCGCCGGCGCGTGCGGAGCAGCTCTTGCTCGGTATCGGCTATCAGCTCATCCATGATTTCCTGAACGGACATCTCGCCGGCTACCAGCCCAACGGACTGGCCAGCCATCAGCGAACCGCGGACGACGTCACCGTCGATTACGGCCGATCGAAGCCGGTCCACCCAGAATTCCTCTACCAGTTTCTGCGCTTCCCTGGGACCTACCGTTCCGTTTTCCATTCTGCCGATCAGCTCGAGCTGGAGTCTGCTGAAATCATCTGTTGCGAGGTTGCGGAGTGCCCTCACCGCAACGACGGGCAGGCGGCTGTCAAACTGCGGGGTGGATACGGCATCTCGTGCGTTGGCCCGGAGAAACGCCTTCTTGAAGTCGGGATGGGCGCAGCTTTCCGTGGCGACGGCAAATCGTGTCCCCATCTGCACGCCGGCAGCCCCCATTAGAAACATATGTGCGCATGCCTTCCCGGTTGCGATTCCACCGGCGACGAAGACGGGCACATCGGAAACCTCAAAAAGAACCTGCTGAAGCAGGATGATGAGAGTCACACGCCCTACGTGACCTCCGGCCTCCATTCCCTCCAGGATCAATGCATCAGCGCCATAGTCCAACATGCGCCCGGCGATTGAGCCAGTGGAGGCAAAGCACATGACCTTTGCCCCACCCCGCTTAGCGAGCTCGATTTCGGATCGGCGGGGGAGACTACCTGCAAAGATGACAAAGGGGACACGTAATTTCTGAACAAGAGCCAGGTGATCCGGATATGCGGGGGCAATTGTGATCAGATTGACCCCGAAGGGCCTGTCAGTCAGACGGCGGGTGTCACGGACTTGTTGCTCCAGCAGGTCCACCGGCATGTTCCCACCTGCAAGACAGGCGAAGCCACCCGCGTTGGACACGGCCGCAACAAGACTGGGAGTGCTCACCCACGTCATTGCACCACAGATGAAGGGGTACCTTACACCCAGAAACTCCTGCCCGCGCGCGGAGACACTATCCAGTAGCTCAGTATCCACCCTGGCCTCCTTCCATACCGGATTGTATCAGCGCGTTCCGCTTCAATCAGCTAAGTTTTTTCTCCATGGCCTGTTTCATGGCTCCCCAGAAGGGATCCACCCGTGGGTGTTCAAGAGATTTGCGTTTCCCATCCTCAACAATCCAGAAACCCTCTTCCTTGGGAAGGAGTTTCCCGATTGTCTCAGCCGGTATTCGGGCACGACTCAGGGTTGAGATCAGCTCCTCAGCCTTAGCTTCCTTCACGCATATTAGAAGTGTCCCCTCACTTATTGATGTAAGCGGGTCCATCCCGAAGCAGTCACAGATAGCTTTGACCGAAGGGAGCACCGGTATCTTATCCTTGTCGATGACTATACCCGCGCCAGAGGCTTGGGCTATCTCGAAGAGTCCCCCGATCACGCCGCACTCGGTCGCATCGTGCATCGCTGTTACACCATCATCTCTGACGCCGATACTGACGGCAGCCAGCGCGTCGTCTACGGTGGACATCTTAAAGAAGAGGTCCTGCCCCTCCCGAAGAACATCCTCACCGAGCTTGGCCTTTACGGTTTCGGGAAAGGCACAGGCAAAGATACCCGTCGCCTCAATTGCGGCGCCCTTGGTCACGATGACAACATCGCCGGGGGAGGCCATTCCGGGATGAAGATATTTGTCCTCAGGCCCGGTCGCTATGAATGTTGCGCCACCGACCATCGGGTAGTCGGTGCCCACGTACCTTGCCGTGTGACCTGCTATGACGGCGGCCCCGTACTTGCTGCTCTCATCGTGAAAAACCTGCCACATGGCGGCAAACTGTTGCTCCGTCATGCTCATGGGCAGATTGAAATCGACAATCACATATGCAGGCGGAAACCCGCAAGTGGTTACGTCGGATGCAAGGATGTGCCAGGCAAACCATGCCGAGCGCGCAAAACCATATTCAGGTACGATGAATATCGGATCGGTGGTTACCGCCATAACCTGGCCGTCCCCGGTCCTGAGGATGCCACAGTCGAATCCATGCTGCGGTGAGATCAGTACGTCGTCGCGCCTGGCTCCAAGACGCGGGTATATGACTTCATCAAAGAATTCGGGTGAGATCTTACCGACTGCCGGAAATTCCGCCTGGACCTTGATATCCGTCTCGGGCATGCTGTACCTCCCATTGCTCCTTGATGTGATGCGTCCTCTTCAAATATGAATCGTGTCCTGGATCCGTTTTACTCTTCGCGGAAGAGCTCGGTGGATAGATATCGTTCACCGGTATCGGGAAGGATGACAACGATCATCTTGCCCTTGCTCTCCTCCCGTTTGGCCACCTCGATTGCCGCCCAGGCGGCGGCCCCTGAGGATATTCCCACGAGCAAGCCCTCTTCACGGGCGAGACGCCGCGCCGTGTTCATAGCATCCTCGTTGGTCACCTGGATTATCTCATCTACGAGGTCCTCCCTCAGAACGGCAGGCACGAACCCGGCCCCGATACCCTGAATCTTATGCGGCCCGGGCTCTCCTCCGGAAAGTACCGGCGAAGCCTCAGGCTCGACTGCGATTGCCTTGAAATCCGGCTTCCTCTGTTTGAGCACATCGGCAACCCCGGTGATCGTTCCGCCGGTGCCCACACCTGAGACGAGGATATCCACCTTGCCATCGGTGTCCTTCCAGATTTCCTCCGCCGTGGTCTTTTTGTGGATCTCCGGATTGGCGGGGTTCTCAAACTGCTGGAGCACCAAGTAGCGTGAATCATTCGCGGCCAACTCCTCCGATTTCTTGACCGCACCCTTCATGCCCTCGCTTCCGGGTGTCAGAATCAACTTTGCGCCGAGGGCCTGTAGCAGACTCCGGCGTTCAAGACTCATCGTATCGGGCATGGTGAGTGAGAGCCGGTATCCTCTGGCTGCACAGATAAATGCCAGGGCAATACCCGTGTTCCCGCTGGTAGGCTCCAGGATAATCGTGTCCTTGCGGATAGCCCCCTCTTTCTCGGCGGCATCAATCATGCTTACCCCGATCCTGTCCTTCACACTCGAAAGAGGATTGAAGTACTCCAGTTTTCCGACGACTGTGGCACCCAGATCCGGGGCCAACCTGTTAATCTTAACCAACGGTGTGTTTCCGATTAGGCGGGTCACATCGCCTGCGATTCCTGCCATCTTGCTACCTCCTTTGTCCTGTTATATGTTCCACATCAAGGCTTCCGGTGCCTGTTTCCGCTCGTGACGATCAATCATATCTTGCAGCGTGATCGAATCGAGCAGGTCCTTCACGTTGTTGCTCAGCAGCGCCCAGATGTCACGCACCGCACATGTGTGGGTTCTGTCACACACATCCGGTGAGTGCACGCACTCGACGAGTCCAAGATCACCTTCCACGTTTCGAATCACCTCTCCCAGATGTATTTCCCTGGGAGTTTTTGCCAGGCGGTAGCCTCCATGAGCTCCGCGGCCTGAAGCAACCAGTCCGGCTGTTTTGAGTGAGGCGACCAGGTGGCTCAGATACTTCCTCGAAATCTCCTGGCGCGCGGCCACATCTTTCAAAAGCACAAGGCCCTCATCGTAATGAAGAGCAAGGTCGAGCATCAGTCTGGTAGCGTAACGCCCTCTTGTCGACAGTTTCATGGCTGACACCTTCCCCCGGTCGAACCGGATCATTGGCTACTATTGGAAGTCCCTTACTGGCAATTATATCACAACCCAGATCCGTGTCAAGCTATTTTCATAGATGTCATGAAGTTAACATGCATGCCGCAGGGCGATGTCCAGCCAAGCCGGACGGATACGACCCGTCAGCGGATATCCATTTCCCCGCCTGCCCGAGCGGAATCTGCTGTTGTAGCCAGGGTCAATCCGGTCCAGATATCGAGCCCCTCGAGGTCGTGAGGCCCGCGAATCCCCGGCCCCGGAGTCATGCCGCGGCCGCGTTCGCCTTCCCTTTCTCCCACACCGTCCCCGTCCATCGGCTCACCATCTGATGGCATGTCCCGCTCCATGGCTTCTCTTATCTCTTCCAGGTCCACCTCGGGCGTCTCAAGTCCCACGCCGATCCGGTGGCCGGGTTCACTTCCCAGGGCATAAGGATGATCCTCACTCCGGTAAAGAGGGACCCTGATCTCATAGACGAAATTCCGACTTGCGTAGCCGGGCCTGACCTCAATTCCATGCCCTGCGATGGGGACAACAACCGGTTCATCCTCACCCGGCCGGAGCACCTCCATCACCTCTCCCGCGGACCTGAACATATCTATGATCGCCTGCTTGACTTCTGTGCGATCCTTCAGAGCCTCTCTTGCCATGAGCGGGCTGTCGGTTCCGAGAGGATAATGAATCCCCAGGACTTCGTCCTCACGACCCTCTGGATCGAACCAGACAGTGAAACCCCTGGTCACCATCTGGGCTGCGAGGTTGCGGTCCGGTGATGACAGCAAGAGGTATAGATACTGATCGTCGTTGGCTGCGCGGATGGCTATGTTCGGTGCCTCAACATAGGTTGGGAAGACCCCCTCCCAATCTGTCGGGCTGCCATCGATGGACATACCGCTGCTTCGCCACACGCTTTGAGTTTCAAGACCTCCACACCCGGCAAGCCAGACCAAGCAGAGTACGGGAATACATACCCATGTGATGTATATGCTGCTATTAGCCCTCATAGGAACACCCTCGTTCTTATTCCGGTGACTCTGAATTTCGGTGTGCCCGGCGACATGCCGGAACCAAGGCTTTGAGAACAGTCTACTTGTTCATACCCGGGTATGGTAGTCGAATCTCGCTTAGATGAGGTACTTACCTAGCAGAAAGATAGCAACAATCGCAATGATAACGACAAGAATGTTCATAGTGTGGCCCTCGCAATTTGCACCATTTATAGTCGGCACGCTTAACGCCGAGATTAGATAAAACTGCACTGTTGCAGTATGCTTTGAGAGACTCTCTTGCGGGATAGACCCACGAGCGGACGGTTTTTCCGAAGCCGGCCAATGATGTGGTACATCTGACCTGTCGGCAATCTCAAACTAACCGGAACCTGCGCCGATAGAATTTGGTATAATTCAGTGTAGGTGGTGCTAAGTGTCCGGGAGGGCAACAGCCGGTGACCTTTCATATTCCGAGATCGCATGGATTCAGTATGGCGACCTCAGCAATCCCTGTGATCCTTTTGGTTCTGGTTTGCGGCACGGGTCCGATTGCGCTTGCCGATTCGGACTCCTCGGGAGTACGCGGGCCGATTGTCGTCACTGTGGATATCCGGCCGGGTCTTTGCCCGAATCACCTCAGACTTGAAAGCAACCTTACGATTCCGATCGCGATTCTTGGTTCAATGGACTTCGATGCTGCAAGTATAGATCCTGCAACGATACGACTTACCCGGCAAGGCGTGGAGGAGCAAGTAGAGCCCGAGAGCTGGGTTCGTGAGGACGTCGGAACGCCACTCGTAGGCGGGCTCTGCGCATGTCATAAGTTGCGCGGAGACGGGGTCGACGATCTTGAGCTGAGTTTCGCTATCGATGAAGTCGCCACGACGCTCGGGCTTGACCGCAATATAGGTGAAGCTGTTCCACTCACTTTGTACGGGAATCTCCTGACCGGTGAGATCATTGCCGGGGTGGACTGTGCCGTGATGATAAGCGGGCTGTGGGATAGCGAGGAGCTGGGAGATGAGATCGGGATGCTCGCGTGCCCGGAAGAGGGTGCCGATCTGGAGCAGTTCGAATTCGCATACTACACCAATGTCAGTGACCGGGTTACCTTCGCGATCTACGATCTCCAGGGCCGGGTGGTAGCTAAGCTCGCGGACATGGACATGGCTCCCGGGATTTACCATGCGATATGGGACGGAACCGGTATCGGCCGTCAGAAGGTGCCGGCCGGGACCTATTTCGCCAGAGTCAGCAATAGCTGGGCCAGCGAAACAAGGAAGATCGCAGTACTGCAATGATACCTCCCGTTGAAGCCTTACCCTACGCGGAACTCAAGATCTATGGTGTCAGAGCGATTGCCGTCGGCTTGGGAAGCATCCTGCTTCTTAGCATCACAGGCTCCACGCCGGTTCATTCCCGTCCGGTTGACAGTGCGATCTACGAAGAGATCCTGTCCGGGCGTGTACTGGAGGGTCGGGTCGACTACCGGAGTATCAAGCGAGATAGCACCAGTCTGATCTCCTATCTGGAAGCTCTGAGTGACGGCAGTTCAGTTTACTACGATACGTGGAGCAGAGATGAGCAGATAGCTTTCTGGCTGAATGCGTATAACGCGATCACGATCTACGCGATAATCAGCAGCTACCCGATCGACTATGGTGGATGGCTGTCCCGGGTGAGGTTTCCGAAGAACAGCATCAGGCAGATCAAGGACGTTTGGAGCAGGGAGTACTACGAGCTCGCGGGGAAACCCCGCAGTCTTGACGAGATAGAACACGAGATCCTTCGCAGGGAATTCGGTGATCCCAGGGTCCACTTCGCCCTCGTATGCGCTTCAGGGGGTTGCCCTCTGCTCTCGGATGAACCCTATGCCGGTGACAGCCTCAATGCACAGATTGAGCGGGACGCGCACAGGTTCATCAACAACCGGGACAAGGTCTACATAGATAAAAGAGACAACACCCTCTATGTGTCCTCAATCTTCGAATGGTATGCAGAGGACTTTGAGAGTACTTCTGAGGCGGGCTGGCTCAACGAATATGACGATGATGACCGGGGCTTCCTGGAGTTCATAGCCCGCTACATAGACGATGAAAGCC
>JALGZP010000062.1 GCA_025774845.1 bacterium
ATATTGGGCGCGCTCACGACCGCCACCTTCCCTGCAAGGGGTTTGAGCGTAGCATCCTTATCGGGGATTGCGGTCGTACCCGTCACAAGCGGTTTTGAGAGATCGCCGCAGACCTTGACGATCTCATCGAAGACCGTGTTCGTCGCAAAATCGACGACCACATCTGAGAGTTCCACTGCTGCGGGGCCGTCGGAGGTCAGTGTCACCGGGTTCTTGGAATAACCAGTGGCGGTCGCATAGTTGGAAACCTGGGAAAGCACCTCCGCACCTTCCCAGACCGAGGCGATCTCGATACCATCCTCACCTGTGACGAGCGAGGCTATCATCCTCCCCATCCTGCCGAGACCACCAACGAGACATATCTTCAGCATTTGATATTCACCTCACAGAAGTGCCACCCCGTGCATCACGTCACGTACTTTCTTCGCGCTCTCGCTCGAGATCGGAACAAGCGGGAGCCTCATCTCACCCGTACCGTGCCCCAGCATTTTCAGAAGCGCCTTAACCGGGCCGGGGTTGGTTTCGACAAAGAGTACATGCATAAGCGGCAAAAGCTTCAGATGGATCTCCCTGGCCACATCCGCGCGTCCTTCAAGAAATGCCGATACCATCCGGGATACCTGACCGGGGACCACATTGGCCACGACTGATACCACACCCTTCGCACCGACTGAGAGCATGGGAAGTGTAAGTGAATCATCACCCGAGAGTACCGTGATGTCCGACTCCGCGATTATACGTGAGACCTGGTCCACCGAGCCGCTTGCCTCTTTTACGGCGACAATGTTATCAATCTTCGCAAGCTCGGCCACGGTCTCGGGGAGCATATTGACCCCCGTACGTCCGGGGACGTTATAAAGCACGATCGGAAGCTTCACATTCGATGCCACGGTCTCATAGTGTTTTATGAGTCCGCCCTGAGTGGGTTTGTTGTAATACGGTGTTATGAGCATCGCCGCATCCGCACCGAGATCCTCCGCGATCCGGGTAAGCTCAATACTTGAGGCCGTTGAATTGGTACCCGTACCGGGGATGACCTTGATATTGGCGTTATCGCCCCGCTCCTCAAGCACGGCCTTTATCATGGCCACGCGCTCTTCAGTGGAAAGCGTCGCGGCCTCACCGGTGCATCCGGCGGGTACCAGGCCCGTGACACCACCGTCAATCAGTTTCCGGGCAAGTGCTCTTACGCCATCGAGATCGAGGCTGCCCTGCTTGAAATCCGTGACCATTGCTACATACGTTCCGTCAAGCATCTCTTCCACTCCTATCAGGGAAGTTCTATCTCGCCCTCATAAACGATATCCGCCGGCCCGGTGAGATAAGCCGCGTCAGGCCTGAACTCAGCCCGGAGCACAGCACCCGAGCGTACCTTGAGACTAACCTCATCGCCGGTCATACCCTTTTCTCTTAAGACGTGTGCGGCGGCGATACATCCACTTCCGCAGGCAAGTGTTTCCCGCTCGACGCCACGCTCGTAGGTTCTGATAGTGAACTCTCCCTCATCCCCGGCGGCCACAAAATCCGCATTGGCCCCTTCGCTTCCAAAGGATGGGTTATTTCTTATCTCACGACCCAGGCCCTCGACATCTACGCCATCTATATCACTCACAAGCAGAACCGCATGGGGAACACCCGCTTCCACATGGGTTAAGGAATACGACCGGCCATCGATCGTAATCTCGGTATCATCGGTCAGGGTAGGCGGCGTAACACTCAGTCTCACACCTGAGTCCGTGACCTCACCTGTATGGACACCTGCCTCGGAGCGGAATGTAACAGGACTCGCTGCAATGCCCTTGGCGTCGCAGAAGTGTACGAGGCACCGCGCTCCGTTTCCGCAGAAGTCCGCCTTGCTGCCGTCACTATTATAGTAGTGCATGAAGATCCCGTCGGATGTCTTTTCAATCAGGATAAGGCCATCGCCGCCGATTGCAAGCCGCCGCCTGCAGAGGTTGATCGCGGCCTGGGGTGCAGACTCCTTGAGCCAGGCATAATCGGGTCCAAGGAAGATAAAATCATTACCCGCACCCGACATCTTCGTGAACTTAATCGTCTTCGCCAAAACCGAACCTCACCTCTCGCGGCCTCGAACAGGACTCTACACTGAGTGTGTCGGCGACCTCAACGAAAAACGTATCTTCCGGGTCCTTCTCATGGTTGACATTGACGTCGGAGAAGGCCTGGATGAGATATGTTCCGGGCTCGACACACTTGATTTCAAACTCGCCTGACTTTTCGGGTGCCACCCAGTAGGTGACCGAGCTATCCGTCACCGACTCTGCCAGGACGGTGATCGTCAGCGTATCGGCAACCGATGCCGTGTCGATGAGACCCCGGATACCGCCGCTCAAGGTCTTGCCGCAAATCATGACGTCAATGCTATCGAGCTCGGACACACCGTTAAACACCACATCGCCGTTATGGCAACCCAGGTCTTCGCCTTCATCGTATTCGGAATCAATGTCCTTGTCGAGATATGCCTGGAGCCTATAGCGCTTAGCCGTATCCACGAAGGGAATCTCATACAAGCCCCCGGCGCCCGAAAGCGTCAGGTAAAGAGGCTCACCCGGTCTGCCTACACCGGTGGTATCAGCTGCCTCAAGGTCGAACAGCTCGACCACCGCAGCCTCGACGCTCACCTTCTTCCATCTTATCTCGCCCGAGATGATGCCGGCGTTGATACTGTCACCGGTTGAAAAACCCGATACGAACGTTGATTTCATGGCGACGTCGTGTGAGTCCTTTACCTTGTTTGACACCGAAATCAGATATGTGGTGTTGGATCGGAGACTTGTCTCGGGAATGAGGTAATAGGTGTTCTTCTTCCAGTACCTCTTCTTCCACCGGGACGGCGGGCTCACAACGATGCCGGTCTCAACAGTACGCTTCTTCATGGCCTCACTGAATTCGACGCTCATCAGACTGTCCTCGCCGACACGCACCGAACCACTCGGCGGAGTGACTGCGGTGACATAAGGTGGGGTCGTGTCGGCAGGTCCTCCGGGTGGCGACCCGCGCTTGGCGCACCTACATACGAGCACAAGCAGAACGGCACACAGGAGGAAGAGCAACCACCGGTATGTTCTTCTCATTTCCCCAGGAGCTCTAATGTAACGGCTCTTTGAATGTGCATACGGTTCTCGGCTTCGTCATAGACAACCGACTGGTCGCTGTCCATCACGCTATCTGTGATCTCATCGCCTCTGTGTGCCGGTAGACAGTGCAGCACTATGGCATCGGGCTTCGCCGCGGCGAGGAGTTCATCGTTGACCTGAAACGGTTTAAACGTTGCCTTTCGCTCCTCAGCCTCAGCCTCTGCTCCCATGCTCGCCCACACGTCGGTGTAGAGAACATCGGCATCGCGTGCGGCTTCGTGTGCATCATAGACTATCTCGACTTTGGCCCCGTCCGCTTTGCCTCTCTCTAAAACCATGGGATCCGGCTCGTAGCCCTTTGCCGTACCCAGCACGAACTTGAAATCAAACTTGGTAGCGGCATTGATCCAGGAATTCACCACGTTATTACCATCGCCGAGGAAAGCAACCTTGAGACCATCGATACGTCCCTTATGCTCCACGACGGTCATTATATCACCCATTACCTGGCAGGGATGGTAGAGGTCGGTCAGGGCATTGATTACGGGAACAGATGCGTACTTCGCGAGGTCTTCGACCTCGGTCTGGGCGAAGGTCCTTATCATAATGACATCAACATAACGTGACACCACACGCGAAACGTCACAGACGGCCTCACGCCGGCCCAGCTTGATCTCTTCGTCCGATACATAAAGAGCATGCCCCCCAAGCCCTATCATACCCATCTCAAAGCTCATACGTGTTCTCAAGGAAGGCTTTCTGAAAACCATGGCCATCGACTTGCCCTCTAAGAGCGGTTGAAGCCGCCCGGCATGATGGTCCTCTTTAAGAGCGATTCCCCTCTCGACGAGTTTCTTAGCGTCATCCGCAGTGAGATCGTATATCGAGAGGAAGTGTTTCCGGTCCCACATAAGTCGGCTCCTTTAACTAGAGTATGTACCGTGTCAGATCCACATCCTCGACAATGTCCTTGAGCTTTTCCCGCACCACCTTGGCCGTTATCCCTATTCGCTTCTTCTTTAGATCGGGGACTTCGAAAAGGATGTCCTCAAGCAGTCTGGTCATCACCGTGTGAAGTCGTCTCGCCCCGATGTTCTCGGTTATCTCATTGACCCTCGCAGCGATCGCGGCGTGAAGTCGCCTCGCCCCGATGTTCTCGGTTATCTCATTGACCCTCGCGGCGATCGCGGCGATCTCCTTGATCGCACCCTCAGTAAAGGTGACGTCGACCTTCTCGGTCTTAAGAAGTGCCTTGTATTGCTTTATGAGGGCATTCCTGGGTTCGGTCAGAATCCGTACGAAGTCGGCCTCGGAGAGACTCCCGAGCTCAACCCTTATCGGGAAGCGCCCCTGGAGTTCGGGGATGAGATCCGAGGGTTTCGAGGAGTGGAACGCTCCGGCTGCGACAAAGAGAACGTGCTCGGTCCGGACAATCCCGTACTTGGTCGGGACACTCGACCCTTCCACAATGGGGAGGAGATCGCGCTGGACCCCTTCCCTCGAGACATCGGGACCGGCAGAGCTCTTTTCCATGGCGATCTTATCTATCTCATCTATGAATATGATGCCTGAGTTTTCTACACGGCTGATCGCCTCGCTCACGACCTTGTCCATGTCAACGAGTTTCCGGGCTTCCTCCTGCTTGAGGATCTCGACCGCCTCTGCGACACTGACTTTTCTCCGCTTACGTTTGGGTGGAATGAGTCCCCCCAGCATCTCCTGGACATTTATGTCCATCTCTTCTATACCGCCCGGTGTGAAGATCTCAATCATGGGCATGGCCTTCAGGGCCACTTCCACATCAACCTTCCTGTCGTCGAGCTCACCGGCTTTAAGTTTCGTCCTGAGTTTCTCCCGCGTGGCCCTGTACTTCTCCTCGTCATCGGGACCCTCTTCCGGGGGCTGTCCCGTCCGCTTCTTTACCGGGGGAAGCAGGAGATCGAGGAGTCGCTCTTCGGCATTGGCCGCCGCAGCAGCCTCGATCTCTGTCGTTTTTTCCTGACGTATCATGTTGACGGAGAGCTCGGTGAGTTCACGTATCATCGATTCGACGTCACGGCCGACGTATCCGACCTCGGTGAACTTGGAGGCCTCCACCTTCATAAAGGGAGCCCGCGCAAGCCTGGCAAGCCGCCGTGCGATCTCGGTCTTTCCCACACCCGTCGGGCCGATCATGATGATGTTGTTGGGCATGATCTCGTCCCGGAGTTCACCGGTCACCTGCTGGCGGCGCCAGCGGTTCCGGAGCGCGATCGCCACGCACTTCTTGGCATCCTTCTGGCCGATAACGTACTTGTCCAGTTCCCGTACAATCTGTTTTGGTGTCAGTTCCCCTGCACTCATCTATTCCAGAACCTCGACTGTGATTTGATCATTGGTGTAAACACATATGTTCGATGCTATCTTGAGTGATTCCTCCGCTATCGCTTTGGCATCCAGTTTGGAGTGCCCGATCAGGGCCCTGGCGGCGGCGAGCGCGAAGCCTCCACCGGAGCCGATCGCCACTATGCCGTCGTCGGGCTCGATTATCTCACCCGTCCCCGATACCACGAATGAGTGCTCCTTGTCCATCACGACAAGCAGGGCCTCCAGTCTTCTTAGAATCTTGTCTGTTCGCCACTCCTTCGCAAGCTCGACAACGGCTCTCGTGAGGTTTCCCTTGTACTCTTCGCACTTGGATTCGAACTTCTCAAACAGGGTGAGCGCATCGGCTGACGCTCCCGCGAAGCCCGCGAGTATCCTTTCATCGTAGATCTTCCTTATCTTGCGGGCCTTCTGCTTCATCACGGTCTCGCCAAGGCTGACCTGGCCGTCACCGGCCATGGCCGCCAGCCCGTCGCGTCTTACACCGATAATGGTCGTACTTCTGATTTTCGCTCTCATTCTAACCACCTCATGCTCTCGGATGAGACTGACCGTAGACCTTCTTCAAGCGCTCGGTAGTCACGTGAGTATAGATCTGTGTGCTCGAGAGACTCGCGTGACCCAGAAGTTCCTGGACCGCGCGAAGGTCGGCACCCCGGTCAAGCATATGAGTCGCAAACGTGTGTCTCAAGACATGAGGACTCATCTGCTTGAGATCACACACCTGCTCGAGGTAATGCCTGACTATCTTCTGGATTCCCCTCCGTGCCAGCCTCCGGCCGAACCTGTTGACGAAGAGAGCCGTCTCTTCGATACGTGTTTTCTTCTTAAGGAAGCGGGCACGTCCCGGTAGATAGACCTTGATTGCCTTTGCCGCCATCCTACCCACGGGCACGAGCCGCTCTTTCCTGCCCTTGCCCTTGACTCTTATCACCTCGCCGAAGAGATCCATATCGGCAACGTCTAAGGAATTCAGCTCACCAAGCCGGATACCGGTGCTGTAGAAGAGCTCGAGGATCGCCAGGTCCCGGGAACCGGCGAATCCATTCCCTCCGGGGAGTTCCATGAGCGAGTCCACATCGGCCAGGTCAAGGAACGAAGGCAGGTGCTTCTCCTTCTGGGGCATCCTTATGGCGGCAGCCGGATTGACACTGAGGCTTTCCCTTGTGCACATGTACTTCATGAAGCACCTTATCGCGGCAAGTTTGCGGCGGAGCGTGCTTCCCTTCGCGCCCCCGGTCTTGAGATGGCTCAGGAAGTGACGGATCGAGAGCCTGTCAACCTGCTCGATACTCAGCTTCCGGCAGCCGAGCTGCTGTCTCAGGAATGCAATAAACTGCTTTAGATCATTCTCGTAAGCGCTTATAGTATTATCAGATAGATTGCGTTCAAGTCCCAGATGCAGAATGAATCTCTTAAGGTAAGACTCCACTGTAGTCCACCGCTCCATCTAAACTCTCTGTGACGGCCGTCTCTTCTATCCAGGCCTTGAGGGTGACGGCCGATCTCTCACTCAAGAGCAGGTTCCTTCGCTGCCTCTCACGCACCCTCGGACCGAGTCGCGGCAGGAGACCGAAATTCGGGTTCATGGGCTGGAAAGACTTCACGGGGGCCGCGGATACATATCTGGCGAGTCCTCCCAGCATGGTTTCGGCCGGGGGCACAACACAGGGGATCCCGAATGCCTTGCGTGCAGCGTTTATACCGGCAAGGAGCCCCGTCGCGATAGCTGCCATGTATCCTTCAGCACCCGTTATCTGTCCTGCAAAGACGACGTTTTCGAGCTGCCGGTGTTCAAGCGTTGGGCCGAGTGCCACCGGCGCGTTAACAAAGGTGTTCCTGTGAATGCTACCCAGACGGACGAAGCGGGCGTTTTCAAGTCCCGGCAACATACGGAACACGCGCTCCTGCTCGCCGTGCTTTAGCCTCGTCTGAAAACCCACCATACCGTGCAGCGTGCCCTCGAGGTTTTCCGGGCGGAGCTGCAAAACGGCATGAGGAATCATGCCGGTCCCCGGATCGATGAGTCCCACAGGCTTCATGCATCCATGCGCCAGTGTCTCATCGCCCATGCCGGCCAGCTCCTCAATCGGCATACAGCCTGAGAAGAACCTTTCATCCTCGAAGTCCCGTTTGGGAACCACACCGGCGTTCCTCAAGCCGTCTAGGAAGCCCATATACTGCTCCCGGTCGAGCGGCAGATTTATGTAGGTCGAGTCACCCTTACCATAGCGTGTCGCCTTGTACATGCGCGACATGTCTATGGATTCGGTCTCGATGATCGGTGAGATGGCATCGTAGAAAGAGAGGTTACGTGTCCCGACTATTGTCTCGAGCACCCGGGAGACGGCCGTCGATGCGAGCGGTCCCGGCGCAAGTACATTGACCGCATCGTCAGTCAGGGTGACGGCTTCCTCCCTTACGAGGCTGACCCGGCCGGTGGACTCGATCGAGCGTGTCACACCCGATGCGAAGAGCGACCTGTCTACGCAGAGCGCACTCCCGGCCGGTACGCGGGCCTGGGCGGCCACATCCATAAGCATCGAACCAAGCATCCTGAGCTCGAGCTTAAGGAGGCCGTTTGCATTGGATATGCTGTCTGACTTAAACGAGTTGGAACAGACCAGCTCAGCCAGGTTCCCGGTCGTGTGGGCCTCGGTCATCCTGGTGGGGCGCATCTCGAAAAGGGTTACATCCGCCCCAAGCCTTGCAGCCTGCGATGCGGCCTCTGAACCGGCAAGCCCCCCGCCTATAACAACTACCCTGGGGGCCGGCCTGCTCATGATTTCGCCTCGCTGCCGCACTTGGGACACTTAAGGCGGCTGCCCTTATCCTTCGTGGTCTTGACCAGCATGATCGGGTGACTGCACTCGGGACAGGCTTCACCTATCGGCTTATCCCAGGTGGCGAACTTGCACGCGGGGTACTTCGTACAACCGTAGAATATGCGGCCCCTCTTGGTTCGTTTCTCCTTGAGCTCGCCCTCACAACCATCGTTGGGGCACTTGATACCGAGCGTGAACGGTCTTGTACCTTTGCAGTCCGGGTAGCGTTTGCACGCCAGGAACTTGCCGTAACGTCCCGTGCGTACGATCATCTCACCTTCGCATTCGGGACACCTGGCATCGGTGTGCTCTTCCTCTTCCTCAAGCGGCTTGGTGGTCTTACACTCAGGAAACGCCGAGCATGCGAGGAACCTGCCGTGTCTTCCCCACTTCTTTATCATGGGACTGCCGCACGCCTCACACTTTATGTCGGTCTCCTCTTCGACCGCACGCTTGAGCTCATCCTTCATCGCAGAGGCATGCTCAAGACTCCGCGCGAAAGGCTCGTAGAAATCCTTGACCACACTCACCCAGCCGTCCTGTCCCGTTTCGACACGGTCGAGCTCGGTTTCCATGAGAGCGGTGAAGCCGACATCGAAGATATCCGGAAAGATCTTAAGAAGGACCCTGAGAACGGTCCGGCCCAGCTCGGTCGGTACAAGCGATCCCTTGGTCTTCTCGACATAGCCCCTGTCAAGCACGGTTGTGATGATCGCCGCGTAGGTGCTCGGCCGCCCGATTCCCTTATCCTCAAGCTCTTTGATGAGACTCGCCTCGGTATAGCGCGGCGGGGGCTGAGTCTCATGGCGCTTGACATCAAGCGCAAGGAGATCCACAGCCTCACCCGTATTGAGGACGGGGAGAAGAGTTTCCTTGTCGTCGGTCTTCTCATGATAGACCTTGAGGAAGCCGTCGAATTTCATGATGGAACCCGTCACCTTGAATAGATAACGACCGCCTTCAATCTCAATCGTTGTCTGGTCGAACAGGGCCTGAGACATCTGGCTCGCAACAAAGCGTTCCCAGATGAGCCTGTAGACTCTGATCTGGTCTTTGTTAAGAAATGAGGAGACCGCATCGGGTGTCCGCTCAACAGCGGTAGGTCTTATTGCTTCGTGGGCATCCTGGGAGGCCTTGCCCTTCCTGAACTTGGTGGCCTTCTCCGGGATGTACTCTTTTCCAAAGGTCTCGGTGATGAAGTTCCGGGCGGAATCAAGTGCACTGTTCGCCACCCGTGTCGAATCGGTTCTCATGTAGGTTATAAGACCTGCACGGTCCTTCTCTCCAAGGTCGATGCCTTCATAGAGCTCCTGTGCGACGACCATGGTCTTCCGGGCGCTGAAGCCCAGCCTTCTTGCGGCATCCTGCTGGAGCGTACTGGTGATATATGGAGGTTTGGGATTCCGTTTCTTGGTCCGTTTCTTGACGTCCTTGATCGTGTAGGTCTGCTGCTTGAGATCGGTCTCGACATCCTTGGCGTCTTTCTCAGTACCCAGTTCGACCTTGGCCTTGCCGATCTTCTCAAGTTTGGCAATGAACTCATCACTCCTCGGTGACTTGAACTTCCCGTCAATTGTCCAGTATTCCCTGGGTATGAACTTCTCTATCTCTTCTTCCCGTTCGCACATCAACCTCAAGGCCACCGACTGCACCCTGCCGGCACTGGTTCTCTTGTGGAAGACCTTCCAGAGCAGGGGACTTACCTTATAGCCCACCAGACGGTCGAGCACCCTTCTCGCCTGCTGGGCATCCACCTTTCGCATGTCGATGTCGATCGGGTTATCGAATGCTTCCTTGATGGCCGTCCCGGTGATCTCGTTAAAGATCACACGCTTGACCTTGCTCCGGTCCTTATCGATCAGAGCCGCAAGGTGCCAGGCTATGGCTTCTCCCTCCCGGTCCATGTCGGGGGCAAGGAAGATATCCTTCGCCTTCTTGGCCGCAGCCTTTAGCGCGGTGATCGTCTTCTTCTTACCGGTGATCGTCACGTACTCGGGTTCGAAGTCCTTTTCGACATCTACACCCAGGGTCTTCTTGGGAAGATCGCGCACATGTCCCATGGAGGCCTTTACGACGTACGATGGGCCCAGGAACCGGTTGATGGTCTTGGCCTTGGCCGGTGACTCCACTATGACCAGCGACTTTTCCTTAGTAGCCATACACCTCTCCACATTCAGCTATACCGAGGATAGAACGAGACCTACCGGATTGCAAGCGGGTTTCTTCAGTGTGAAAGTGATCCGTCCGGCTCGCTGCTCCGCCAGGATATGAGCCTTGGACGGAATCCAGGCACACCCTCCAGAATGACGGATGGCACCATTCGTTTTACGTCATTCAGCTCGACCGCGTCGACACAGGTGAAGATCGCTCTCTCGATCAGCTCCTCTATCTGAAGGTCATCAAGCAGTCCCAGCTGGCTCAGCTGAAGTATGTAACCATAAGCCTGGGGAGTTATAAGAGACTTCTCGAAATCATTAAGCATCCTGAGCGTGGACTTCGATCCATACTCAGCAAGTATTCTGCCTTCTTCGAAGAAGCTCTCATCAACTGTATGATAGAGCCACATGAAGGCGGTGTTTATCTCCCCGATTGAGTAACCATCGGCCACCAGCGAACTGGTAAGACCCTCAACGGTCTTCGCCGGTATTTCCCGGTCCGCAAGCTTGTCAACAATCGCGATAATTATCTCAACGAGACGTTCATCCATGGTTAACCTCGTTCGAATTCTCTGGCGTAGCAAAGCCTAACATAACACCCCCAGGAAAGCAAGCTCTTAGACTACCGTCCACAGCATTTCTTGTATTTCTTTCCGCTGCCGCATGGACAGGGGTCGTTCCTGCCCACCTTGGGCGCCACAGTTGCAGGTTTTCTGCGGCTCACCGGCCGTCCCCGCATCTGCCCACCCCGTCCGGATGTCACCCCGGGTCCGGGTCCGGGTCGCGGTTCGGGTGCCGCCTGCGGCCCGGGGCCAAGCGCTGCCATCTCAGGTTTGACGGCTCTGTAGCGCGCAGCCTGTCTTGCTTCTTCCTCATCGGGCTTGGCAAACCGGCCGTGAAAGACGAGCGATGCCGTCTCATCATCGATGCTGTCAAGCATCTTGAGAAAGAGATCGAATGCCTCAGCCTTATACTCTATTAAAGGATCCTTCTGGCCGTAGGCCCTCAGGCCTATGCCGGATTTAACCGTATCCAGATCGTAGAGATGATCGCGCCACCGCTTGTCAATCACATAAAGGAGGACGTGCCGCTCTATCTCCTTGATCGCCTCAAAGCCGATCTCTCTCTGCCTGGCCTCGTATGCGAGATGTGCAGTGTTCTTTACCCTGTCGGCGAGATTCTCTACGCGTGTTCCCGGCTCTGCTGTCCCGCCCAGGTCGAAGGACCAGAGAAACATCATTTCAAGCTCCCGCTTGAGACCATCGAGGTCCCACTCTTCAGGATGGCTGCCATCGGGAACGTGGGTTTCGAATTTCCTGTCGACGACGGAGTCGATCACTTTTGAAATCTCAGTGCCGATATCTTCGCTCTCAAGCGCAAGCAGTCTCTTGTCATAGACTACTTCCCTCTGCTTGTTCATCACATCATCGTATTCGAGAAGATGCTTTCTTACACCGAAGTGATTGGCCTCAACACGCTTCTGGGCCCGTCCGATCTGTCTCGTTATAAGCGAGTGTTCGATCGCCTCACCCTCCTGGATACCGAGCTTCGATATCACCCCGGAGAGCCGGTCACTTCCGAAGAGCCGCATCAGGTCATCTTCGAGCGAGAGATAGAACCTCGAGGAACCGGGGTCGCCCTGTCTGCCGCTTCTACCTCTGAGCTGGCGGTCTATACGTCTACTCTCATGTCTCTCGGTACCCATTATGTGAAGCCCGCATGGCATATCCTTGAGGCACTCATCACTCGTCTCCTTTTCCTTCTCACACGCTGCACAATCACGATCCGTACACTTAAAGCAGCACCTGCCACAGGTGACCACGCCCTCACCGAGCTTTATATCTGTTCCACGACCTGCCATGTTGGTCGCAATGGTGACGGCCCCACGCTCTCCGGCCTTGGCGACGATTCGTGCTTCCTCCTCGTGGTACTTCGCATTCAACACCGAATGTTCTATTTTCTTGCGTTTTAAGAGCCGGCTCAGGACCTCTGAAACCTCTACATTGACGGTACCAACGAGCACGGGTCTACCCATCTCGTGCATTCTCACGATCTCATTGATGATCGCGGTATATTTCTCACGTCTCGTGAGATAGATCACATCCTCATAGTCGGCTCTGCGGACAGGCTCGTTCGTCGGTACCACCACGACGTCGAGTTTGTAGATCTCATAGAACTCACCCGCCTCCGTCTCGGCCGTACCGGTCATCCCCGCCAGCTTTTCATAGAGTCTGAAGTAGTTCTGGATGGTAATCGTTGCCAGCGTCTGGGTCTCCCGCTCGATGGCAACACTCTCCTTGGCCTCGAGGGCCTGGTGGAGACCGTCGCTGTACCGCCGGCCGGGCATGAGACGGCCGGTGAACTGATCCACTATCAGCACCTTGCCTTCCTTGACTACGTAATCGACATCTTTATCAAAAAGCGAGTAAGCCTTGAGGAGCTGTGATATGTTATGGAGCCGTCCGCTCCGCTCACCGTAGTCGTCTTCGAATTGCTGTCTCAGTTTCATCTGGACGACCGAAAGAAAGCTGGAGTTGTGCTCGATCCACTTCTCGAGGAAGGCCTCCGCGCGGCCTTCTTCAACCTGGCCCGAACCTTGAGAGCGCGCCTCCTCAAGCATCACGGATTTAAGCAGATCCCCAGCCTCGGAGTCTATCCGCTGGAAGGCAAGCGCAGAATCAGGCAAGAGGAAGAGCGATTCGTGGCCTGAATCCGCTGCGACCACCTGCGGGTATGCTTTCTCCGCGAGATATTCCACGGTTTCCTCTTCAGCAAGAACCTGTTTGGTCTTGGGAGAGAAATCCACCCCGCCGTCCGTCGCAGTCAGGCGGATATCCGGACGGCCGCCGGACCGGGATCCCTTGGATCCGCTAAGACTCCCGGGTTTGGACCCCTTTTCGAGATAGAGTCGGCCCTTCTCGGAAAGGTCGACACTGTGGCCCCGCTCGTCTATGGCGAAATAGAGTTGCTCGTCTATATCGTGAAGCCGCTTCTCCCTCATGTAATCACGCTCGACCCGGTCAACCAGACGGCGAAGGTTACCGTCCTGCATCAGTTTGAAGAGTTTCCTGTTCTTGGGAGCGCCTCTCCGGGCCGCGAGGATATTGACACCCGCAGTATACTCATCATCGGTATCCAGCATTTTCTCGGCATCGGCCAGCATGTTGTTGACCAGCCTGACCTGTTCCTTCGCCAGCTTCTCAACAGCCGGCTTGAGGCTCTCGAACTTGTGTCTCGACACCGATACGGGTCCGGAAATGATCAGCGGCGTCCTGGCCTCATCTATGAGGATGCTATCGACCTCATCGACGATGGCATAGTGATGGCTACGTTGGACCCTGCCCTCGAGACTGGTCGCCATGTTGTCTCTGAGGTAGTCGAAACCGAACTCGTTGTTGGTTCCGTAGGTCACATCGGCCCGGTAGGCAGCCTTCCTCTGTGGTGGCTCCATGTCATGTTGTATGCAGCCGACGACAAGACCCAGGTGCTCGTAGATCTTGCCCATCCACTCGGAATCCCTCCGGGCGAGATAGTCGTTCACCGTAATGAGATGCGCACCCTTGCCTGTCGCCCCATTGAGATACAGGGGTATGGTAGCAACGAGTGTCTTACCCTCGCCCGTAGCCATCTCGGCGATCTTGCCTTCGTGAAGCACCAACGCACCCTGGAGCTGCACATCGAAGGGGACCATGTTCCACCGCGTATCTATGTCGCAGACCGCCCACGTCTTGCCCATGAGGCGTCTGGAGAGTTCCTTTACGGTAGCGGCGGCGGCGGGAAGGATGTCATCGACGGAGGCACCGTCAGACAGTATCTGTCTGAACTCCTCGGTCTTTTGGCGAAGGGCACGGTCTGAGAGTGTGTGGTAACTCAGGTAGAGGTCATTCGTCTGCTCCAGGACAGGTGCAGACTTCTTAAGATCACGGTCTGACTTCGTGCCGAATACCCTGGTGAGGATTTTGTTAAACATTGTCTCCGATCCTGTTATCCAATCTATCAGACGCGGAGTTGGCGGGCAATAGCTAGTATAACAAATCCCGGTCGGCGGTTGCCAACCGGGATTCGCCGTTGCTTGAGAAATCGTCTATATTACGACTAACTCCTACAACTTGACTACTCTTGTTGCCTGCGGTCCTTTGTCTCCCTGCTTAACTTCGAACTCGACTTCCTGTCCTTCGGACAGTGTTTTGAAGCCCTGGTCCTCAATAGCAGAATAGTGCACGAACACATCAGGCCCGTCTTCTTGCTCAATAAAGCCGTAGCCCTTGGCTTCATTGAACCATTTTACCTTGCCACGCGGCATATGGGTACTACCCTCCTTCTTGCGTAAAGCAAATACATAAATCTACTACGGGCCACAACTACGCTTAGACTTTACGACATATGGATTCTTATGTCAAGCGAATTAGACGTGCTTGTGTACATTAATTGTCCACACCAAATCCGCCCTAACTTCAGTGAAACCATCCTTAATTATGCATCGGGTCCGCGTGCACAACGAGTGACCGATTTCGGTGACACCATACCTGATCAGGAGTTGGCTCCTCATCTCTGGCGCACACCAGGCCGTCGGGAGTCGAACGCCGAGGAGCATCAAACTCGGTACCCGAGATGGACCCAATATGGGTACAGATACCCTCCCAAGCCATATTCCATGCGGCTTACGGGGTATGAGATATTCCAAAAAAAGCTTGACATGTATTGGCCGGATGTGACTAACTGGAATTAGCGAAGACGTTTCAGACTAGCGAACTGAGTTCCCTGCACGGGTTGTGACTTCGCGCTTGTTTGGACCGATCCTCGATGGACAGACGCTTTTTAGCGCCCCTGGGTTCAAAAGTGATAGAGGCACGGTTCGGTTCGCGGGGAACTCATTGAAAGTGCTGGGCAGCCGAGCGGGGCGGTTGCCCTTTTTTTCTCCTGGTGGCTCGCTATTCCCACTCGATCGTGCCCGGTGGCTTCGACGTCACATCATAGACCACGCGGTTAACTCGTTTTACCGAGTTCACGATTCGCGCTGAGATCTTCTCAAGAACCAGGGGCGGTATCCGCGCCCAGTCGGCAGTCATACCATCCCTGCTTGTGACGGCCCGCAGCGCAACAACGAACTCGTATGTCCGTCTGTCACCCATCACCCCTACGCTCTTCACCGGAAGCAGAACACCGAAGGCCTGCCAGATCTCGGAGTAGAGTCCTGCCTTCTTTATCTCATCTATAAAGATCCAGTCCACGTCACGGAGGATACTCAACCTTCCGCGGGTGACCTCGCCGATGATCCGGACCGCAAGACCGGGACCTGGAAACGGATGTCTCGCAAGTATCTCGGGGGGGACCCCGACTATCTTACCGACCTCCCTCACCTCGTCCTTGAAGAGCTCTCTGAGCGGCTCAACCAGCCGCAGTTTCATGCGCCGCGGCAGCCCTCCGACATTGTGGTGGCTCTTGATCGTAGACGATGGCCCCTTGACGGAGACGCTCTCAATCACATCCGGGTAGAGCGTGCCCTGGACAAGATACTTCACACCTCCCTCCCGCACAGCCGCCTCCTCGAAGACCTTTATGAATTCACGACCGATCAACCTGCGTTTTCGCTCCGGAGACGACACTCCCCTGAGTTTGGCGAGGAATCGTTCCGAGGCTTTGATATACCTGAGGCGTATGCCGCACTCCTTACAGAGCATCCGGACGGCATCACCCTCATGCTTCCTCTGGAGCCCGTTATCGACGAATATGGCGGTCAGCCGGTCTCCCACCGCACGAGAGATGAGAGAGGCGGCCACCGAGGAGTCAACGCCGCCACTCAGCGCGCAGACAACGGGGCTTTGGTCCAGCTCATCCTTAAGCTTCTCCACGGTGCTCTCGACAAAGGATTTCATGCTCCAGGTCTTGCGGGCCCCGCAGATACGAAACACGAAGTTACGAAGCACCTTGGTACCGTCATCCGTATGCGAACCCTCAGGATGGAACTGGAGACCGAAGACCTTGTTATCCGGACTGTGAACTGCGCAGTACCGGCATGATTCGGTCTCTGCGATCGCCCGCCATCCGCGCGGAAGGGCTCTGACATAATCAGCATGACTCATCCAAACCCTTATGCGTTTCCTGACACCAGTGAAGAGACGGTGCCGGCCTACCACGCTGGCAACACGGGGACCGTATTCTTCTTCGGCTGTTGCCTTAACCTTGCCCCCGAATACCTTGGCGATCACCTGAAGACCGTAACAGATTCCCAGGATGGGTACGCCGAGGTCGAAGATGCCCTTGGCCGGCATCGGCGCGCTCTTCTCGTGAACACTCCGGGGTCCTCCCGAGAGGATGACCCCCTTTGGGTGCCTCGCGGCAATCTCCTTCACAGAGGTCCAGTAGGGTACGATCTCACAATAGACACCCAACTCTCGTATCCGCCGCGCAATCAGCTGCGTGTACTGAGATCCGAAGTCGAGGACTACGATGTGGTGCTCGTGGTTCATTGATCGTTGACCCGGTTTTAGTGCCTGAAATGCCTGGTCGAAGTTAGAGCCATTGTGATCCCGAGAGCCTTCGCGCGTTCTATGACCTCTTCGTCCCTGATGCTCCCGCCCGGCTGGATTACCGCCCGGGCACCGCCCTCTGCGGCAAGTTCGATGCAGTCCGGGAACGGGAAGAAACCGTCACTGGCCATCACGCAACCTTTAAGGTCGTGACCCGCTTCTCCGGCTTTCCTGATCGCTATCTTTGTTGCGTCTACCCGGCTTGGCTGGCCTGCGCCTATTCCCAGCGACCGCTTCGACTTGGCGAAGACTATCGCATTTGACTTCACATGTTTGACCGTCTTCCATGCGAAGATGAGATCGTCAGTAACCGCCTGGGGCGGGGTTTCACCGCTTACGAATTTCAGGTCTGCCGAAACGAGGACATCATCGCGGGCCTGGACCAGAATGCCCCCGAGCGCGCTCCGTAAGACCGCCGGCTCCCGTCTCCGGGCACCGCTCACGACAAGTCGCGTTCGCTTCTTCTTCCGTAGACGCTCGAGTGCACGCTCGTCGAACTCCGGTGCGACCACGCACTCAACAAAGCGCTTCGCCACGAGACCCGCACACTCCTCATCGAAGATGAAATTGACACCGATCACTCCTCCGAACGCTGAGAGCGGGTCACAGGCATAGGCTGATTCAAGCGCACCGGGACCGGTCTCGGCCTCGGCCGTACCACAGGGCCCGACATGTTTAACGACAACCGCCGCCCTCCCATCGAATTCGGCGAGCTGGTTTAGACAACAGTCGACATCCAGCAGGTTGTTATAAGAGAGATCTCCCTTTATGACGTCAAAGCCGGTGTCATTCCCCGCGAAGTAGAATGCGGCATTCTGGTGAGGATTCTCGCCATACCTGAGATCGATCGCCCTGCCGGCACCCACCAGGAGTGAATCGGGTGTCGTTTCACGGTCCGGGCTCCCGGGAACCGCAGCCAGTGTCCGGGCATCATACACACCGGTCCTAGCAAGCACATCCGTCGCGAGCGCCCAGCGGAGATCCTCACCGATCTCCCCTGTTGATTTGAGCTCCTCAAGCACGCGGCCATACCATGACGGATCAGGTACCGGCACACACGAACCGAAGTTCTTTGCAGCCGCCCTCGCCATCGCCGGACCGCCTATGTCGATAAATGAGAGGTCCCGCTTTTCGGTGCCTGCCGCAAGCGGGTAGAAGTTGACGACGACCATGTCTATCTTCTGCCAGCCAAGGAAACCCAGCTCTGCCATGTGGGATGCATTGTCTCTGTCGGCGAGGATACCGGCATGAATCGCCGTGTGGAGGGTCTTTACGAGACCACCCAGAAACTCGACCTTCCCCGTTACGGTCGAAATGTCAGCAGCCTCGATGCCCTGCTCCTTAAGATGGCGTCCAGTCCCTCCCGTGGCCAGGATCTTGACGCCACGCTCCGAGAGACCACGGGCAAGCTCAACCAGGCCGGTCTTATCCGCAACGCTTAAAAGCACATTTTCTATCTTGCCCATTGCGGTATCTCTCCGGTCAATCTTTCAAACAGCATGAGATAACGCCTTCTGCACTCGGTGACAACGTGGTCTGGGAGCACCGGTGGCGGGGAATCCTTGTCCCACCCCATCCCCTCGAGAAAGTCACGGATGAACTGCTTGTCGAGATTCACAGGCTCCGAACCGGATTTCTCTTCGACGAGGAAACGTGAGGAATCCGGGGTCAGTGCTTCATCTATAAGGATGATCTTCTCATCGAGGTAACCGAATTCAAACTTGGTATCAAGAAGAGTCACGCCGCGTGCCCCGGCAAATACACTGGCCTCCTCAAAGAGACGCACGCTCGTGGCCATGACCTCTTCGGTAGGTTTAGAGCCGGCAATATCGCGCATCTCACTTACAGTTATATTGCGGTCATGACCGTCGTCCGCCTTGGTCGATGGCGTGAAGATGGGTTTCTCGAGTTTCGAGTTCTCTTTGAGTCCCCCGGGAAGCTCGCACCCGGCAACGGTGCCCGAGGCCGAGTACTCTTTCCACGCCGAGCCCGCAAGGTAACCCCGTACGATGCACTCGATATCGATTCGCCTGGCTTTCTTCACAAGCATCGATCTGTGACGCAGAACATCCTGATACATCTTGAGGCTGCCGGGGAACTCCTCAACCCGGTCGGTGATGAGGTGATGTTCCGATATGTTCTCCATGTGTTTGAACCAGAAGGATGAAAGCGCGGTGAGTATCTTACCCTTATCCGGAATCCCCGATGGCAGCACATAATCGAACGCTGATACCCTGTCGGACGCAACTACGAGGAGGTTTTCACCAAGGTCGTATAGGTCTCTGACCTTGCCCTTCGAGAAAACTTCAAGCCCGCTAATGTCGAGACTCGTCACCGCCTGCATCATCTCTCCTTTCCGGCAGCACATGCACGACTCTGCCTTCGATCTTGAGTCTGCCTTCTGCAAACAGCCTTATAGCCTCCGTGTAGATCCTGTGCTCCTCCCTGAGTATCCTGCTTGAGAGCACCTCTTCGGTGTCACCATCAAGTACCGGAACTGCCGCCTGGATTATTATGGGACCCGTATCCACACCCTCGTCAACGAAGTGGACCGTGCAGCCCGAGTACTTGACCCCGTATTCGAGAGCTTTCATCTGAACCTTGAGCCCGGGAAACGAGGGTAAGAGTGACGGATGGATATTCATGATGCGGCCGCTGAAGTGTCTTACGAAATCAGATCTCAGTATACGCATGAAGCCTGCAAGAGCGATGAGATCGACCCGGAACTCATCGAGGACATCGATCACCCGGCGTTCGCTTTCCTTGCTGAGGCGGGCCCCCTTCCGTGCCGGGTCTATGTAACGAGCTTCGATACCTGCGCTCCGTGCACGGTCAAGCGCATAGGCGTCCTCCACATCGCTTACGACGACTGCGACTTCGGCGTCCAGTCTTCCTTCTTTAACCGAGTCGATGATAGCCTGAAGATTCGATCCTCGCCCGGATGCTAGAACCCCGATTCGTATGCGTGACAATGCAAAGAACCTCCTGACAGGTGGGACAGTCTCCTGCTCGACGCCATCGGGCAGAAGACTATCAGCACCCCTTTTTCGCGTCAACTATAAACGTGGAGACCCACGCGGGTACTGGGCTCGAGCGCCGGGGCTCCGTGCCCGACGTGAAGGGTATCGTCGAAGGTGGAACCCCGCCGCTACGTTACCCTGATGTCATCACGAGACTCTTATGTCATCGTGAGCGAAGCGTGGCGATCTCATG
>JALGZP010000063.1 GCA_025774845.1 bacterium
ATCTCCTCTCAACGGATGCCCCGGCACCCGGTGGGGGGAGCGTTGCGGCACTCTGTGGTGCCTTAAGCGGGGCGCTGTCTTCGATGGTTGCGGCTCTCACCCACGGGAAGAAGGGCTACGAGGAGGCCTTCGCGGAGGCAGACGAGATAGGTGTTGAGGGGCAACGGCTGAAAGACGAATTCCTCGCTGATGTGGATCGTGACACCGAAGCATTCAACCGCGTGATGGACGCAATGCGGCTTCCCAAGAAGACCGATGAAGACAAGGCGGCGCGTGAGGCGGCAATGGAAACGGCCAACAAGGATGCCACGCTTGTACCGCTCAACGTTCTCAGGCGCACATGGGACGCAGCGGAGCTTGCGAGACGCGTGGTCGAGAAGGGAAACAAGAACTCGGTCAGTGATGCGGGTGTCGCGGCCCTTACCGCACGGACAGCAGCCGAGGGGGCGTATCTCAACGTGACCATCAACCTGCCGGGGATCGCCGATGAGAAGTTCAGAGTGGATACTTCGAAGGAAGCCGAGAAGATCCGCAAGAAGGTAGTCAAACACACGGAAGAGACCGTCAGTCTCGCCGAGCAGACAATAGCTGAAATGTAGCATAGGGTCCCTGTGCCCGAAGTAAAGATCGCCGGGGGTGAACCTCGACGCTACCGCTACAGATCAGGAAAGACTCTAAACACACGCGGGGTACCAAGGAGGTGTAGCATGAAGTGCATCGCAGGATTCAGCATCGTACTTCTCCTTTGTGTTTCTGTTGCAGGCACCGTGCACGCGGAGGAGGGTCAGGCATCCAAGAATCCCATCGTCTTCTGGGAGCTGGCTTCAAACGACCAGGAGAAGTCGGTAGAGTTCTTCAGGAATGTCTTTGACTGGGACATAGAATTCAGCGATCGTCTTGAGTTTTACATCGTATCCGCGGATCATGCACCCAGTGAGATGGCTGGCGGCATATTCACCCTGAGCAGAGCCAAACTGCCGTTTCTTGCACTCTACATACAGGTAGATGATATCGACGCGATGGCCAAGAAGGTGGAAGAATCCGGCGGCCATATCGTCGAACCACCGGTAGAGATATCTCCGGGCAACCGGATATGCCTTTTTAACGAGCCGTCCGGTGTCACATTCGCCATGATCCAGGCAAGGAAGGCAGAGTAAGCCGGAATCCTATTCGGACTTACTGCGAAGCATCTCCAGCGTTTCATATGCGTGGCGCAGGTGGGGGATCACTATGCTTCCGCCCACGATCAGGGCAACGTTGAGAGCGTCGTGGATCTCGGCATCCGTGTAGCCTGCCTCAGCACACTCTATCAGATGATAGTCAACGCAGTCATTGCACCTGAGTACGGCTGACGCCACCAGGCCAAGCAGCTCCTTGGTTCTGCCGGGCAGCGCACCGTCCTCATAGGCGGCGGTATCGAGTCTGAAGAAACGTTTGATACCCATATGGTCACCGTCAAGGATCTTCTTATTCATGCGCTCGCGCCGGGCGCGAAATTCATCAAGACGTGATGTCACATCCAGCCTCCTTCGAATACATACCCGGGGCGGTCTGTCCTAATCCCCGGACCCGATTCCGAGCTCTGTAAGGACGTTGTGGGCACCGTCTACGAACTCAGCAATGAACAACACATAGCGGATATCGACATGGATTGAGCGCGTGATGTCGTTTTGAAATGTAAAGTCAGCCGTCATCGCTTCGTAGTTCCCGTCGAAGAGACACCCGACGACTTCCCCTTTCGAGTTGAGAAGTGGACTGCCCGAATTTCCACCAGTGGAATCATGAGTCGTGAGCAGGTTGACCGGCACATCCTCAAGCACAGGGTGCAGGTACGAAGAATATTCACGGCTTGATGCCAATTCGAGTAATCGCTCGGGAGAGTCAAACGGAGGTTCACCTGTGTTCTTCGCCGCTACCTCCTGAAAGGCCGTGAACGGGGTGTGGTGCGTGTCACCGTCCGGGGAGTAACCTTTGACCTCGCCGTAGTTCAGCCTCATTGTCCCGTTGGCATCGGGATAGGGTTCGTGTCCCGACCACCTGGCGATCAGTTTCATCCACTTCGGGGTGGTGACATGCAAGGCTCCCTCGAAGGTATGCTCCCGCGTGATTCTGGCCTCGTTCTCGTCGTAGAGATCGGCGGCCAGCGCGATGAAGGAATCTCCCGTCCCTACAATCTCCTCGTGGGACATATCGAACATCGCCAGGCGTTCATCCGTGTCATCGAGTTCCGTCCCGGCATAGAGATCATCCAGGAAGCCCTCAAGAGCATCATCAAGTTCGGATCCCGTTTTCCCGTCGAACATCTCGTCCACAAACTGAATCCTCTGATTCTCAGGAAGCTCCAGCATTTCAATGAAGAACATCTTCGTCAGTGCGCGATCACTTCCCAGGTGCAGGCCCATCTGGAAGTATCTCAGCTTCCGCTTGTGGTCGGGGATCCACCTGTCCATGTAGTCAGGATCCCTATCCATGTCGTCTTTCTCCTTCTCGATACTCCACTTGTAGAGGAGCATGCCCTGACTGAGCAGGGTTCCGCGATAGAGCATCAGATCCAGTAAGAGGTCCCTCCCCGCACCGCGCGAGCGTTGCTCATATACGATCCGGAAATCGCTTAGAAGCGTCCCGTATTTCCTGTCCAGAGACGGGTCGCCGGCCAGGTAGGTCTGGATCTCCTGTTCCATGTGTTGCTGGCGTTGGACAAGCCCGAAGCGCTCGAAACCCTCAAGCATACCCTCGTTGTTCTTGAGGCGGTTGTTTATGCCCTTTATCCTCGATGCCACCCGGACAGCGGCAACGGGATCCCGCCTCGATTGCTCTTCGAGGATCTTCACCATCTGCCGGTACATCCTTATCCTCTGGGGATACTCGAAATCCTCAAAGTCTGAGAGTGCATAAGACGTAAGATATCTCCGCGTCCTGCCCGGAAAACCGACGATCATGCCGAAGTCGCCGTCTTGAAGTCCCTCGGGTGCAACCCTGAGGTAGGTTGCCGGCTGGTACGGGACATTGGCATCACTGAACTCCGCCGGACTTCCGTCCGGGGCCACGTAGGCGCGCAGAAATGAGAAGTCCCCCGTATGACGTGGCCACATCCAGTTGTCTATATCACCACCGTACTCCCCGATGGCCCGCGACGGGACATACACCACCCGAACATCCTTTATCCTGAGAAAGGTATAGAGCAGGTACTTCAATCCGCCAAAGAACTCACGGACCTCGCAATACACATTTCCCCCGGCTTCCCCCCTGCTTACGATCTCCTTCTTGACTTGCTCAAGTGCTTTGTAGCGCTTCAGGGGTGGCATCTCTCGATCGACCGCGGATAAGACTTCCCGGGTAACATCCTCAGTCGACCTGATCACCTGAACGGTGTAACCGTAAGCTGGTACCTCCGCGTCCAGTGTCTCTGCGAGGAAGCCGTCTTCGATGTAATTCTTCTCCGGGGTGCTGATACGCTGAACCGCGCCGAATGCAACATGGTGGTTGGTGAAAATGAGGCCCTCCGGTGAAACAAAAGAACCCGTCGCACCGAGCTTGACTACTGCATTCGCTACCCCCGTCCCCGAAGTGCTGTAGATCTCGTCCCTCTCCAGCTCCAGACCCATGTCCTGCATCTCCGCCATCACCTCATCGGGCAGTTCGTGGGGAAGCCACATTCCTTCCTCGCACCGGCCGGGGCCCGGCAACACTATAAATGTGACAACAGCGGCCCAAGCCGCAAGAGCTGCAAACGTGCGCGGTATCATCTTCATCTCATGCTACCTCCGGTTGTCTAGATCGCTCATGACCTCGTGCAACCACTTTACCGCTATATCTGACTTACCCTTAATGTCATTCGCATCCTTAACGAAGTAGAGGTCCTTCAACCTTTCCACCACATCCGGCGGGAGATCATAGTGCACATAGCGTGTCTTGAAGTCGTACCTTACGGGTTTGTGTTTGATACGAAGTATCTCCACCAGTGAGCCGAGTATGAACCGCTGATACAGATCCAGTACTTCGATGTCGTTATGTCTGTTCATCTCCTTTTCAATGAAGCAGCCGAAGGTCTCAAGCCGCGCCCGGATCTGACGTACCCGGTCTCTCAGTTTGCCTGAGAGCTTCTCCCGGTCTATGGCCGGGGGTGTCAGGGCATTATCCTTGTTGAAATGGAACAGTGAGTTACCGTGTATTTCCGGCTCGAGAAGTTTATCCTCCGCACTGTGCTTGAAGACAGCGAAGTCGATCAGCATGAATCTCGAGGTCCCCTTGAGCCGGTAGAAGGCCTGAACATACTCCCCAAGCGCCGGCTCCGGGACTTCATATTTGTGTTCGATGGGGGCAAGGGATTCGAGAGCGCGTTCAACTGCAGGGAAGGTGTCGGTCACCCGCTCATCATCGGCATCGACGCAGATATCTATATCCGACCATTCATCCACGCGGTCGAAGGCAACCGCTCCCCCTTCCCAGAGCGCATAAACATAGTCAAGCGGTTCCAGCGCGGTTACTATCGTCCGGACTATCTCTTCGCGGCTCGGTGTACGGTTCGGCTTCATCGAATCACTTCAGTTTGGCCTCGACGCTACCGACCTTGTCACCCATGGTCTGATCCCTATCTGTACGCGTGCCCACCTTGATCACGGTTGAGACCCGTGGAGCACCCATTTCATGGACAACCTCATGGCAGCGCTTGAACGCATCAAATACCGCGTCCCACTCCCCCTGCACATTCGTCCCGTAGGCATGGAGGCGTGTATCCAGTTCGGCTTCCTTGAAGACACGCTCGCATGCGGCCACATACCTCGACAACGAAACCCCGACGCCGATCGGGACTATGCTCACATCAGCTATTACCTTCATGATTTGCACCTCCCAGATGATTCTACAGGACTGATTTCGGTGACACCATACTAAATTAGTCTGCACCGTAGCGCCGGGTCTCTGCGCCCGATGAAAAAGTAACGTCGGGGGTGAAACCCCGACGCTACCACCAATAGGTGCCATCGCGAACGAAGTGTGGCAGTTACTTGAGGAAAACCGTTCTCATGGTCTTGCTGTGCCTGCCGGTGTCAAGACGATAGAAGTAGACCCCGGATGACACCGCGATGCCGTGGTCGTTGGTACCGTCCCACGTGACACGGTGCTCACCGGCATCAACCCGGTCGGAGTCAACAAGAACCCTGACCATACGGCCTGTGACATCATAGACACGAACGCTCACAGGTGAAACCTGTGGTACTGCAAACCGGATCAGCGTCGCCTGATCGAACGGGTTCGGATTGCTTTCATAGAGCCGGAGTTGAGATCCCGCCGCGGCGATGTCTCTCACCCCGGAGATATCCATCTCAAGAACCTCAATAAGCTGATCGGCAGCCACAAGCGTTGTGTCGGTTACAACCCCCGATGGCCAGGTGACCTCGACCGTATCCACGGTTTCAATCTCACCAAGTCCGAAAGACGCGACCAGTGAATTCTGCGAGCAGTAACCGGACCCACCTGAGATCTCGCGGATCTGTGACAGCCCGCCTGCGACGATGCGTACCCGGGCACCGATTCCTGCGGCATTGGAATACACACCGGCCAGCTTCACCTTGAGCCAGTGATTGCGCTGCTGATACTCATTGTGGAAAAGTCGATTGGTCCCGTCCGAGTTGGCAAGATAGAGATCGACAAGCCCGTCACCATCGTAATCCGCAAAGGCAGCGCCCCTGCCGTCCCCCCCATCATCCACGGGGGCCACCGTTGCCTTGCCGAACGTGCCGTCGCCCACGTTCCTGTAGGCCTTATTCTCGCCACCGGTTATCGTGTGATAAATATCGATGTTGCCGTCGTTATTGTGATCACCCCAGGCTACACCCTGGCCGGCACCACCGGGACCGATAGGGTTTACGGTGACATCGACAAAGCTTCCAAGTCCGTCGTTACGGAAGAGCTTGTTCGCACTGCCGCTGTTTGCAAGGTAGATATCAAGGTCACCGTCATTGTCGTAGTCGGCCCACGCAGCACCCCTGCCGTCATCAGCATCGTTTAGAGGTGCGGCCGTCACGTCCGTGAAGATCCCGCTTCCATCATTCCGGAAGAGCTTATTGGCCCCATTGTTGGCAAGATAGATATCCGGGTCGCCGTCGTCGTCATAGTCGCCCCACGCCATGCCATAACCGTCCCCCGTATCTCCCAGGGGACCGCCCGTCGCATCAGTAAAGAGACCGGCGCTGTTATCGAGAAGCACATTTGCGCTTCCATTGTTGACTACATAGAGGTCAATGTAGCTGTCGTTGTTATAGTCGGCCCAGGCCGCACTCTCGCCGTTTCCGGTATTACCCGCAGCCCCCGATGTAACGTCCACAAATGTCCCGCCACCGTCGTTACGGAATAACCTGTTTGCCTGCCCAGAGGTGTTGGTGAGATAAAGATCTATGTCCTCGTCGTTATCGTAGTCACCCCAGCATGCGGCGCGTCCCTGTCCTGTATCTCCCAGCGGCCCGCTTGTTACATCGGTGAAACTCCCGCCGCCATCATTCCGGAGAAGTTTGTTGGCCGTACCGGCGTTCACGATGTAGATATCCTGATCGTTATCATTATCATAGTCACCCCAGGCCACGCCGTATGTGGCACCCCCATCACCCAGGGGGCCGGCCGTTACATCTATGAAGTCCGCACCCGGCTGGATTCCGCAGAGCATGTACTCCACCATGGGATCGCATCCCGACCAGGTACAATAGAGATTGTCCACCGCATACCAGTCATCCTGGGAACCGGCCCAGCCGTAGTTGAGATGGATGTACGGGGTGCCGGTATCCATATAGCCGTCACAGACGATTGAGTGACCGCTGATGCGGTACTGAATCGGTCGCGGCGGACTCGCATCAAGCTCCTCCCTGATCCTGGCAAACCAGGAATCGGCGTCGGGGTAGGCATTACGATTGTATCGTATGACGGTGTTCAGGTACTTGAAGTAGTCGGCGTAGACGTGCGTGCCATAGTGGGTGTAAGTGCCCGAACCGCAGCGACCGTAGTCCATGTCCCAGGCTATACCGACATCTGAGGATAACAGGGCAACGGCAGCAGCCTGCGTGGAGTCGTAGAATATGGTGTAGTTTCTCTTCATGCTCCACCAGTCATACGGATGGTTGAAATCGGCACTGAGCGTCTGTCCGGGTGTGCTCCCACCACAGGAATTATCACCACCCCACCAGTATGAGTAACTCCCCGTACCGTATGAAGGATGCCTCCAGTATCTCATGATCTGGGTACCCGCAGTCGCGACGCATCCGACAACACATCTTCCACCATCCCCCATCGGGCAACTGTCATTGAGGGGCGTACCCTGATCCCACTTGGTCCTGACAAGTGGTCCCACCGAGTCGATGCTTGCAGGCGAGGGGCCCGATCCGAGTAGCCAGTCCCACTGCTCGCCGATCCTGGCCGGTGCGATTCCCTCTCCGAGTAGGGGCAGGTTGCCGTACCGCTCCTCTATAGCAACAAGCGTGTATTCGATAGCGTCTTTAAGGATCTGCCCGTAGCCTTCCTCTGCATCGTTATCAAAGTCACCGGTAAAAGAGAAGGACTTCACCGGTGAGAGATCTTTAAGAACCGATACCACGATGTGGCCGCTCGGTTGGATTGAAAGGTGGTACCCGAGCAGACGCCCGTCCTTGGTGAGATCGCTACAGCTTACGATTTCAGGATTCTCCGACATCCCCCAGCTCCCTCTCATATCAACCATAAACTCAAGGAAACTGGTGCCGACCGTCATTGCCTCATCTGAAGTGACCAGAGCTGACCGGCCCACGGCTGGAACGAGCATGACAAGCGCGAGCACAAATAGACTGACCTTAGACCTCATGTTGTCTTTCTCCTTCCCTTCGGACGTACCTGTACAATATATATTATACCACAATTCCGAGGTGGTTTCAAACGCCGTGGGGCGGCCAGAAAGGAAGTTGACGGATTCATGCTGATGACCATAGAATTGCCTGATACGGGCAACCAGGAGAACTCGATGCGGACAGACATTCTCGGGGCGGATTCTTTCGGGGTGCGTTCACTTGCCACGGTTGTGAGGACCTCGAAGATGCAGATTCTGATCGATCCGGGCGTGTCGGTTGTACCCAGACGTGACGGCAAGCCCCCGCACAAGCTTGAACTCGAGGAGCTCAGGAGCGTGCGTGATTCCATCCAGGCCCATGCCAGGGATGCGGATGCCATAGTGATCACCCACTTCCATCACGATCACTACTCGTCCTACGACAAGCGGGAGCTCGATCTCACAAACACCAAGATTGCCCGCGCTCTGTACAGGGATACGACTCTCTACGTCAAGTCGTGGCAGCGCAATCTCAATCAGGCGCAGAGACAGAGAGCCATCGAGTTCGTAAGGGCACTCGGGCGCCGTGTCAGTCCCGCCGACGGTCGTTCCTTCGGCGAGCTCAGTTTCTCACCGCCTGTCAAACACGGTGAGGCGAATTCAAAGCAAGGCTGGGTCACAATGGTTATGATCGAGGATAAGGGTGAACGTTTGGTTTTCGCCTCCGACATCCAGCTGATCGAGCCGGAGGCAGTCGACTGGATCATCGACCGGTCTCCACAGACCGTGATCGTATCAGGCCCACCGCTCTATCTCGATGTGCTTCAGGAGGACGCAAGAGCACGGGCCAAGGCTAACCTTCTGAGACTGGCGGACGTCGTACCCACGCTCATCGTCGATCATCATCTCTTAAGGACCACGGCGTACGAGAAATTCCTGGCTGATGCGCGTGAGCACGCAGCCGGAAAGCATCACCGTATCATAACCGCAGCTGACTTCATGACCCGCCCCAACACACTCCTTGAAGCCAATCGCAGGGACCTCTGGGCGAACGGGTAGCACTCCCCGTTAAAACAACCCGAAGAGCTTTGTGTTGACCCGCATAATACCTATGGTCAGAACAAGGGCTTGATCATCATATTCGTTGAATGTATACGTGTAGTCGAGATTGACAAGGACTCTGAAGTTGAAGGTACGGAAGCCCATAAGGCCGCAGCGCGCAAGTGCCTCAAAGCCGTCCGCACGGTCATCAAAGTCCAGGAAATCGTCATGTGCAACCCAGTGGAACCCTAACCCACCACCGAGATATGGACAGAAGTCCGTGCGCGAAAAGAGATACTCCATCCCTATGTTAAACGCTACTCCCTTTCGAATACCGAAAAGCGCGGTGACATTGAAGTCTTTGCCTTCGTAGCGACTCACGAAGTCCAGGGCAAATATCTCCTTACCCTCATACCCTTTCTGGGGATACAAATAGCCGAATCCGATCCCGCTTGTCGTGATGGCCTTCCGGCTCGCCGGGGTCACGGTCTCCTGCGCCGTGATCGCCCCGACCTCAGCAGTCTCGTCCGCAGGCTTCTGGTTTACTATGCTGGATGCGACCCGCTTCATCACCGTATCGAGGTCCTCGATGGTGAGTGACGTCACAACATCCACAAGGACTACTTCGTCGTCTGCGACGTTCAGGAGACTGTAGTTCACAATGATCTTGCTCCCCAGCCGGTTGAGACTGCCGTAGACCACAAACTGGGATTCCAGCTTCTTTCCGATTGCCACAGCGCAGACGGGATCCTGGCATCCACCGAAGTCCATCGCATCCCTTACGAGATCTTCCGGGATGACATCGTACTTGTCCGTCTTTCTTATCTCCTGCGAGAGCAGCATGTAGGCCGTCTCCGCAGACTCCAAATCCACTCCAACAGTCTCAAGTGGCAATACCGCAATTGCGTCCTTTGCAAGAAGTGCGGACGGTAGCATAAGCAGGACCAGAACCGCCGACAACAGGCAACCTCTCATCATTATTGTCCTCCCGGTGAATTCACAGGGGAAGGTTATCACACTTAGAGCGCGCGTTCAAGATTGACACAACACCGCGCCTTCCGGATAGCGGCCGATCATCCCTTCACCTGGGCCGGCTTCATAGCCATGGGCGATTGGAGATAGGCTATTATCTTTCGGACTATAGCACTACCAGTGTGATGCCCCGGTTCATTGTGTCCGACCGCAGGGAACGCTTCAGCAATGGGCGGATACTTCCGAGGTCGCGACCTATGTCAGACAGCCCGGAGTACTCTTCACCGGGAACAAAGCCTTTGATTCGTCCCCGACGCTCCAGCCGCCTTAAGTACGCACGGGTCGCCTTTTTTATCTTGCCGCCGCTTCCGGTGGAACCCCATCCGTGAATCACCCTCACAATCTTAGCTCCGCTGCTCCGGGCGGCTTCAAGCCCCACACCAAGCCGGCGGATGGCCTCGGCTGCGGTCGGTAAGTCCGCCTTGAGGTTCACTGTTGTAAGACGCTGCGTCCCCTTCTTCCTACGAGATGCCGAGCCTGTCATATGACTTTTACAGAAGGGGCACTTCGAGACCTCGCTCTCTACCTCATTGCCGCATATCTCGCAGACTTTCATAGACTGACCAACCTATACGCACCTACAACTAGGCCCTGTTCATAACTTACCCAATACATTCGCTCTGGAAAAGGCCTGTGTCTTCGACGTGGGTAATCTGGTATATTGGGGTGACAGGTGAGGGAAACCCATGAATTCGCTTCAGTCAATCACGAAGCTGATGCTTGTTGTCTGCATTGCCGCCCTGCTCTCATGCGGGGAAGAGGCTCCGAAGCTTAATGTGATAATCATCGGGGTCGATACGCTCCGGCCCGATCACCTCGGCTGTTACGGCTACGGGCGTGAGACGAGTTCCGGCATCGACCGGTTTGCGGCCGGGGGCGTCTTGTGTGAGAACGCTATAAGTCAATCCCCCTGGACGCTACCATCCTTTGCGACCGTGTTTACCTCGCTATATCCCACGCAGCATGGCGCAATGGTGGTTAAGAGCCGCATGAGACAATCCTTTCCCACGTTGGCAACCATCCTGCGTAACACCGGCTATGCAACAGGTGCCGTCATAAATGCACCTGCGCTCAAACCGGCGAACGGTGTCGACCGGGGGTTCGATCACTACCACATGACCCCGCTTGACGGCCGGAATGCGGACGGGACAACTCGCGATGCGCTTAAGTGGATAGACACGCTCGGTGACCGACCTTTTTTCATGTTCGTACACTACTTCGATCCGCATCTCTCCTACTCACCCCCGGCTCCCTACGATCAGCACTTCGATCCGGGTTACGAGGGTAGAATCGGAGACTCGTTTGACCTGGAAGGATTCTCACGCGTGAGAGACGTGATGTTTGAAGAACTCAAGGTGCTTTCAGCGGCCGACTGGAACCACATCGTCTCGCTCTATGATGGTGAAATCGCATTTACGGACAAGGCCATCGACGATCTTCTCAAGGGTCTTAAAGACCGTGAGCTCCGAGACAACACGCTCATCGTCTTCTTAAGCGATCATGGTGAAGAGTTCTACGAGCATGGTGGTTTCGAGCACGGCCATAGTCTCTATAACGAGCTGATCCGGGTTCCACTGATGTTCTCATTGCCGGGCGTCCTGCCCGAGGGCGTAAGACTCTCCCGACAGGTGAGGCTTCTGGATGTCGCGCCGACCGTTCTCGATATCCTCGGAATGGAATCACCACTCCACTTCGAGGGTGTGAGTTTGAAGCCGCTTCTCGAGGGAACGGGTATGCCCACGGTACGGGACGGATGCCTCCTCCCGCACAGTATTGCATACTCCGAGGCCATCATGCACGGACCCGAGATAAAGAGCGTGTCGGCATATCCCATGAAGCTCGTGCATCACATGGCAACGGGACAAGAGATGGTGTTTGACCTCGAGGACGATCCCGAAGAGATGCGGAATCTCGTTGGCAGCGAACCAGACATCTCGGCGGGACTCGATGAAACCCTGTTCAAGACCCTGTTTGGGCTGTCCGGCACGTGGTATCTGGAGCTCATGGCAAGTGATGAGAACCACACCTTCGATCTCAGGATCGCCGCCGAGAAAGGTATGATGATCGGCAGGTTCAACCCATATAAGTTGTATGCCTCAAACGGCAGCCTTCTCGAAAGCCGGGGGGTGTTGCACACAGAACGCCAGGGTTCGGTTCTTAATCTTGATAGTCTTGAGCTAAAGGGCTCGGCAAGACTTGCATTCAAGGTTGATCTGGAGCGGATTCCCATCAAGTTCTATTTCAAGATCGATGGTACACCGGCAACCTCCAGCACCTTTCTCGGCGAATCAATCTCGCCGCCGGTGGAGATGCCTTTCACGATAAAGGGTAGCAGAAGTAGGGTCAAATCGCCGGGAAAACCCTCGGGTGACCTCACACCCCCGTACATTCTACTCTGGTATGACGAGAGCCGCTACCGGGGCGAAACCGCAATCAAGCTCGACGAGGAGACAACGAAGGAACTCCGTTCCCTGGGTTACATACAATAGCCCCTCGGTCCGGAACCACGCCCAACCCTTCCAATTCTCTGGCCATTAATCCGGCAATCTGATAGCATCTCATGAAGGTGTGCCAGCCCAATCCGGATTTGATCAGGGAGGGAATAATGAGATTCATCGTTTGCCTTATGTTGCTCGCAATCGTACTCACGTCGACTCCCGCTGCCGCCAAAGAACTTGAGGAGTACATAACCGAGTCCACCGGCCTCCAGGAAGGGGGCGACCTCAAACAGGCTGTAGCCGTCATGGAACAGGCCATTGCCGAATTCCCTGACAGCCCGGATGCATACGCCTACTTCGGGCTTTACAGATTGATGCAGTCAGGAGAGGCCTCCGATGCCGGTGACTTCATGGGGGCGGGTACCCTGAGCCAGGAATCTGTTACGATGCTCGACAAGGCGATCGAGCTCGATCCGGAGCATATCAATGCGCATCTTTACAGGGGTATCCTTGGAGTCAACATGCCTGAATTCATGGGTATGCTTGACCGGGGCATAGAGGACCTTGTCTTTGTGGTCAAGGCCCATGAGCAGGCACCTGATGAAGTTCCGGCCGACCTCGCTGCGACCGCATACCGGTTTCTCGGTATGGGGTATTCGAAGAAGAAACAGAAGGATGAGGCAAAGACCGCCTGGGAAAAGGTGATTGAGCTGGCCCCCGAAACCCCGGCTGCAAAGGAGGCGGAGGAAGGTATTGCGGGTCTCTCACCACAACCCGCGCAGATGCCCAAGGGCGAGTTTGACGGTCTTTCGTCCGATGAGCTCAGGGCGAAGTCCGACGTGGAGCCCGGGAACGCCGATCTCCTTGTAGCCCTGGGCAAAGCCTACATGGATGAAGAGAGGTACGGCGAAGCCGAGAAGGTGCTCCGGGAGGCCATCGGTCTCGATTCTCTCAATGCCGGTGGTTACAAGTGGCTGGGTATAGTGATTGCCTACTCCATGAGTGGAGAAGAACTTTACGACGACCGGATCCATGAGAACACTGATTGGGCGATAGAACACGTGATGGAAAGTATGGGATATCTGGACAAAGCGGTTGAGCTGGCGCCTGATGATATCGAAGCCAGGTCGCTAAACGGAATAATGGCTGTGACATTTCCTTTCTTCGCGGGGAGACTCGAACAGGGTATCACCAACCTTCAGATGGTGCTCGATAGCAATGCCCCTGACGAGATGAAGGCCGAGGCCACCTACTGGATGGGTTATGGATACCAGAAAAAGGCCATGACATTCTGGATAAACGTCGTGTCGGAGTATCCCGAAGAGGAGGCCGCGCGTCTGGTGTTCGAGAGTATGCGGCCTGCTATCTCGCGTCTCGATCTTTCGAAGCAACGGCGGCCTGTGGTGACGGTCGATTTCGTGCTTGGATTCAGGGATGAGGTGCCTCCACAGACAGCCGTGTGGGTCGAAACCGAAAATGGCAAGTTCGTAAGAACCATCTATGTTTCGGGTTTTAGCGGGCATGTAAAGGAAGTACAGATAGTATTGCCGGTGTGGGCGTCGACGAGCAAGTTCGCGGACGCTGATGCCGTAACCGGCGCGAGTGTAAACGTCGGGGAGCATATGTATGCATGGGATCTTATGGATGCATCGGGTGAGAAGGTGGACCCCGGCACCTATGTCGTCAAAGTCGAGACCCACTATTGGCCGAGCATGAGCTACCAGATGGTGGAAGCCGAGGTCAGCATAGGTGAGGTTGAGGACAGGGTGGTCGTTGAAGAGGGTGATTTCATTCCCTATCTCGAAGTCAGGTATTTGCCTTAACCAGAGGAGGAATGCCGTAATGCGGAACACTACCCGCTTCATCATTCTGCTTGCCATACCGGTCTTCCTCGCACAGGGTGTGTTTGCTCAGGCTCGTCCCCAGACCCGAGTTGACAATGTCGCAGAAGAGCTCCATGGTGTCGAGATCGTTGACCCCTACCGCTGGCTCGAGGATCAGAATAGCGCGGAGACCCGGGCATGGATAGAGGAGCAGAATGACTACACCCAGTCATTCTTAAGCTCGGTACCCGGTCGAGAAACGATCAAACAGGAACTCACCGGTCTTATAAGGATTGATACCGTTGATAAGCCAATGGTTCGGAATGGACGCTACTTCTCCACTCGCCGGCTTTCCGACCAGGATCTCAAGGTGATCTACATGCGTGAAGGGCCCGAGGGTGAGGATGTGGTGCTGGTCGATCCCCATCCCATGAGCCCGGAACATATGTTGAGTGTTACACTCATGTCCGTCTCGGATGACGGTGGCCTCATGGCGTACGGCATCCGCGAGGCCGGTGAAGACGAGGTGTTGGTGAGAATCTTCGATGTGGACCACATGGAGAATACCGGGGAGTACATACCCAAGGGGCGTAATTCAGATATCGCGATCCAGCCGGATAACGAGGGCTTTTACTACACACGCTACGAGGATGAGGCAGACCTCGTTTACTACCATCGCATGGGAACCGATCCGGCCGAAGATGCGCTGATATTCGGCGAAGGCTACGGCGCCGGGGTTGGAGTCGCGGCGGCACTGTCCGACGATGGCCGCTACCTGCTCCTGACAATCTATCATGGCTCGGCGGCCCGGAAGACAGAGTTGTATTATCAGAATCTCACGACGTGCGGTGAGATCGTGCCCATCGTAAACGATGTCGAAGCCAAGTTCACCGGCAGTATTGCCGGGGGTCATCTCTATATAGAAACAGACTGGGATGCTCCCAACGGCAGAATCTTCCGTGTAGATATGACGAATCCGGCCCGCGACACCTGGAAGGAGATCATCCCGGAGACGGAGGCGGTTCTCAAAGGATTCACGCTTGCAGGCGGCCGTATTATAGTCCGGTACCACGAGAACGTCATCCCGACACTCAAAGTGTTCGAAACCGACGGAACACCGGTCACCGTGATCGAGCCTCCCACAATCGGCTACCTTAGCCCGGCCGAGGGGTGGTGGCACGATGATCAGGCTTTCTTCAGGTTCTCATCGTTTCACATCCCGCCCACTGTCTATCGCTATGATCTAAGAACTTTGACTCAAAGTGTCTGGGCAGCCGCCGAGATCCCGATCGATGCCGAGATGTTCGAGGTCAAGCAGGTGTGGTATGAGTCCCTCGACGGTACGGAAGTCCCCATGTTTATCGGGTGCCGGAAAGACATCACGCTTGACGGCTCGAATCCGACGCTGCTCTATGGATATGGCGGTTTTAGATCCACCATGACTCCCTACTTCTCATCTAGGTCGGCTACGTGGATGAAGCTGGGTGGAGTCTATGCGGTACCCAGTCTCAGAGGCGGCGGTGAGTTTGGCGAAACCTGGCACAGGGCAGGTATGCTGGAGCAGAAACAGAACACTTTTGACGACTTTACCGCAGCAGCCGAGTGGCTTATCGAAAACGATTACACCAACCCGGAAAGGCTAGCGTGTATGGGTGGGAGCAATGGAGGGCTTCTCGTCGGGGCGGTTTTCACGCAACGCCCAGAGCTCTTCCGGGCTGTGGTCTGCACGTATCCGCTTCTCGATATGGTGCGCTATCACAAGTTCCTGATCGCAAGGTTCTGGGTACCCGAGTACGGGTCATCGGATGACCCGGAGCAATTCGAGTACATATACGATTATTCCCCGTACCATCAGGTAGAGGACGGCACCGAGTACCCGGCAATACTCTTCGTAACCGGAGACGCCGACACGCGGGTCGACCCGCTGCATGCCCGTAAGATGACTGCACTTGTTCAGGCTGCTACGGGCTCCGATAAACCGGTGCT
>JALGZP010000010.1:0-46091 GCA_025774845.1 bacterium
GTTGTACCCTGATGAGCTTTGATTCAATTGATGTTCACCCCTTTGTCGACGTGTTGTGCGAGAAAGCAGGCCTGCTAAGAGCTCCTGCAGTGATGCAGCCAGGCCTTTTCTCATTCCGAATCTTCCCATGGGAACACATAGTGGACCTTGCCTTCTGCCGGGTGATAGTGCATGCATGCCGCCACGACCGGGGGAACATCATCGATGAAACCCTCAGATTCGAGCACCTGGATCGAGTCAGGGAAGCACCCCATCTTGTCAAGGTACTGGCCCAGTTTTCGCTCAAGGTACCGTTTTGCCCTCCCGGCATCCTGTCGGACCTCGGTTGTGCTGAGCACCGTCTGCGAGACGCCATCGAAGAAATAGGTCCCGCCAAACGGGTCATCCGGAACCATTTCCACCAGTCCCATCTCTACGAGTTCCCGAAGCCCGGACGGGAACCGGCCGGTTTGTGAGCGGAACCGTTCCACCAGTTCAGCAAGCACATCTCTCATCTGTTCAAGCCGGATACAATTGATTGAGTAAAGAGCGCTCTCTCTGATCACACTGTTGCTGCTCGACCGGTAGATCTCTTCCCAGAGTGAAAGGGATAGATTAGTCCTCCCCGCTCTTCTGTATGCGAATGCCGAGAAGCGTTTTGCTATGTCAGGTGATTCATCGAAACGTGAGGCCATCTTGAAGTAGTGGCCGGCTTTTACGTCGTCATCCGCAGACGTGAAATACAGAAATCCCAGATCGAAGGGCAGCTGCCACTCACCGGGATTGCTGACCATACCTTTCTTAAGAAGCTGGATTCCTGCGGCCGGTTGGCCCATATCCTGTGCCAGCACAAACGCCCCGAATCTGTATGCGCCAAGAAACTGTGGATCGAGGTCGGTTATAGTCGAGTATATATGTTCGGCCAGTGGATAGTATCTGTCGTTCCGACGGTGCTCGCCATAATACTGTATCCCTTTCAGCCAGAGTAGATCGGATGCCAGCGTCCGGTATCCAAGGCTTGCGATCTGGAGGAACCGTCCCGAAGGGAAGTACGTGAGCTCCTCTTCGATGTCGCCGGCGTAACGTTCGTAATTGAGGGCAACGCTCAGCCCGTAGATCGTAACCATGATCCCGATAAGCGCAACCACGAGCACCAGTTTACGGACCCCTGTCACTTGAATTCCTTCCTCTCGAAGACCATGACCGCGATGATAAGGAAGGCCACCGTATAGAGCAGGGCATACGAGCTCGCAAATGCTACGTAGCGGAAGTCGATCGGTACGTCGTGTATCACCTTACTGCGTACGTTCAGGTACTCGAGATTCGGCAGGGTGTAATACATTGCCCCTACGAACACCTTGACCGAACCAGATCCGAAGCGTGACGCGAGTTGCTTGAGGTCCCCGCTTGTGTGACCTATCAAGTACAGCAGTAGCGTGAATATCGCCCCCAGGATCGGGGAACTCAGGGTTGACATCATGATTGACAGCGCCGTCAGAAGCAAGAGCTCCATCCACGTAAGGAATACCGCCGTCAGGAGCTGCGGGGCGAAGCTGCCGGCTGCGATCCAGTTGACCACGACGAGTAAGACAGTCATCATGGCCATCAGCAGACTGACCGTTGCTGTGAGACCGGCGAACTTACCGATGATGAATTGCCATCTCTGGACCGGCTTGGCAATCACCGTATAGATCGTCCGCCTCTCAATCTCCCTGTACACAATGCCTGTCCCGATGAGAACCGCGATCAGGAAGCTCAACACTGAGATTGCGGCGAGACCCATGTCCTGCGTTATGCGTTCCTGCTCGCCCAGCGACAGCGGGCCGATGATGAAACTGCCGGCCAGGATTGCGGCTCCGAAGATACCGACAGTTACAAAAAGCCGGTCGCGGACACCCTCTCTGAAGGTATTGCCCGCGAGAGCAGCGATTTTCGGAATCACTCTATTCACCCCGTTGTCTGCAGAACCCTCTGAATTCGTGATTTCTCGTCCTCCGGTTCGCCTACGGGAGATTGAACCTGGCTCATGAAGTAATCCTCAAGCGTCTGTCTTTGCGGGATCACTGCGGATATCTTCGCGCCGGAGGCGAGCAGTACGCCCACGGCCCGGTTCACATCAGCGTCCGGTGTGAGCGAGATCACGATCTTCTCTCCGCGCTTTGTAACCTCTCCCAGTCCGAGCGCTGCAGCTTTCCCCATGTCGAGACCGTCAACCTGAATCTCCACACACCTGGTAGTCCCAAGACGCACTTCCGCAATAGTAGCGACCTGCAGTATCTTGCCCTGGGACAATATGCCCACACGATCGCAGATTCTTTCTACGTCCTGAAGGATGTGGGAGCTGAAGAAAACGGTCTTTCCCCGTGATTTCTGCTGAAGGATGAGATCGCGGATCTCCCTCCGGCCGACAGGGTCAAGCCCTGAGAGCGGCTCATCCAGCATGATGATGTCAGGGTCGTTGATAAGTGCCTGGGCCAGTCCCATCCGCTGCAGCATCCCCTTTGAGAACGTGGAAAGAGTCGTGTGCCTGAACTCAGTGAGTCCGGTTGCATGAAGCAACTTTTCCGCCCGCCGCCGCAGCGGTTTCTTCTTTATACCACAGACGCTTCCGTAGAATTCGAGCAGTTCGATGGCACTCAGGTGTTGATAGAAGTAAGGGTGTTCGGGAAGAAACCCGATTCTGCTCCTGATCTCAGGTGAGGTCGACTGTCTACCGAAGCAGGTAATGCTCCCGGAAGAAGCCCGCAGCAGGCCGAGAGCCAGTTTAACCGTGGTTGTCTTGCCGGCGCCGTTGGGTCCCAGGTAGCCGAATATCTCACCCTGTTCCACCTCGAAGCTGACCGGCCCCAACGTATAAAGGTGGCGTCCGATCAGGCTTGACCGGAACACCTTTGAGACTCTGTCGAAACTGAGCACCGACATGTGGATATCCCCTGGAAATGCTTCTTCGATCCTATGCATATATTCGGCAGGTCTTGTAGATTTCTTTAGACTTTGCGCGGTCCCGGGCCACCTCCCGGGTACAAATAAAGAAAAGGTGGCAGCCGAAGCTGCCACCTTTTGTTCGAAGTCCACATCCAGCTACATACCGGTCGTCAGTTGGAGCGTGAGCATTGCCGACTTGCCGTAACCTTTGATAACGTAGTCTGTAGTATTCGCCGGATTGGCTCCGAACACACCCTGCGCAGCGGGATCAGCGTCAAACGTTGCCACTGTCGCAGCGCCCGTAAACGGGTTGTCCGGATAAGCATCGTCCGGACAAAGATCCTGGACGGTTTCCCCGCCGGGAGTCGTCGATATCGCGGCATCAGGATAAACACCGTCGCTCTGTACGGAGAAATCCTCAAACGCGAGCTGGAAAGTGTGCATGTTTGACTTGACGCTGGCCTCTTTCGCCCTATCTTGCATGCTTATGAAGTTGGGAATCGCTATCGCCGCCAGAATACCTATGATGACGACAACGATCATCAGCTCAATCAGAGTAAAACCCTTCTGGTTGAACATTGTGTCTCACCTCCTTCGCTCAGGCTCAATGAGCCTTGATTAGACTCAACCTCTTCTATATAGCAATGTCCGTACCAGAAACCGAGAGTCGGCAAGTTTCTCGAAGGCGTTGACATTACTGCACTTCGAGTCACAGCTCCTGGCAACCAGGACACACCACATCCGCTTTGAATTGCACATCGCAACGCTAAGAGTTGTCTTTTGCACTTTCTACCTGCTCGCCCACAGTCTTGTCGCAACTGTACCGCTGGAGTTTACGGTACAGGGTTGACGCGTTTATCCCAAGAATGTCCGCAGCCCTTTTCTTCCGCCAGCCCGTCTCCTCGAGTATCTTCAAGAGGTACTCCTTTTCGAGCTCTTCAAGCGTAAGATTGCTGGTGGCAACTACGGAACCTCTCTTTCCGTTGGTCACGTATCTCAGCTTCTCCGGGATGTCTGCCGCCGTTATGCCTTCGCCTTCCTGCAAGATCACCGCTCTCTCAAGAACGTTTTCAAGCTCGCGTACGTTGCCGGGCCAGTCGTACCTGAGAAGAACCTCAAAGGCTTCCGGTGAAACCGTCTTCACAGGATTATCGGACGTCTTGCAGTAGGCATTGAGGAAATGTTCAACAAGTAGAGGGATATCGTCTTTTCTCTCCCGAAGAGGAGGAATGTGTATCGGTATCACATTGAGCCTGTAGAACAGATCCGCCCTGAACTTTCCGGTCTCGACATCCTGCTCGAGATCGGAGTTGGTCGCGGCTATGAGCCGGACATCGACCTTGATCGGTTTGATCCCGCCAACGGGTATGATCTCCCGTTCCTGCAGGACCCGGAGCAGCTTCACCTGGATGGCGGGCGACGTCTCTCCCACCTCGTCAAGGAAGAAGGTTCCCCCTTTGGCCACTGTAAACAGACCTTCCTTGTCACGCACGGCACCCGTGAACGATCCCCTTACATGGCCGAAGAGCTCGCTCTCCAATAGTGTCTCCGGCAGTGCGCCGCAGTTTATGGAGACGAATTGACCGTCAAGCCTGCTGCTCTTGTGGTGGATTTCACGAGCTATCAGCTCTTTTCCGGTTCCGCTTTCCCCGAAGATCAGGATCGTCGAGTCGGTAACCGCCACCTTGTCGACAAGAGATAAGACCTGTCTGAACTTCTCACTCTTGCCTATGATCGGTCTCTTCGTGAAACTCTTCTTCAGCTCCTGCTTGAGGAACCGGTTTTCCTTCTTAAGCGACCGCACCTCTATCGCCTTCTTGACCATCTGTTTGATTTCTTCGTTCCTGGCCTGTTTGAGGAGATAGGCAAACGCACCCTTGTTCACGGCGTCTATTGCGGTCTCCATCGATGCGTGCCCTGTCATGATGATTACGGGCACCTGGGGATCGATTTCCTTGATGGCCGACAGAACTTCTATACCGTTCATGCCCGGCATCTTGACGTCTGTGATCACTACGTGGAAGCTTTCCTCCTTGAACTTCTCAATCGCGTCCTTGCCACATTCACACGCCGCAACCTCGTAGCGTTCTTTCCCCAAGAGGATTTTGAGAAACTCTCTCATCCCCTCTTCGTCTTCGACTACTAGAACTCTTTCATGCCCCATACGAGATCACTCCACTCTGGTTACTGAGGTTCCGGCAAGTCTGTCTGAAGACACCGCCCTCGCGGTACCTTGCTCAACTGTCATCTTGTCCAGAGGTAAATACACAGTAGCAACCGTGCCGACCTCCCTCGTGCTCTCTATCTCAAGTCTGCCGCCATGGTCCTCGACGATCTTGGCGGCGATTGCAAGACCCAACCCCGTGCCACTCTTCTTGCTTGTGTAGAACGGTTCGAAGATCCGGCCCAGGTCCTCCTCGTCAATCCCGGTGCCGTTGTCCTCAAAACTGATCCTTGCATAACCTCCGGCATGGCAGGAATCCGTGACCTCCAGCCTGATCTTTACTTCTCCCGGTCCGTCCAGGGCCTCAACCGCATTGATTGCGAGGTTGTAGAAAACCTGCTTCATGGTCTCCTCATCCACCCAGGCATCCGTTGCGGTGTCGGCGACGAGCTCTATTGAAGTCTGATCGCTGAAATGCGGATGGTTCCTCACAAGGCATACGACCTCGGACAGAATTGAATGGAGACAGACTTCGCGGAACTTGGCCGGACGCGAGCTCGCGAATTGCAGGAAGTAGTCTATCTTCTTCCTGAGTCTCTCAGACTCCTTGATCACGAGGTCGATTATCCTGCCGCTGTCACCCTCGGGCACCAGCAGGTCACGAAGCATCTCGATCGAACCGCAGATCGAAGCCAACGGCGTCCTGATCTCATGCGCGATACCGGCCGATAGCTCCCCAAGCGCTGCAAGGCGATCCGCAAGTCTGATCTTGTGAGCCATGGTCTTGACTTCGGTCAGATCCTGAAAGACCACAACTGCGCCTGAGGCGTTGTTCTCAGCCCCGCTCAAGAGCGAGACGCTGATACCCAGCGGGATCACCTTTCCCGTGGCCGTAGTCGCTATAACCTCACCCCTGTCCTCATGCGTGCCGTTTTCGACCGCGTCAACGATCTTCTTACAGAGTTCTGGGGTGACCGCCTCCATGATGTCCCGGATGTTCCGTCCCGTAGCCTGCTCGGGACGTATCCCGAGAATTCTGAAGGCAGACCGGTTGAACTCCGTAATAACACAGTCTGAATCCACGGTCACAAGCCCGCTGTTCATGCTTTCAATGATCAGGCGCGTGTCCAGCCTTGCCCGTTCGAGCTCGCTCGTCGTCCACCTGAGCTTTGCCCCAAAGAGCTTGATCCTGCGGGATACGTATCCGGCAAGTCCCGCAACCAGGTAGAAGAATGTCACCTGGAGTGCGATATTCAAAATGGCGTACACGGGCCGGGACTGCCCCGCAGCGACAAAAGAGGAACCCTGCGAGTAAGCTCTCTCAAGCAGTGAGGCACCGGCAAAGAGCACCGACGAAAGCGTCGCCGCAATGACGGCGCCTCTCCCATGGAGCAGCACGCCAGCAAGAAAGATGGTGACCAGGAAGAAGATCGCCAGGTGACTCTGGGCCCCTCCCGTGAAGTAGACAATACCGCCCTCGATGACAAGATCCGCGATGAGCTGTGAGTAGATGAGCGGCTGCACGGGGTAGCCCGACTTGAAGACCAGCCACCAGATGGCGCTCAGCGGGAACACAACCAGAAGCAGACTGGCTATCGCGAGGCCGCCGGTGATATCAAGTCCGGCACCGGTAAGAAATGCCATTACGGACAAGGCTACGCCTATACAGATCACCCGCAGGATGATCATCGTACGGCACAGATTCCTTAAGTCCCGTTCTTCTACCATCGTTCTCCCGCGCTTTACTCAGCCATGATTACGCTTACGAGCTTGAATATCGGAAGGTACATAGCAACGACCATACCTCCGACAACACCACCCATCATCACGATCATGATGGGCTCGATCACCGATGTCATGGCGTCGACAGCACTATCGACCTCGTCGTCATAGAAGTCGGCCACCTTGGATAACATCTCATCCAGGGCACCGGTTTCCTCTCCAACAGAGATCATCTGTACAACCATCGGAGGAAAGACCTCCGACTCCCTCAACGGACCGGCAATCGTCTGCCCGGACGAGATGCTTGCCCGTGTTTTGACCACCGCGTTCTTTACTATCGTGTTTCCGGCTGCCTTCGCCGTTATGTCGAGTCCCTCGAGTATCGGTACACCACTGCTCACCAGTGTCCCCAGCGTTCTTGTGAAACGCGCAATCGACGCCTTGAGCAAGACATCTCCCAGAACCGGTACCTTGAGCGTCACCCTGTCAATCACTGCCTTGCCGTTCTGGGTGGAGTAGTACTTCCTGATACCGAAAACGCCTCCGACGATCATTCCAGCGAGCAACCACCATTTGGTCCTGAGGAAAGAACTCATAGCCATCACGATCTGGGTCATCGCGGGGAGCTCGCCACCGAAATCGGCGTACATCTTTGCGAACGTCGGAATAATGAACACCAGCATGAAAGCGGTTGCCGCTATCGTTACGACGAGCACGACCAACGGATACATCATCGCGCTTCTTATTTTGCGCTTCAGGCTGTCCATCTTCTCCAGGTAGCTCGCAAGACGCGCAAGAATCACGTCAAGCACACCACCGGCCTCGCCTGCTTCCACCATGTTGACGTAGAGATCGGTGAAAACCGCAGGGTGCCTTGAAAGTGCGTCCGCGAGAGTCGATCCCGCCTCCACATCTCTCATGGTCTGGGTAATCAACTTCCTGAAGTGGTCCTTCTCGGCCTGTTTCCCGAGGATGTCGAGACACTGAACAAGCGGCAGACCTGAGTTGATCATTGTGGAGAACTGCCGTGTGAATACCGCGAGATCCTTGGTGGAGACACCTCTCTCCCGGCTGATTCCCAGCGTCAGACCCTTCGCCTTCTGCCTGGCCGAGGTCATGATCACACGCTTCTTTTTCAGGCTGAGTATGAGATCGGCTCTTGAGCCGGCCTGCATCTCCCCGCTGATTATGTCTCCTGCTGCTGTCTTACCCTTCCAGACATACGTCGTTGCCAAGATCAACCGCCCCCTTTAATTGACGCAGGACTTGTCCCTGGTCTTTTGATTGCTCGCGGACCTTCCCCTGGACAGCATCTGTTCCAGCTCGGCCATGTCGGTGCTTCTGCCCAGCGCTTCTTCCAGGGAAATCTGTCTGGTCACATAGAGCCTGTACAGTGCCTGGTTCATCGTCTGCATGCCGTACTTCTGTCCTGCTTGCATCAGTGAGTAGATCTGGTGGACCTTCTTCTCCCGGATCAGTGCGTTTATCGCCGGAGTGCATACAAGAACCTCTGATGCAAGGACCCTGCCTCTGTCACCGAGCCTCGGTAGAAGCTGCTGCGTTATCACACCCGTAAGGACGAACGCCAGCTGGGCAAGTACCTGCCCCTGCTGATGCTCGGGAAAGACGTCAACGATTCTGTTGATGCTCTCATAGGTGGAGTTGGTATGCAGGGTTGCAAGCGTCAGATGCCCGGTCTCGGCAATTGTGAGCGCTGCTGCGATCGTCTCCAGGTCTCTCATCTCACCTATGAGGATCACATCGGGATCCTGTCTGAGGACGTACTTCAGAGCATTGGGAAAGGTATGAGTGTCCGCTCTTACCTCTCGTTGATTTACAATCGAATTCTTGTGCTGATGTATGTACTCGATCGGATCCTCGATGGTGATGATATGACAGCTCCGCTCCGCGTTCACCTTGTTGATCATCGAGGCGAGCGTGGTGGACTTCCCGCATCCCGTCGGACCCGTCACCAGTATCAGACCCTTCTGCTTTTTGGAGAAGTCGTTGACTACGGGCGGAAGCCCGAGCTCCTCAAAGCTCAGGATCTCGTAGGGAATCTGCCTGAATGCCGCCGTGGTCACGCCTCTCTGGTAAAAGACGTTCGCTCTGAACCGGCTCAAGCCCTTGATCCCGAATGAAAAATCGAGTTCCAGGTCAATCTCAAAACGCTTTCGCTGTTCGTCATTAAGGATGCTGTAGACGATCTGCTTCGTCACCTCGGGTGTGAGATGCTCCGTGTCTGCCGATATAAGCTGACCATCCACCCTGAACTGGGGAGGCAGTCCCGCAGTGATATGCAGATCGGAAGCCCTCATCTTGACCATCTGTTCCAGCAATTCGCGTAGCACTATCATCTCATCTTCCTCCGGTCCTTATGTGTCGCTCGCGGTCTCTCTCAGCACTTCCTCAATCGTTGTGAGGCCGGCCTTGAGTTTGAGAATTGCATCCTGGCGTAACGTAAGCATCCCTTCGTCCACCGCCTGTTTCTTGAGCTGGTCTGTAGGGGCCCTGTCGAGAATCATCGTCCTTATGGCCGGGCTTATCGGCATTACTTCGTACACACCCTGCCGGCCGGCATAACCCGTGTTGCTGCACTTTGAGCACCCGCGTCCCTTGTAGAACCTGATACCCTTGGCCTCCGACGGCTCGATTCCAAGCTCTCTAAGGGCCTCCGGATGAGCCTCAATCTCGGACTTGCACTGGGAACACACCTTCCTGAGGAGCCTCTGGGCCACCACCAGATTGAGTGAAGCTGCGACAAGAAACGGCTCGATTCCCATGTCGACCAGCCTGTCCATTGTGCTCGGTGCGTCGTTTGTGTGTACGGTCGAAAGAACAAGGTGCCCCGTGAGAGCTGCCTTAACACCGATTGAGCCCGTGTCCGAATCGCGGATCTCGCCGACCATGATCACATTGGGATCCTGGCGGAGGAACGCCCGCAGCGACTTCGCGAACGTGAGCCCTATCTCCTCGTGGATCTGGACCTGGTTTATGCCGTCTATGTTGTACTCTACCGGATCCTCCGAGGTCATTATGTTGACGTCGGACCGGTTGATTCTGTTAAGAGCCGAATAAAGCGTGGTTGTCTTTCCGCTACCGGTCGGCCCCGTTACAAGCACCATACCGTAGGGAGCGTCGATGGCCTTTTTGAGATTGCCGAGAGCGTTGTCCTCCATACCGAATTGAGCCAGGTCAAGGGCCAGGTTGCCCTTGTCCAGGATTCTCATAACGATCTTTTCACCGAAAATCGTCGGAAGCGAGGACACTCTGAGATCGACTGTCTTGTTGTCCACTCTGATCTTGATTCTGCCATCCTGAGGGAGCCGTCTCTCAGCTATATCGAGGTCGGACATCACCTTGATTCTTGATACGATCGCTGACTTCATCCTTGCCGGCTGCTTGATTACTTCATGGAGGGTTCCATCGATTCTGAAGCGCACCCGGAAGATCTTTTCGGCAGGCTCGATGTGTATGTCACTTGCCCGTTTCCGGACGGCATCCGCTATCATGGAGTTCACAAATCTTATGACCGGAGCCTGCTCAGCCTCGTCCAGACCCTCATCGTCCTCATCGCCGTCTTCAAGTACCTCAACGTCCTCGTCGTCAAGACCCTTGGCCATATCCTCAAGATCGTCCTGGGCCATGTAGTACTGCTCTATGGCGGCGGCCAGCGAGATCTCGGTGGCCACCATGGGTTTGATCTCAAGACCGGTTATGAACTTGAGGTCATTTATCGCACACATATCGGTCGGGTCGGCCATCGCCAGGGCGAGTGTTCTCCCGTGCTTCTGAACCGGTACAACCGTAAACTTCGATGCTGCCTCTTCGGGTATTAGCTTTAAAACCGCCTGTGGGATCTCAATATTGAGGGGGTTGACGGCCTCGACGGAGTATATGTGGGCAAGAAACTCCAGCACCCTCTCTTCCGACATAAGGCCCAGCTTCACCAGTGCTCTCTGAAGTGAGATGCTGGCGTTCTCGGCCTCACGCATGACGGCGGAAATCTCGTCATCCTTGAGAAGACCAAGGGCGGTCAGTTTCTCTAAAATGTCGGTCTTGAGTGCCATGTTAGCCAACCAATCTACAACTGTTCCAATGTAAGAACCCGAGCACCGCTATAGTGCAATACATGTACCAGTCCCCGGTGTGCAAAACCTTGCCTCTAACCGGTATGGATTCTACAAAATGCCCAAAGAGACTAAGAGCATTCGCCGGCCGGATACCGCCGACATTGCAATTGCGGATTGCATCATGCAGAACGTGTTGCAGAATGCAACGATCTTCATTCACCAGATAAACGGTCACTACCTCCTGCACAGATGTACTTCTTAATCACAGCCAGGGTCTTATTACCGATACCTTTGACCTGCACCAGGTCTTCCACCTCTTCAAACGGTCCGTTCCGGTCGCGCCAGTCGATTATTGCCCCCGCCCTCGTCGGCCCGATGGAAGGAAGTGCCATCAGCTCTTCCCGGGTGGCGGTATTTATGTCCAGATTGATGTACTGGTGTCGCGACTGATCGCATGAATCTGAAGTCTCCTTCTGGTTTTTCCCTGGGAGAGTGCGTCCCGTCTTCTCCCGCCCCAACATGCCCGTCACGATGCCGGCTGCTACCGTGATAATCAGGATCGCGCCAGCAAGTTTTTCCCTGTCATTCACCGACCAAACCCCACCATTTTCCTTATCGTCACCTGCTACGCTATGGTTTACGTTTTGTTGAAAAAAAGAGAGAATTCCTACGGGGCTTGAAACAGAAGCCTACAGAAGATCCGTGAAGCCTTTTTCCTCGATCAGATCCGTGAGGGTCTTCACCACCTCACCACTACCCCTCTTCATCACCAGAATCGCGTCGTCGGTCTCAACTATTGTAACATCGTCAAGACCTACGGTTGCCACCAGCCGTTTGTCCGAATAGATGATGCAGTTCCCAGTATCTATGGCCACGTGCTCACCATGCACGGAGTTGCCGGCCTTGTCCTGCTTCATGTATTTCGCAAATGAATCCCAGCTGCCGACATCATCCCAGCCGAAGTCTGCGGGAACCACACAGGCGATCTTGGTCTTCTCCATTACACCATAGTCAATCGAGATGTTCTCGATATTGGAGTAGCACTCGGCCAACCGTGCCGGCAGATCGGACGCTGCGAAAGCGCCTTGACACTTCTCGAATTCGCTCTGCATCCCGGGAAGGAACTTCCCGATTTCACCAAGGATTGCAGAGGCCTTGAAGACGAACATGCCCGCATTCCACATGTAATCCCCCGCCCGGAGGTATTCCTCAGCCTTCTCAAGAGACGGCTTCTCCACGAATGCGCCCACCCTGAAGAACTCCGCGCGTCCAGGATTCTCTACGGGTTCTCCGAGGCGGATGTAACCGAAGCCGGTGGCCGGCCGCCCGGGCTTGATACCCATCGTAAGCAGAGAACCGGTCCTCTCCACAAAGTCCATTCCCGCCGAAAGCACATCTCTGAAGGCCCCAACGTCCTTTATAATGTGATCCGCCGGCAGGAAGGCAAGCACTGCATCCCCCATTTGCTCCCTGACATAGTTGGATGCAAAGGCGACACATGCAGCCGTGTTCCTTCCCACGGGCTCCGTCAGCACCCGTACCCCCTTGAAGTCTTCTATCACGCGTGAGGTCGCTTTGGCCTGCAGTTCCTGTGTCACAATCAGGATGTGATCGGGCTCAAACAACGGAGTGATTCTTTCGAGGGTCGACTCAAGCAGTGACTTACCTTCGAATATCCCTATCAGTTGCTTGGCTCTGGATGCCCGGCTTAGCGGCCAGAATCTCCGTCCCCGGCCCCCCGACATGATAACCGCAACTCTCAAGACACCACACCTAACCCTTCCCCCACATCATGTCGCATCACACTCCTCCATCCGATGTCCATACCTGCGCTTCTAAAGAAACGCACCAGCCGTTTCAGCAGTCTCGGCCGCCTTGGGCAGGAATTCCGCCAGAAGTTTCACGGCAATGAGGAGCTGCCGGGCAAGCACGGACTCTTCAAGCAACGCAATGTCCCCGCCAAACCGCTGTACGATAGTCAGGATGATCCCGATCGCGAGACCGATCAGGCACGCCCCGACCACCGCGCCGATCATTCGATCAATAATCCGCAGGTTAGCAACCTTGGCAAGCCCGGAAAGCATCTTGCCCAGTAATCCGATGATTATTGCTACGACAAGGAACGTAAGGACGAACACAAACACCTTGCCAGCTGCTGGGTGAGAGAGCTGGCTGGTGACCGACTCGGCTCCCGCTGCCGCCCGACCTCCTATGATCACCCCTATCACCAGCGCAAGCGCAATCGATATCTCCTGGATAGCACCCTTAAAGACACCGTGCACGAGACCCAGGAACATAAGTGCACCTATTACTACATCCACCAGATTCAATTGCTTTCACCTCGCTTGTGTATTGGCTTGCCGATTGAGTTGACGTACAAGGACAGAAGCCATAAGGAGCATATGCTTCATAGCCTACCGAGCCTACACTGGACTTCTGAATGGTGTCAAGCCAATACTTGCCGGGCCCGGTTCAGTCGAGTAACTCCCAGGAAAATCCGATCTCGTAGGACCGCGAGGGCAGAGGAGGCAGCCCCCATCCGGAATGGATCTCGTCATCGAAGACGTTGGTGAGTTTCGAGAAGACTCTTGCACGATCGATGGTTACATAGGCAAGTACCAGGGCCGACACGCTACCCGGTATCGAAGAATCCCTTTGACAGACGCTTTCACCAGTGCACGGTGTGAAACGGTTGCCTGCGCTCACGCTTGAAGTCCAGGTCCCGGCAAATGTGAGCCCGGCCCCTATGTGCCTCGTGATCTCCCTCCCCGTTCTCAACCTCCACGCAAGCCTTCTGGACGGCCGGTACTCAAGATCATCGCCGTTTTCATCGGTTGAACTGCGGATCGTGCAGGAAACAAGGCCCTCAATCCACGGGGGAAGTCTGAAATCGATTGAAGCGTCCACTCCTCTGACATCGGCCTCGCGACTGGTGGATCTGACGACCCGGCACGCCTCGTCTTCAGTTAAGCCGACCATATCGCTCACACGTGTCCAGTAAAGCGCGATCCGCGTTCCCCATCTGTCCCGGTCTATCCGGGTACCGATCTCCAGCCCGATGGAGTGCTCCGGGTTAGCCTCAAAACCTGCCTCCTCCCAGTAGAGTTCCTTGAGACTGGGAAACGCAAAGCTCCGGTTGACTTCCGCAAAGACAGTCTGGCCGTCGCGGGCGAATACCACGGCCGTCAGCGAGGGAGCTACCTCGACGTTGAAATCCGAGTTCTTGACGACTCCTACCCGTCCGCTCAATTGCCAGCGTTCCCATGTCATCTCTCTATGTGCGAAAGCCTGTGCATCGTATGAGGACTTGTCGTCTACCGTGCGGCTCGTTAGTTCTCTCATCTTGAATCCCAGTCCGAACGAGGTGACCGTCGGACTCTCCGACCCGCCTATGATCGTAAGATCGGCACCACCGAGAAGGCCGTCACTCTGTTGCGAGCCATAGGGGTTGTAGCTGCCTTCAAACGCAGAACGCTGTGTGACCTCAAGCCGGTAAAGGTTGATGTGATAGTTCGTTTCCAGGCCACCCCTGACCGTAACCGCGACTAGCTCCCGTTTGTCCTTTTGCCTGGCCGGTCCCGTATCGGCAATGTCGGGGCATGAGTCCGGGAGCGCGACATCACCTTCATACCGGAACCCCATGATATCAAGCACCCTGTTACCCCCGAGACCGGTAGTGAACTTGCCGAGTATCTTCTCCCCCTCAAACGAGCTGTCATCGACCCAGCCCCCGCACCGCGCGTTCTCATACACACCCAGCACCCCGAGTCCACCGGCGAGTGATCTCCTGAGAGCCAGATTGATGGACCGACTGCCGAAGCCCCCCCACCACATATCCACCAGACTCAGCGGGACATCCGTTACGGCGTCGGAGGGTACAATATTCAGCACCCCACTCAATGCACCCGATCCGTGTATCGATGACGCCCCACCTTTGAGGACCTCAATCCCGGACATCCCTGCAAGGGGCAGCCAGCTAAGATCGAAGACTTCGAGCTGGCGATCGGACACAGGGATTCCATCAAGCAGGTACACGACCTCATCGGGTCTGCCAGCCCTCAGACTCAATGACAGGGGTAACCCGTAGGAGCCCCGCGCCATCAAGCCTGCACCTGAATCCAGAAAGAGTGCGTCTCCTGGTGATACCGACGACAGCTCACGCATATCTTGAGTCCCGATTGCCGTGATGCGTTCTGAGTCCAACATCCCCGGCGCCGGGATTATGCCTGACCGGTCCGGTCTGACTTGAGGCTGCACTATCTCGACTGAGTCGGACCCGGCCGGTGGCAGCTCCACGGTATGGAGCCCGAGCGAGTCGGATCCGGCCGGTGGCAGCTCCACTGTATGGAGCCCGAGCGAATCAGGAGCCGGCGGCCCCACTGGATCGCCGGCAGCCAGAGAATCACCCGGAGCACTTTCAGCCCCACGTGCGCCCACAAGCAGACACAAACACACGGCCACCGCCGGTACGATGCGTTTTACCCTCACCGGTCTTCGTTCTCCGTTCTCAAACGGTACTTACGCACAATGAAGGTGCTGACGCCTCCGAAAATCAAGGTGTTGGAAACGATGTGAAGCACCGAAAACGGAAGCCCCGCAGCAATGACGGGTAACGGGTCTCTCCATCTTCCGATGGCGACGGCAAAACCGTAGTCCGCCGCTATGCTGTACAAGAATGTGAGGAGAGCCCCGAAGGCCATCGCCAGAAGTTCCGCCTTTCCTAGAGCGACGGCCAGGATCCGCCAGATGTGGCCCGATGATCCGATCACGGCCATCACGAGGACCTGCGCAGCGAGAACTGCGGGCACAGGGGGACCCAGCGGATTGAATATCGAGAACAGCAGCATTGAAAGCCCACCGACTACGGCTCCCGACCGTCCACCGAGCAGGTATCCTGAGAAGAAACTGACCGCGGAGATGGCCTCTACATTGGGGACTACGGCAAGGATATAGCCCAAGGCAAGTGCCAGAGCTATGAGAACCGCCATCTTGCTCAAATGACCGACCAAACTGCGCCCCTCCCCCACCTACTCCTACCACAATTATCACGGTGACACCATACTAAATTCCAATTGATCAGGGTTACCGAAGGCAAACCGGCGTTCGAATCCCGGCGCAGCCTTTGGGACGCAAGCGAATGTATTTTCTGAGCAGGCGGACCGAAGGCAAACCAGCGGTCAGTGTGAAAAACCGTAGAGGTTAGTAGTTCTTGGCGCGTTTGAGTTGTTCGATTGCAGACAGGGGAACCGTGCAGGAACCCAGATGGAGATGACCGTCCCTGCGTCCGTGGCTGTCGGAGCCGCCCGTGGCCACAAGACCCAGCTTATCCGCCAACCGGCTGTAGCGCTGAATGTCGTGTTCCCGGTGCTTGGGGTGGTAGACTTCGATCGCACGCATACCGCTGGCCATGAAGTCGGCGATCAGATCGTCCCGCCGTGATGTCCCCGGGTGGGCAACCGCACCTATCCCACCGGCATCGGCAATCAGGCGAAACGCATCTGAGGGTTTGAGCTGGTATTTGTGTACATAGGCGGGTGAGTGAAACCCGATATAGTTCTTGAATGCTTCTTCAAGCGTCGCGACACATCCGTTCTGGAGGAGCGCAGCAGCAATGTGAGGCCTTCCGACTGCGCCATCACCCGCGATCTCAAGCACTGAATCCACCTTGATATCAACACCCATGCCCCTCAGACGCTCGACCATCTGAATGCCACGATTACGTCTTGCATCCCTGAAGATCTGCAAGTACTTGAGCAGATTCTCGTTCTGCATATCAACCAGATAGCCAAGGATATGAAGGTCGGACTTCCCCTCCACCGTGCTCAGTTCCACACCGGAGACCACCTCGAAGCCGCTTGAGCCCGCAGCTTCCATTGCTACCTCAACACCGCCGATCTCGTCATGGTCGGTGATCGCAATGCCTGCCAGACCCATCTTCTGGGCCTCCACCACCATATCCTCGGGTGTCATGTCGCCGTCAGAGTAGATGGTATGAACGTGGAGATCGACGCGGCCTTCTGTTTCACTCATTGGTTCTTACTCAGCTCCTCAAGCCGAAGCGTGGCATCCCTGTAACCGGGGTCGCTTTCACATACCTGCTCATAGCACTGGCGGGCTTCCTCCAGCTGATCGACCTTTTCATACGCCATTGCCAGAATGTAGCGCAGACCGATACAGTCCGACTCCTGGGTTGCCTGGGTTTCCAGGCCGGCCTTGAGCTCCTCAATGGCCAGATCGACGTCACCCTTTTCTACGAAACATCTGCCGGCCAGCTCGATACTCCTCAAGGCAAGTTCGGGATGCTTCCTTGATACACCGAATTCAGTAAGAGCTTCATCGTACAATCCGAGGTCGAGATATGATATCCCGAGGTCATAGTGAGACTGGTAGTCCTCCTCACCGAGCGCTTTGGTCACCTCTTCCCGGAAACTCCGGAGGACCTCTTCTATCTTGACGGGAACATGATGCGCAAGACCTATTCTCTTGTGAACGATCTCCACACGGTCAGTTCCCTCTCCTTCTACACTCACGTCCCTGGAAACGGTGTCGACCACCCCTCCCATCTGCTCAACCCTCTCCTTCATCCGGGCCGCCATGTCCGCATCACCCGTCCGTCTGTAGATTTCCTCAGCCGCAATGATCTCACTGCGTGCCTCATCCGGCAGACCCAGATGAGAGTAAACCTCCGCCAGTTGCTCCCTGACCTTGACCTTGTCAGGTGCAAACTCTATTACCTTCTTCAGGGAATCGACAGCCCTCTGAAGATCACCCTTGTCTATCAGTTTCTCTGCGTACTCAAGTACATAGCCGACCGCCTCACCACCGAAGCCCTGTTCGAAATACAGATCGCCCAGCAGGCGGAAAGCATCGATGAAGTCCGGGTCGAGTCTGAGCATCTTACGGCAGACAGCGATCGCGTTGCTGTAGAGGTCTTCCTTCCCATACTTCCTGACGGCCTCTTCATACTGGCGGAACGCGGATTGTTCGTCGCCCTTCTTGAAGTGGATGTCACCCATCAGGTTGTAGATGTTCGGGTCGACATCGTCATTCTTGAGCAGCTTACGATACTCCTCAAGAGCATTGTCGAGATCTCCGGCCTGCGCGTACTCGTGCGCTCGCTTGCGTATACTAAGGATCTCCGACAAGGCTGCCTCCTGTGCTGCGCTGATGCTGTCCTCTTGACCCCGGGCAGAATATGCGTCTCGGACCCTTTGAGGTGTTCCTCGACGGGTGCGAGGCATCGTGCCCCGGATGGGAATGATTGGCGATTCCCAGATGTCCCGATCTTAATGAATCGGCCGTTCTATGTCTAATCTTGAGTTCTGTCGAATACCACAATCCCATTCTTTATCACCGTCCGGACAATGTCACCACCCAGGTGATAGGGTACATATCTGAAATCAGGCACTTCAACTAAGACAAGATCCGCCTGCTTCTCCGGTGCGATACTCCCGACCCGGTCCTGTCTCCCGACGGCTTTCGCCCCGCCTACCGTCATCGCGAGAATCACCTCTGCAGGTGTCATCTTCATAAACGAGCAGGCCAGACTCGATACTATCAAGAGGGAATGAACCATCGAGCTACCCGGATTAAAATCCGTCGCAACCGCTACGTCGAGTCCCATATCAATCATAGTGCGAGCATCGGTGAACTCCGGTCTCCCGAGCCCCACACCGACACCCGGCATCAGAACCGCTACCGTCCCGCTCGCTTTCATGGCCTCGAGTCCCTCACGTGAAGCATGGCCAAGATGTCCGGCACTTATCGCTCCGACCTCTCCAGCCACGCCGGCCCCACCGGACTCGACGAATTCATCCGCGTGGAGTTTGGGTCTCATACCATACTCCTTACCGCGAAGCAGAATCCGACGCGATTCATCTGCAGTGAACACGCCCTGCTCACAGAAGACGTCGCAGAACTCGGCCAGTCCACTCTCACCGGCGGCCGGGATCATCTCATCGATCAGGAGATCGATATAGCCGTCCCTGTTCTCCCTGAACTCAGGCGGAATCTCGTGTGCACCGAGGAATGTCGGCACGACATCGACACATGTTTCCTCTCCGACGCGTTTTATGGCCTTGAGCATCTTTAGTTCGGCTTCGACACTGAGACCGTAACCGCTCTTTATCTCGACGGTCGTCGTACCCTGCCGGAGCATCGATCCCACCCTGCTCGACCCGCTCTGGACAAGTTCATCGATGGATGCATTCCGGACCGCGCCGACCGTGGCGTTGATTCCCCCGCCGGCTGCGGCGATTTCCATGTAGCCGGCGCCCTTTACCCTCATCTCGTACTCACGCTCCCTACTACCTGCAAAGACGGTGTGAGTATGAGCATCCACAAACCCGGGTAGGACAGCAAGCCCGCCGGCATCGATCACCTCGGAGGCCCCGTGACCGCTTGTTTCAAACTGTTTCCGCCCTCCGACCCATGAGATCGCACCACCGGAAATCAGGAGGCATGCGTCATCAATGAGACCGACGGGCCGGACTTCATCATCACTCGAATCGAAGAGATCCGGTTCACAGGTCACAAGCTGGCTGATGTTCTTTATCGCCAAGTCAGCGTTGAGTGGCAATTCTTTACTCCGCGGGCAGCATCGGGATCTTGATGCCCCCGTCACGTGCTACCCTCTTCGCAAGGTCGTATCCGGCATCGGCGTGCCTCGCGACCCCGAGACCGGGATCCACCTCGAGGACCCTTTCGAGCCTTCCGTCTGCCTCATCGGTGCCGTCGGCGACCACCACCATCCCTGCGTGAATCGAGTTCCCGATCCCTACCCCTCCGCCGTGATGTACCGAAACCCAGGTCGCACCGGATACTGCGTTGAGAAGGGCGTTGAGTATGGGCCAGTCGGCTATCGCATCACTTCCGTCTTTCATGGCCTCGGTCTCGCGGTTCGGAGATGCAACCGACCCGCTATCGAGATGGTCTCTGCCGATTACGATCGGGGCCTTGAGTTCACCGCTCTTGACCATCCGGTTGATGCGCCGGCCGAACCGGGCACGCTCACCGTGGGCAAGCCAACAGATCCGTGAAGGCAGACCCTGGAATTTGACCTTCTCTCTTGCGAGCTTTATCCATCTGGCCAGCGATTCATCTCTGGGGAACTCCTCAAGGACAGCCTCGTCTGTCTTGTATATGTCATCGGGCTCACCGGAGAGGGCGGCCCACCTGAAAGGCCCTTTGCCTTCGCAGAACATCGGTCTTATGTATGCCGGGACAAAACCCGGAAAATCGAACGCGTCCTCAACACCCGCCGTTTGTGCCTGGCCGCGTATGTTGTTGCCGTAGTCGAAAACGATCGATCCCTTCTCCTTGAAACCGAGCATGGCCCTGACGTGCACCGCGATCGACTGCATCGCTCTCCGGACATATTCCTCGGGATCACTTTTCCTCAGGTCGAGTGCCCCGGCAAGCGTGATCCCGTGGGGCACGTATCCACCGAGCGCATCGTGCGCCGATGTCTGATCGGTCACGACATCGGGGATCAGACCTCGCTTCAGGAGTTCGGGGTGGGTGTCGGCCGCATTGCCGACCAGTCCGATCGATCTCGCCAACCCCTTCTCACATGCCTCGCGTGCCGCATTTACCGCTTCGTCAAGGCTCTCCGTAATCATGTCACAGTAGCCGGTGTTGAGACGGCGTTCGATCCTCTTCCTGTCGACCTCGACATCGAGACAAACGCCCTCGTTCATGGTTATCGCAAGCGGCTGGGCACCCCCCATGCCACCCATACCTGCCGTCAGGACAAGTTTTCCCCTGAGTGAACCACCGAAGTGCTGCCTCGCGAGTTCCGCAAGCGTTTCATATGTGCCCTGGAGTATGCCCTGGGTACCTATATATATCCAGCTGCCCGCGGTCATCTGACCGTACATGATCAGACCCTTGGCCTCCAGCTCCCAGAAGTGTTCCCACGTGGCCCACGCGGGGACAAGAAGTGAGTTGGCTATCAGAACCCGCGGGGCCCGGTCGGTGGTCTTAAACACCGCCACGGGTTTACCGGACTGGATAAGCAGGGTCTCGTCGTTTTCCAGCTCCTTGAGAGCCTGGACTATGGCGTCGAAGCATTCCCAGTTTCGGGCCGCCCTGCCTGAGCCGCCGTAGACTATGAGTTGATCCGGATCTTCGGCGACCTCACCGTCGAGGTTGTTCATCAACATTCTAAGAGCTGCCTCCTGTGGCCAGCCCTTACATGTGAGTTCAGTACCCCTGGGAGCCCGTATGTTTCTCTTCATTGGCAAGCCTATTGCTTCGGCCCAAGCACGCCCTTCACCTTCTTCATTGCGCAGTACTCCCCACACATCGTGCAGAGCGTGGCATCCTGAGGGTGAGAGCTTTCTCGCAGCTTGCTGGCACGCTCGGGGTCTATCGCCAGATCGAGCATCCTTTTCCAGTCCAGCGCCTTCCGCGCCTCGGACATGGAGCGATCCCACTCGGCAGCTCCGGGTATGCGTTTTACAATATCCGCGGCGTGAGCAGCAATCCTGGATGCGATAACTCCCTCCCGCACATCCTTGCTATCGGGGAGTCTCAGGTGCTCGGATGGAGTTACGTAACACAGGAAGTCGGCACCGGCAGCCGCCGCCACCGCTCCCCCGATTGCTCCGGCGATATGATCGTAGCCTGCACTGACATCCGTAACAAGCGGGCCGAGTACATAAAACGGCGCGTCGCCGCACATCTTCTTTTCCATGAGCACGTTGGCTTCGATCTCGTTCAGCGGGACGTGCCCCGGACCCTCCACCATCACCTGCACGGCGGCCGTCTGAGCACGTTTCACCAGCTCACCCAGAACCACCAGCTCGCTCACCTGCAAAAGGTCGGTCGCATCGGCCAGTGAGCCTGGTCTTAAGCCGTCACCGAGACTCAGTGTGGCATCGTAGCTTCTCGCCATTTCAAGAAGATCGTCGTATCTGGAATACAGAGGATTTTCCTTATCATTATAGTACATCCACTCGAGCATGAAGGAACCGCCCCGGCTCACGACATCGGTCAGCCGCCCGCATTGCTTCAGTCTCTCTATGGCCGAACGGGTCACACCGCAGTGTACTGTGACGAAGTCGATCCCCGATTTGAGGTGTCGCTCGATGCTTCCGAAGATCTCATCTTCGGTCATCTCCACCATCGCCCGCTTGGACCGGACGGCGGTGATTGCCGCCCCATAGATAGGTACACTTCCCACGGGTACGGTCGACGCTTGGATTACACCGTCCCTGATCGCGTCGATGTCGCCACCGGTGCTCAGGTCCATCACCGTGTCGGCGCCTGCATCTATGGCTGCCCTGAGTTTCTCGAGTTCGGTCTCGAGACTTATCTCGTCTGAGGAACTGCCGATGTTGGCATTGACCTTAGTCGCGAGTCCGGCACCTATGCCGAGCGCATACTTGCCCCGGCGAAGTCTGTTGACGGGGATCACGATGGTGCCGTTCTTCAGACCTTCGGAGATGAAGGCTACAGGGCGCTTCTCGCGCTCGGCAACCACCCGCATCTCATCGGTTATCTTGCCTTGTCTTGCCGCCTCAACCTGCGTCATATCAGACTCCCATGAGGTGGGTTGATCAATTCCCTTGGGGCCCTCCGTGGTTCAATATAGGACAGAAACGAAACCAAGTCAACCGATACCGCCTCAGAACCGTCTGACCAGACCGAGATGCAGTTTCGCGTCGGACCATGTGTCGTTCCTCCCGAGGGCGACCTCAAGCCGTACGACACCCGCACGTGATCCCGCCATGAAGCCGATGCCATAACCGAAGGGACCGGACCGTAACGAATCGAACGAGTAACCTCCACCCTCCAGGGCTCCACCATCAAAGAAGCAGTATACCCGCGAATAGTCCCCCAGAAGGCGTCTCAGTTCAAGGGTGACGGTGACCGCCCTGTCCACCGTGAACCACTCCTCGGGATAACCTCGCAGGGTCCGCATCCCGCCCATTCTTACCAGATGCGCAGCCGGTATCTCTCCCCTGCTCGTAAATGCTCCCTCGAACCGGCTTGTGAGGGCCAACGTCGTTCTTTCCCCAACCGGGATTAACTGTTCTCCCTCAACCAGCAGTGTCGAAATCGTCCGGTCAAGTGATGAGTCGTCCTCGAACTCGAGGGCTGCAACCTCCTGCCTCAGTTTGAAGGACTGCCCCGAGAGCGGGTTCAAGGGCCGGTCCCTCCCCTCATACCTGAAGTCGAATGACAAACCGCGCTCAAGGAAGTTGCCCTCACCACCCACAAGGCTCCGGTCTTTGGTCGATGCGAGAAACCCGCCGGTGCCGAACTCGAGTCTGGGCTCACCTCTGAAAGTCACCCCAAGCCAGATTCTCCTTCGTGCGTAGGAGGTGTCTATAACATCCGATGAGAGCTCGAATTCCAGAGCAAAGGGTTTCGAGAGAATGCGGGGCTCTCTGTAGGCTACACCCCAGCTGAGCTTGCCGTTGCCCGGTTTCACCCACAGAACCTTAAGTCTCCTCAGTGTGCCGCCCAGGTTCCGGAATTCGAGATCCAGGGAACCGACGAACTTGCTTTCTTTGCCGGAGGGGGAGTAGGCAGCCATACCTTCGAAGAGACTCGTTCTTGCCTCGACTACATCTATAGTCAGGGTCAGCGTCGTGTCCCTGCTGTCAAACGTAAGCACGGGATCTGAAACACTTTCGAAGACGCCCAGATCCATCAGACGCTGTCTCACATTTTTGATCTTCTTCCCGTCGTACGGTTCTCCCACGGAAAGACCGGTCTCAGCCAGGGCGGCACCCCGTCTGGTCTTCGTCATTCCCCTGAACACAACGTGACCCACCACGGTCGGCGGGCCGGCCGCGACGTGGAGCCGAACCTCAACTCTTCCATCACCCACGGAGACCATCTCGGGCCGGACTGTGCTCAGGGGATAGCCGCGAAAGTCGTAGAAGGCAAGCACGTCTGCTATGCCCTCTTCGAGTGCACGCTGCGAAAACGGCCTGCCGGTCTGACCGCCGAACATCCTCTCGAGAACGGATGCCTGCCCGGCGGGAACGCCGCTGATTCTGACCGATTCAAGGACGCTTGGACGGCCTTCCGAGATCGTTATCTCTATGGCCTCACCCGGTGGGGCGGCCCGCTCACACGTGACTCCAACATCAAGATAGCCGCGTTCCCAGTAATGCCCCGCTACCTCGTGGCAGATCGAGTCTATGCAGACGGAGTCGGTGGCGGTGCAGGTGATTTCACCTATCCACTCAATGATCGCGTCGTCCGATAACGCGGAATTGCCGCGTATATTGAATTCAGCCGGAGATGCGGTTCCAGTCATGGCGATCACGCAGGCCAGAAAGGTAAGCGTGCGAAGGAACCTCATAGGGGGCACCTAGAACGTGGCACTCAGAGAGGCCTTAACATTGTGGACCGTCGGGATTCCGCTCGTCCTGCGTCCCGTGTATTCAAATGAAACCGATGTGTATCTGCCATGCCGAAGATTGACCCTCGAGTTCCAGTTGAACGAATCCCGCAACGGGTAGAGGGTTGCACTTGAATACTCGGAACGGACGACCCTTTTAAGACTGCAACCCGCATCACAGCGCAGGGCCCCGCTGAAAACGGTGATACCCGGGGAGGCGTTGACCTGCATGAAGGCTGAGACGGGTTCGGTCCGCTCCTCATTGAGAAGTTCGAGCCGCAAATGACTCCGCACAGCCGACACGATATTCCTTTCAAGGTTGAGATTGGTGCTCCAGGTGTCCCTGGTCGGTTCGACGCTGCCGGACGCCATATCTATGGCAGATCTCGTCGTCATCAACCTGCCGGCAAGCCCGATCCTCATCTTCTTGAAGCTGCTGCTCAGCAGGCGGCCCTGAAACTCTGTGATCGTCCTGCTTTCCTTCCTCTCGATGCACCTGTTGTCGAGAAACCTCGAGCCCTTTGCGTTAAGTGTAAGCGTGAGACCTTTTCCGCGCCGGAAGACCAGCTCCTCGCTGACAGTCATCCTGCCGAAGACCATCTCGTCGCTCCGGAGCAGATGGCCGGGATAGAGAAAGGCAATCCGTTCCAATTCCCGTGTCGAACTCTCCCCCTCAATGTCGATCCCGGTCCTTGCTGAAACCGCCCTGTCCAGAAGAACCTTGCCCTTCCTGCCCAGTTCGAGCACGAGGTCCGCCTTGACCCGTGTGACGGGCTCTTTTCCCTTCTCAGATCTTGACATCACGTACCCGCCTTCACCCGGGACGTAATTGCCTAGACTGTCATAGTCGCCGCCCCCGCTCACCTGTATCAGTTCAGCATCATAGACCGTTGTGAGCGCATTGGACAACCTGTAGTCGATGGACATCGAACTGATCGCCAGGACATCCCTGAGATCGAGATGAAAGTCACCGCCGGTTGTTCTTTGTCCGCCGGTGGCATCCTCCTGGTTGTACTCTATCCTCCGCTGCGTTACGCCTCCTCTGACCATGAGTTTTCTGTTCCGGGCCGTCTCGAACTCCAGCCTCCCCTGGACCTCGGAGGAGTATGAGTCCCAGCCGGCACCCCGGTCCCTGTCCTCGGTGCCCGCGGAAAGAGCGAGTGAAACCTGTCCCCCGGTCCCGGATACTTCCACTCTGGAGGTGTAATCCGTTCGCCGTGCGGATGTACTGTCTACAAGTTTCGACTTCATCTCATAGTTGCGGCCCAGCTTAAACTGCAGGAACTTAACAGGTATCCTGACCGTGATCCCGTTCCTGTCGATGGCCTTTTCACTTGAGACCGATGACATCCGTGCGGTCTGTGAACTCGCCGTCAGCCCGAGGCGCTGGTTTCCAAGCTCGAGTGCGGTCTTCCGCCGCCGCGACCTGCCCGTACTCGTCTCCATCGTGCCGATTTCAAACGACGACGCAACCACATCATTCAGCCTGTAGTCGAGACCGACCTCGTTGCCGTCCTCAAAACCGTCCTCTGCATCCTGGGCCCAGACCTCCAGGAAATCGGGTCTCCTGAGTCTGTCAAAACCGATGTAGGCTTTTCCCACAGACCGCCGCTTCGCACTCAGACCGAGCGAGCCTGTACTCCGCCCTCCATAATCGGGAAGTTCCGACCTGCCCTGGATGGCCACGGTATAGGCTCTCCCCTCCTCTTCCTCCCAGGCTCCCGCCCCGGTCTTTGTATGTCCCTTTGACTGTGCCACCTCAGAAGTCAACTCAAGCCAATCGGCCGGCCGGGCCGATGCACCCACGTGGAAGACCCTCGCACCGAGCGGGTGGGACGCGCGCACCTTGTCCAGGTACGAGCCCGTACCGGTGTAAATATAGACATTGGCGCCCCAGATCTCGGAGTAGATATAGCTGTAGGTACCTTTGCCCTCACCAACCGGCGTGAAGGTTACGTCGTAGTCACCCAGGCCTTCGCCAACGTATTCATAGTAGGAAAGCGTGTCGCTTTCGATACGGATATAGGAGCCTCGACCCGTTCCCGCAAACTTCCCACCATCGACCCAGTCCCCGGTGTCCCCGGATCCGCTCGAAAGCAGATTGGGCTCGCCGGTAAACTGCTCCGCCGGCTGGTTTGCACCGGTCTCCCTGACGAAGTTAACGGCAACGGACGCCCGCTCTCCTATGTCAAGACTCGACCGTCCGAAGTAGAACTGCCTGTTGCCGTCACGATCGGGAGATTCGTAATCCACCACGATTCGCGCACCGTCTCTGATAAGATGTCGGGCGTTGAAGTAGATCTCTGCCGATGGGTAGTCGATCGTGTAGTCTGCGTTGTCGCCGCGTTTCATGGGTTTGCCGTCAAGCCAGACTGACTCACTGCTTCTGACAATATTAGACTTGTCACCACCCGGACCCTGAACTATGTAGGGACCCGCTATGCCCTCGCTTCCCCGGATCACAACGGATTCGTAGGTGCTTCGTGAGGTGGCACCCGACAGAGCCACACCCTTGGAACCGTGTGACGCATCAGCGAAAAAGCCGGTCATAGTTCTTCTGAATCTGAGCAGTTCTCCCGGAGATTCGTCTATCTCGAGATCACCGACCCTGGCATAGGCCCCTGGGGACCTGACCTCCATAAAGACCCTGTCGAGGTCCCTTAGTTTGCTGGTCGACGTACTCCGGCTGAGCGACATATCCTTGTCAGTCAGCACACCCTTAACATCGACCCCTTCACCTATCTTCCCGCCTATCGAGAGATTCAGTGACTGGTTTATGCTGATGTCCGTGAGTGTTCCGGTCTCCACGCTTACGGTCTTCGATCCGGACGCCCTGAGGTCATAACCCTTTTCCTTCTTTTCCGGCTGGATCTCAGCCCTCCGCGTCCCTGGACCCGGACCCGGAGCTTCATCGATCACCCTCAGGCAGTAGTCGGTCTTGAGCGGAAACGGGAAAACGGAGTACTTGATACGGATACATTCCTCAGACCGGAGGCTGTCCGGGATGTGGACGATGCCCCGGGTGTAATCCATCCGGTAGTCGGTCCCTCTTGCCAGCATCCTCGTACCGGCAAACACGGTGTCGCTTGAGGCGATGATCAACCGGCGGGCGAGGTGGATCGCACCCGCTCCCAACTCATCCCCGCAGCGCACTTCCTCACGTTGACAGGATACGCTGACTCCCTCAGCGTGCAGCACCCCGGTAAAGGCCAGAAGCGCTACGGCCAGGACCACCCCGAAAACACTACTGCGCGGATGACTCAATTTTGAATACCTCGATCGACCTGCTTCCGGGATCGGCGACACAGACAACACCGTCGTCCCGGCAAGCGATGAATGTGGGCATCTCAAGCAAACCCTCACCGAATGAGCTTATGAACCCGCCGTCCGCGGAGAACAATGCAATCATGGCACGCTCTGAGTCCGAAACCAGCACGTACCGTTCCTGGTAGGATGTCAGCCCGAACGGGCTTTTGAAATCGAAACCGGTGAGTGCCTTACGCGGCTTCCCAAGAGGACTCAGCATCAGCACCTGCTTCGAGAATGCCTCGGTCACAAACACGCTCCCGAGTTTCCCTGCGAGGCAATCCACCGGGTAGGTGCCGCCGTCACCACTCGAGACTACAGCCTCAATGGGCTCACTATCATCCGAGAGTTCTACGATGCGGATAGTACCCGCGATACTCATGGCAGCGTAGATCTGCTCCGGCTTCCCGAGACCCAGTCCCGTAAGGCCTTCCCCGACTTCCCTCGCGGAGACAAACTCGCCCCAGCGGTCAAAGACGAGGATCGATCCGCCGGTCTTTTCAGAAACGTAAATGCCGGCGGCGTTACCGGTCTCGAGGTCTATCAGCTGGCAATCACTGAACTCCTCCGGGCACCTTGTGAAGAGCGTGATACCATCGAGTGAATCCGGGAGTACAAAGACCCTCGAGTTGTCCGAATCGATGACGTACAGCTCGCCGAACATACCGAAGTCCAGACCGAGTGGTGCGAAGGTGAAACCGCTTCCGGGTTCCTCACATGGGATGGACATCAGGTGACGCGTCGAGATTTCGCCGGATCCGCGGGTATCGGGTTCAGAACAGGAAGCCAAACCGGCTGTCCCGATACACACCGCCACCGCAAGAAACGATACACGTCTTACTATCTGTAGATGTAACATCAAAATGATGTGGAAAGGTAAAACCTGTAACTGTCCTGCGCTCTTTTCTCAACCCTCAAACTGGGATATGAGGACCTCTCGCCACGGTCTGCGAGCTTAAAGGTCAGATAGATGTCTATCATGCTGACCACCCGGTTCAAAACGGCGAACCCCGTGGTCAACGTGGCGCGTCTGAACGATTCGCGGCTCCACGTTCGTGTGTCCGTGAATTCCTGCCGCTTCTCGGGACTGTCCCACTCCCAGGCGTAGGTCCCGAAGTAGCCGTTCTCCTCAAAGTGGGCCAGCTGCCGCAGCCTGTCATCGGGATACAGGAAGCGCGCTTCACGCATCACATCTATATTGTACTGTTCATTCGAGCCGTAATGAGCCAGGGCCAGGGCATAGTCATCATTGATATCATGCTCGACCCCCGCAAACAGCCTTGCCGTCTCCTTGTATTTGTCCTCCCTCATACCACCCTGGATCCGGAAACCCGCAAATGCCGTCCAGACTCCGGCTTCAGCCACATACATCATCTTAGCCCTGCCATGGTTACCGAGATAGTGCTGGCCCGCACCGGGTAGCATAAAAGAATAAAGCAACGCTCTTCCGAGTGACTTGTCTCCATCACCACCATCGCAATAGCCTGTCACCACACACCCCAGGAGGGTTACCATAATCACACAGATCTTAAGCGCATATCTCATCTATCAGAACCTCATCTTTAGACTGATCTTAACATTGGGATTGCTGCCCATCTTGGCCTTGAAGGTCAGCCGGGGATTCGTACCGAGACTCGCAAAATTCCGGTTTCTCAACTTGGCCATGATCGCAGCGTCGACCATACTGACAACTCTTCCTATTACCATCACCCATGCATACCGATCGGCCTTGCCATAGAAATCATCCGCCTCAGCCCGCATGCCCTGATACTCTGTCCTGTTTGCAGAGGTTCGCGGGATTCCCTCAGGCAATGTCCCGTAGGGATCCCAGTCAACCCAGAGCTCCTCGGGGAACTGCACATCACCTGTACTCCAGTCATCCCACCCAAACACATATCTGTTCTCTGCACCTATCTGCTCGTAGAACGCCCCGCTGCCCTCATCGGAGAGCGGGAATACCACGTGGATCTCTTCCCAGCAACTCGAACTGTCGTAGATCCCGGGGTCGGTACAGAAGCCGAAGTCACCGTAGCCACTGTGGACTGCGATGGTATCGCGCACGTACCGGGTGAAGCGCTGCGTGCTGTAGTGGTCTTCGGCCCAGGCTTCATACTCGCCCTTCTTGTCATCTCCGCTGCCGGTGTTGCTGAAGTACCTCCACATGGAGAAGACATCGGCGGCAGCCATCACACCGCCGCTTACGTAACCCCGCCTGCCCCCCACGTAAACCTGTCCGAGGCCCGGGATGACGGCGGACAACAGCATAGCTTTGGCCACCGACTTCCTATGCAGACTGATGCTCTCGCCAATCTCTACCGGTGCATCCTGCCCACCTTCATCGGTGATATTTCCAATACTCGCCCTGGCCTTCACATCAAAGTCACCGTCCATGCCATGGACACTCGAGAGAGCCGCGAACGTCAGCAGGACGAACCCCACTAGCAGGATGCTCAACCGGTGTGTCATGCCTTTCCTCCTACCTCTTAACGGCCAATTTGAAGAACTCACTGGTCCGGGCACCGTTGCCCGCAAGACTCAGTCTGCAGACATAGAGTCCGCTTCCCAGGTCGCTGATATCGACCTCCGGGACTGTAACTTTCGGTACCTCCGATGCGGCATCGTATCTTACGGTCTTAACAACCGTACCGGTTACATCGAATATCTCTATCGTCACCGCACCACCGGTGTCGGTCTCAAACCGGAAACTGACTTGATTCCCACCGCCCTCGCGGTTGTATGCAACACCTGCCGGGTTGGGAAACGCGTGGAAACTGCCCTTAACAAGCAGTCTGCTTCCCGGCAATGGTGCATCGGGCATATTATCGATTGGATAGACGCAGTTCCTGCTTGAGTCAAAATACGCCGTCTTCCATGGGGCGGGACTCGTATCGGTCTCATCCGGATGTAAGAACGCATAGACTGAACCGTCCCCGCCACCGGTAACGAGCTCAAGCCTGCCATCCCCATCGAGATCACCTAGCGCGGTGGCCGAACACCCTCCTCCGAGTGTTACCGGAAAACCGCTTATCCTGTTACCCCCCGGCTCCCACCCGGTGATACACTCAAACAGTGTACCCTGTATCACTTCTATTGCACCATCACCATCTATATCGCTTGCGATCGGCGACGGGACCGATATCGTCGTGTCCGCCGGGTAGAACTCCTCGTCCCACTCGGGCAGGGCGCACCCATAGCGTGAATTAGGCCATCCGTCGGCCGGGCTCCCGCTTCGAAGCACGACCCAGCTCTGATACTCGTCGTCGTTCAGGATCACCTCAAGGTAGCCGTCCCCGTTTGCGTCGGCGATAGCCGGAGGTGTCACGACGCCGCTGCAGACTCTCCTGCCCCACCCCGGCAGCTCTCGTCCCTCACTGTCCACAACCCAAACCCATCCGTTGTCACCGACGACTATGATCTCGTATGCCGGGTCCCCGGCCCTGTCAAGATCCGCGGCCGCCAGATAGACGTGCCCGGGATCCAGGTCACAGGAGAACGGGTAGTTGGCAATCACCCGCCCGGACGCATAGGAATACACTTCGATCTCACCCGGTCTGTAGTACACAATTTCCGCGCCGGCCGAGTCGGGAAACAGATCACATACAACCGGCTGGCTGAATCCCCCGTCATCTCCTGCTTCCAGGCGAGCGTCCACCATAATACTGCTTCGCGGGCCACCGCAAACATACAACGCGGAGTCCGTTGCGACAATCGCCTCATCGTGCCCGTCCCCACCAAGATCGTACGCAACCATGATACCGTTTACGCGACCGTCGACCTGGTAAAAGGCCCCTCGCCAGTCGGCGAGGTTGAAATAGGGCGAGCCACCGGCCGTGTAGGCATAGAGATGCCCGGTCTCGTCCGTGAACATCACTTCATCAATGCCGTCACCGTCGAAATCCGCTGCCCCCAGTTCCGTGGGATGCGACCCGTGGGGTCGTTTCGGCCAGCCCGGGATTGTCACGGGATTACCGCTTTCGTCGAGCTCGTAGGCATCTATTCGAGACCGCTCCCAGACCACTCCCACAGAGTCCCAGTATGCACGTTTGAGTGCGGAACGTATCTCCGCCTTGCCGTCGCCGTCCAGGTCGGAGACGAGTAGTGAAGGCACACCAAAACGCATAGAGTCTCCCAGGGCATATGGGAAGCCGGGTCTACCCCAACTATACGACACATTGAGTTCCATGGATAGCCCGGAATCGCCTATCTGATCGATCACCACATGTGAGTGACAGCCGGTGTTTGAGCGGGTGTTGGGGTAGGTGTCATCGGCCATCCTGTCATTGTTACCGCTTCTGAATGGGTCGTCGGGTCCGCCCAGAAAATAGAATGAATTGAAGTCACCCAGATCCGGGATACCGTCTGCCTCTTTAAGCGCTACGCCCCGTCGCTCGGGAAACGCATTGATGAGATCGAATGGACCGAGCCAGTCGACCCATGCAGCATCCACGTGCCAGATCAGAAGCCCACTGCCCGGCAGCACAAAGTCGAATTCGTAGCTGAGGTTCTGGTCACCGTCCGCCGGTCCGATGATCACACCTGTTGAGTCTTCACTGGGGTCGGTAAGCACATAGGCGGAATCGTTACCGTTCAGATCCGCCTGCCTGTTCTCTATAAGATAGTACTCATAAGAATTGATAGGTACTGCAAGCACTTCCCTGCTGGGGAATTCACCCTGAAGCTCGATCGCCTCAAGCGTGAACGATCCCTCTCCTACAACCGTATCGGGAATAGCCCAGCCGAGTTCGACCTTGCTCCATGCTGATATCGAAGCCGGCAGGATACCGGATACATAGTATGCCTCGCCCGATCTCTCATCCTCGACCACGACACCGACACCTGAGCCAAAGTCCATCAGATCCCAGTAGCCGATCACACTCATGCCCGAGTAAGTATCGTAAAGATCCGGAAGACCGAGCTGATGGCCCACCTCATGTGCGATCACCCCGTTTATGCCGTTGAAAAAGTCATCCTGGCTCGTCGTTTCCGGGACAACGCTCGCATCGGTTATGAAGTGTGTGCCGTCCTCCACCGCAATACTGTCGCCGATGGATATGAAGAATGAGGGAATGTCATATGGCGTATCGCCGTAGATATCGTTCTGCCAGTCCGAGCCGGCATGGAAAATCACTACGGCATCGAAGTCGCGGAAATCAAGCTCAGGGTCCTGGTCGGCAACGATGATCGCGTCACGGAAGAAAAGCTCAAGCCCGTCAAGCGACCACGTGTATACCCCGCCTTCGGGATTGTAGTCGCCTATGTCGGGAAGCTCATAGGCCGAGTCGTTATCGAGCGGAAAGACCTCCGCCTCTATCTTAAGACTTCCGTAGGACATCGCGTCATAGTAGTAGGCAAGTGCTTCCATGTGCTTGGAGAAGTACTTGCGGTCATGAGGCGGCGGGTCGATCGGTATCTCTGCCCGCAAGTCCCTGAGGTCGAATCTCCCACCGGCACCCGTGATCCCCGCCGGGTCCGGGACGTGTGCGAACTCCACCCGGATCGCACAGATCCGAAGCACATCCTGCAGCTCCTGGGCCGCGGCCATGGGGCCTTTCCTCTGCCTTGAGGTGAGGAGGTTCCTCGTCGAGGGTACATCCTTGATCGGGGCGTTTATCCACCTCTTGAGCCGCTTGTCCATGATGCTCTGGAACTCAGCGTTCTCATCAAGCGGTCTGACCTTGAAGACCCCGGCCCACACCTGGTCCCCGACCGCCACCACCCACACCAGAATCAATATCAATGTCAGAGTTGTCTTCACAAATAACACTCCTTAGAGTCTGTAGTTTAAGGAGAACTTGCTCTCCCTTCCGAGCTCCTCGGCTTTGGGTACGCTCGCATAGTCGAAATCGAGTCCGCCACCGACGGGTACGCTTACTCCAAAGCCGTAAGTGAAACCCTCGATCTTGCCGTCGTGGTCATAGATATAGCCCAGACGCGGCGCCACGAAATTCGCTATCATAAGCTCCGCCCCGCCGTTTAGCGTGGCATCTCTTCTGATCGCGCTCGTCTTCCACTTCTCGAAGATCTCTTGCAGTCCGATCAGGGTCTTTGCAAACTCCATCGATACCAGTAGCGAATAGCCCTCACCATAGATCGGTTTGACTGCAATACCGGTTCGCAGCGTCCTGGGTAGCGGCGCCGACTCGTCCTTGCTTACGAAGCTCATGTCAGGACCGAGGTTCTGAAGTGCCGCACCATAGGATATCCTGTCATTGACACTCCCGAGGAGTCCGAAGTCGGCGGCGAAACTCCAGCCCGCCCCCTCGACTCCACCCGTCTGGGCCGTCGCAGGAGCCAGGAACACGCGGGATATTTTGAGTCCCACACCGAATGAGTTCCTGCTGTTCAGTTTGAAAGCATAGTACCCGCCGAACGCGAATTCATAGCTCGTGTGCTCCTGCACAGGGATGCCTTCCGCAGTCGTCTCCCACCACTTACCATAAGTCAGGTAGACCGCACTGAGTCCCAGCGTTCCGATCTCAGGGATGGCGTGTGACACATTGATCGATTCAAAGTAGACATCGTCCGCAAGCATCGGGATCAGCTGACTGTGCGTTATCGACATACGTGTCCCGTCCAGGAACCCGAGCCCGCCGGGATTCCAGTACATTGCGGTCGCGTCATCGGCAATCGCCACGAATGACTGTCCCAAACCCCATGCACGCGCCGACGGTGAGATTATCAGTGACGGGGCAGCTGCCTCACCGACCGCCAGCACTTCAGAAGAAGCAAGCAAAGCCAACATCAATCCTAGAAAGATTACCCTACGCATCATTCCGACTAACCTCCATCATCGTATTAGGACCAGTACAATTGTGTCTCTGGTGCTGAAACCGGGCTCGGACGGAGCAGTAGCCTCTACAACGGCCAGATAGGCCCCGTTTGCGACAGCATCACCCGCCATGTCGCTGCCGTCCCATCTCAGCTGGAAGTGAGAATCCGGTCCCTTGACGGCCCCTGTCCAGATCTCCCTTCCCGACACCGTGTATATCGTCGCGATGACCTCTACCTCAATACTGTTATCGTTTTCGTATTCCCAGATAATATAGCAGTCGTCGTGTGCAGGATTGGGGTACGCATAGACCGTGTTGGCCGCACCGCTCACCGGTGACCCGACGTATATGTTGTAGTCTTCAGTCGTCAGGTTGTTGAGATTGTCAAAGGCGGAGACACTCAACTTGTGCTCCCCGACTGCAAGCGGAGGAACAATGAACGCGGCCTCCGACTCCGTGAAATCACCACCCACAGCGTGAACACTCTCCGCGAGGTTCACCCTCTCAACATCATCATATGCTATCGACACTGAGGGAATAAACTCCGACTTACCCTTTATCGCCACACCGCTTTCATCCGAAAGCCTGATGTCCACCCGTGACCCTACGGCGAGTGTATCAAAAGGTGCGACGGCTTCACCGTCAAAGATGAGCTCGATACCGGGACCGTCATCATCCTCCGAGACACCCTCACCACTTATCATCAGGCTGTCAAGTATGCCCGAAGCGGAAGTAATCCCGTCCGTGGCAAAACATCTCACCGCGGCCGCTCCGCCCTGGCGGGCACTGGCCGCCATGAAGAACCTGGAATCAAATGCGCCGCCTTGAACATCCGACCTGCCCCTGAATATTTCAAGACCGGGAAGATCGTAATCTATAAAGAGCAGAGGGTTGCAGCTCTGGTATCCGCTTGTGTCCTCAGCCTCACGGACACATATATCCGCACGGACACCGGACCATGCCACGATGCCGTCCAGGTCATGAATACTCGCCTGGAAATCGTAGGCATTCTTTCTCAAGAGCGTATCAGGCACCGCGGTCTCAAAAACGACATCAAGGAGCGGTGTAGCCAGTTCCTGCAAAGGATCGCCGAAGAGCGCATAGATCTCGTTGTTCATCCAGAAGCTCCTCCGGTCCGATGTGGTCGCCATCGTCAACAACTTCCCCAGGGCCACCGCGTCTGCGATCGGAACAGTGGGGTCCTTATCTCCGGAGGGAAACATCTGTTGGATGACATTCAGATTGAGCAGCTGGTTGGGCCTCGGGAACGCCAGGTGTGTAGACGCAAGCGATCCGATGGTGCCGCCTCCGGCGCGCCGGAGCAGGTTCTCTGCGACTGATGAGGACTGAGGCTCGTCAAACTTGCTGACATTACAGCTTGCCGCAATCAGGAAAGTCTCCCGCCTGCCCGTCTCTACGAGATCGACGGAAGCGGGGTTAAAGACCTCTTCCTGGGTCCACCTGAACTGATCCCCGTGACCCACGAAATTCGTGATCAGAGCACCCCGATTCAGATGTTTAAGAAAGTCGGCCCTTGCTCCCGGTTTGAGTTCACCGGTATCCATAGGGTATTCGGTCAAGTAGATCTTTATGTGGTCAAACACACGCGGGAAGCCCTCGTCGCTCAGCTGCTCAACATTCCTGATATGGGGACTACCCTGCTCACAACCTGTGGCTACGTGGTCATCATCGGCGACGAGGATCACCCTGTTCTGCCACGGCCCGCACTCAGGATTCGAAGCATAACTGATCTGCTTTGAAACCAGGAGCTCCGCCTCCTCCGGGGACGCGGCAGGAAGGCGCGAGATCCCGACCGTCGGATAGTCGGCAATGCTGTCCTCCCGGACCGGCGCCAGGTAGGCGAACCAGTCATCGGTGTTGTACGGGTTTCCAAACGGCGGCAGATACCTGCGTTCATAGGACGGTACATAATTCGGATAAGGGGCATCCTGTATGTAACTCTTATAGTCCCAGCTGGCATCTCCAAGAAGCAGTACCCAAGCCAGCGAACCGTGTTCATACCTCCACCTTAAGAAATCTCTAATCGCGGTCACGTCGGGAACACCCCAGCCAAACTCATCGAAGATCTGCCCGGTCGTCACCACTTCACCATCATGGAAATCAGAGATGGTTGTCGCTGCATCAAGCAGGTCTTCGTGTGTCACCACACAGTAGGGCGCACCAGGGGCATTGCGGATGTCGGCGATCTCGGCCTGACTGATATCCACGGCCTTCCGGAGCGCACCCGGTGAGACGACCGCGTAGCGCCGCGGTACCCCCTTGCGGGTGGTATCACGCACCGTGAAGGTGTTTGTGGCAAAGCCCTCACCGGTCGTGTTCTCCGCACCCAGGAGCTCCTTTACGCTGAACTGGTCGGTCACATCGAAGACATACACTGAAGGTGAAATGAATCCGTCGATATTGAATTCCACAGTGTCTGTGGTATCCGGGGCGGGAAAGAAGACCTCGTCTCCCACGGCGGTAAACTTCCTCCAGTAGTAAAACTCCAGCCATGCCACATAGAGCTGGTCGCAGACACTTTCCTCTTCATAAGGCGGTAGTAGGTCCGAGGGCGTTTCCATTCTCAGCAGTTGCGTCGGAGTAGCCGTAAGACGGGTTGTTTCTGCACTGATATCCACGACTCTGCGGGTCGACGAGGAGGTGCGCCAGGTCGTGTCCACTATCGCCGGCCGGCCGTTGAGTTCAACGATCAGTCTATAGAAAGAGTTTATACACGCATCGCCGGTTTCGAGTGAGTACCAGTCGGCTATACGTATTTTGACGCCCGCCTTCCTGTCGGTATCCGGGAAGGGTGTATCAATCTGGAAGAAAGTAGGGCTGTCGACTCTCAGACGCCGCCAGTACCAGCCGTCATCCGCACGGACACCGAAGTTGACGAACACGTCCTGTTCCATGTGCACGCGTTCGTAAAACGACTCCGGCTCATAGGGAGAACAACCGTCACATTCGGGCATCAGGACAGTTTCCATCCGGCCCGGCTCTTCGCTGAAGGTCCCACCCCAGGTCAACCAGTAACAGTTGGAGGTCGCAACGAAGCTCTCGTAGTAGACGTCATTCGCCCTGTCCTTATCGTAGAGATCGGCCCAGTCACTCAAACCCAGGCCGTAGAAGAGAATGCTGTCGCCACTACCGAAACTCCCGTCACCACCATCAGCGATCTTAACGGGAACGGATCTCATCCAGATGGGATTCGTCTCGGCGAGGCTCTCAATAAGCGGAAGCCCGCCCCCGCCGTATAGCCGAAGCGTACTCGGATCGATGCCTCCGATACCGGCTCCGATGTCGGTGAGGTCCCGGCCGGTCACGCAGTAGACCCCGGTCGATTCCACCAGGATCTTTATCCACATCGAGTTTGGAGCATCGGTAAAGTAATCACCCTGCCGGAGCCCTGGTTCAGGCCTCCGTCGCCACATCCTGCCCTGCTCGTAGTTGAGGAGACCTGCACGATAGGCGGCTTCGTGTCTGTCGTCACGGGATGCCACGGCCGGCCGCGCGTACCTCGGCGGGGCCCGCTCGTCACCGAAATCGATGGCCACCCTGAGACGTGTGTAGATTTTCATAGCGCCGGACTGCCTGTCATACACAAGAGGGGCGATCCTGAGCGCGACTATGCGCTGGTCCCTGAAATAGCCGTCAGCCGTGATCTCGGCCGCCCGGCCGGGTATATCCGCGATCTCGTCACCCAGTCTGTCTTTCAAGGACGAGATGGCATAATTCTCTATACTATAAGAGTTTACATCGCTTATATGATACGTTACATTAGCGTCGACGGGAACCGCTATGAGGTATGCCCTTGCGGGGGCCGAAAAGCCCGCGCTGTCACCGCACACGGAGATAAATCCGGGGATCTCAACACCCGACCACTGTCCCTCATCACCAAAGACCTCCTCGATACGGCTGATTTCAAACAGGAGCTCAAGGTGTGAATCGCCGGCACTCACCACCTCCGGTGAGCTCCAGAGCCGGCCAACCGGGATCGCCACGAGGAGCAGCAACCCTATCCCGTACACAAGCCTGGTTCTCAATTCCGTCCTCCGGCTACCAGTACCGCAACCACCACCAACGCCACGGAAAACGCCGACATGACGATCTCCCCTGCGCGACCCTGGCCTCCCAACGCCCTGCCGTGCTTTATCAGTCCTGAGTGAGTGGGAAAGATCTTGCTCCGCTCAGGGATGATACCCAGTTTCCAGAGCAGGTTCTCGAAATCCGGGAGGACGGCTCCGAGGGCTCCCAGGAAAACAGGCGAGAAGCCCGAAACCACCAGGACTCCCCCCAACAACGCAAGCGTCATTACAGCATCCACGCGAAAATCCTCGAAATCGATATGAGGAACCGCGTCAAGAGGGATGTGAGCCACGAAACCCACGGCAAATGCGGACAGACGACTGTCTAAGAAGCTGCCGATCAGTGCCCCGGCAGCAACATGCACGACTGAACACATTGCTACTCCACCCTCTCCGCCTCCTGTTCCAGCATAACGGGTATGTCATCCTTGACAGGATATGCCAGCTTGCAGCTCCCGCATACCAGCCTTGACTTATCCCGGTCGTATTCAAGCCCGCCCTTGCACTTGGGACACACGAGAATCCGGAGAATCTTCTCATCTAGAGCCATAGAATTCCCCCCGGGTGAAAAAAACCCGGGCATAGAAACACGCCCGGCTGGATACCCCAATTAGCCAACTCTCCCCTCCATTATGCGGGGAGCCGGAACCACTTTGAATCTAACAGAATACCGTGCTTTGGTCAAGCCCATAATCACTCCGTAAACATGCCCATCCCTGAGTATTTATCCAGCCTCCTGTCGAGCAGTTCCGTCACCGGTGTCCCGGTCAGGATCTCAAGATTCTCCGAAATGCACCTCTTGAGCGCATCGGCGGCCACACGGGGGTCACGATGAGCACCCCCCACCGGCTCGGGGACCATCCCGTCGACAACTCCCAACTGAAGAAGATCAGGCGCAGTCAAACGAAGTGCCTCGGCTGCCTGCTGAGCCTTACCCCTGTCCCCCCAGAGTATGGCGGCACATCCCTCCGGGGAGATCACCGAGTATATGGCATATTCCATCATCAGTACTATGTCGCCCACTCCGATCCCCAGTGCCCCTCCACTACCACCCTCACCTATTATGATGACAAGAATCGGTACAGGTAACCTCGCCATCTCGAGAAGGTTCCTGGCTATGGCTTCGGCCTGCCCTCTCTCTTCCGCACCGATACCGGGAAAGGCGCCGGGTGTATCGACAAGGGTCAGGATCGGCTTCCCGAACTTCGCGGCCATTTTCATAAGTCTCAGGGCCTTCCGGTAACCCTCGGGGTGCGGCATACCGAAGTTCCTCACCAGGTTCTCCTTTGTGTCGCGCCCCTTCTGCTGCCCGATTATGACCACCTTGTGCCCGTCGATGACCGCAAGCCCGCCGACCACGGCCTTGTCCTCGCCGTAGAGCCTGTCACCATGGAGTTCGACAAAGTCAGAGGTGATCATGTTGATATAGTCATTGCAGTAAGGCCGCAGCGGGTGCCTGGCCAGCTGGACGCGTTCCCACCGGGTGAGCTTTTCATAGGTCTCGCGCCGCTTCTTGTCCGCGATCCGCTCGAGCTTGGCGACCTGTTCGGCTATCTCCGGGTGCCCTGCGTCGGCCAGGGACTTAAGATCCCTGATCTGCTGCTCCAGCTCCAGAAGCGGCTTTTCGAAATCAAGCCAGGATTCCATCCGTCCCATCCCTACAAGAACCCATAGTACACAATGCTCAGGCCCCTGTTCCACTTCCGCATGTCCTCAACACCGTCTTGCGACAGCCCATCCTTTGCGGAAACGTCCCTGACCTCGAGCGAAAGTGCGAAGCTCTCGTTTACATGCCAGACTATGGAAGCATTAAGAAAACCGCGATCCTCAACGATCTCCCAATTGCCCTCGTTATCATTGGTTGCCACGTCGTATTCGGCCCGCATGTCAATGAAGCCGCCGAATGACTTGATCAGACCCACGAAGACCGTGATGTCATTGTCGGCTGTGTTTTCAAGCGAGTAGCTTAAGCCCCCGTGAAGTGAAAGCGCTCCCAGCAGCTCCCAGTTCTTGCTGGCAACGGCGAAGACCCCCCTCGACTTCACGAGATACCGCTCCTCGCCATACTTGGCCTTATCATCCAGGAATTCCCCGTAACCCTGAGAGTCAAACCCTATCGCAATCGCCGGGGAGAGATATGACTCCTCAACCAGCCTTGCCTTGAGGTGTACCGCGGGTTCGGGATTCATGACGGGATCGTCGCGTCCGATCACATTGTAGCCGCCGTAGGATATGCCGAAACTGAAATAGCGGGCAAATCCAACGCTCAGGCTGAGGAGCAGGCCGCCATCCGCATAGATGTCGGTCTCGATACGAAACCCGCTTCTCGGGAGAAGCCCTGCCGTGGGGAAGTCAACGATCCTGACAGGCTGTGACTGGAGCCCTACAGGCGCGGGATTCCCGGTCTCCGGTTGAGCATGGAGCACATTTGACGCGGCAAGAACAAGCATGACGGCGAGAATGATCACCTTGCGGTCCACTTCGATCCTCCTTGGCTTCATGAACAAGCCACAGGCTACCAGAATCCGGTAACCCCGTCAACAGCCTATCGGAACCTCCTGCCGCGGCGTGGCTTAGGGATCAGCCTGACATTGGTCACACCCTCTATACCGTCGAGTGCTGTGATCAGGTCTGAGGTTGGCTTGACACGTGCCTTCGGCATCTGCAGCACGACATCGCCTACCTGCTCGCTCAGCACCACGAGTGAGACCGGCGCGGAACCCGGATTGGACTCAAGCATACCTTTGAGGATCTCAAGGGCGCTCTCGGTGATCTTCTTGCCCTCGACGTCGATCTCCAATTTGCCCGTAAGTGCCTCGATCGACGATTCCAGATCGACGAAGTCATTGACACGTATCTTGGGCTGGTCTTCGTTCCGGTAGGAGACGGCACCGAATACGATCACCATAAGCCCCTCTATGAGACTCTCACCGGCCGCCTTCAGCGTATCAGCGAAGAACACCGACTCTATCTGACCGGTCAGGTCCTCAAGCGAGACAAAACCTATCTTCTTCCCGTCTCTGGACAGGTGAATCCTCTTCCCACTGATTACTCCCGCGACGACCACCTGTTTGCCGTCCTTCATCCGCTTCGCCTCGGCGATCGAGGTCGTTGTGAAGGCGTCGATTTCACGTCTGTGTCTTGATAGCGGATGCCCGGAGGAATAGAAACCCAGGACATCCCGCTCGTGACCGAGTTTCTCCATCAGTGACCACTCGTCGGCGTAAGGCAATTGCCTTGAAATTCCGTTTTGCTCTCCCTGGGTCTCGAGTACCTTAAGGAGCGAGGTCTGCCCGGTGTTCCGATCCCGCTGGAGTTTCTGACCCACGGCCATCGCGGCTTCCACACCCGCGAGTAGCTGAGCCCTGTGGCCCGCCATGGAATCAAGCGCACCCGCGAATATCAGGCTTTCAAGCACGCGCTTGTTCACACTCTTAAGATCCGTCCTGTCGCAGAGTTCGAATATGGTCGTGAAGGGCCCGCCATCCTCCCTCGCTTTGACGATGATATCGATTGCCGATCGGCCGACATTCTTGACCGCAGCAAGCCCGAAACGTATGCCCTCGGGAGTCACGGTGAAGTCGGCCTCACTCTGGTTTATGTCGGGTGGCAGTACGCGTATGCCGAGGTGTCTGCACTCGTCAAGCAGGATCACTATCCTGTCGGTGTTACCCATCTCGCTTGACAGACAGGCCGCCATGAACTCCGTCGGATACTTGACCTTGAGATAAGCGGTCTGATACGAGAGCAGCGCGTATGCGGCACTGTGGGATTTGTTGAAGCCATACCCCGCGAAGTAAGCTATGTTGCTAAAGATCCGCTCGGCGACCTTCTCAGAGAGCCCGTTCGCCATGGCACCCTTCACAAAATTCCGGCGCTGCTGGTCCATCACCTCCGGTTCTTTCTTGCCCATCGCTCTTCTGAGGATGTCGGCCTGGCCCTTTGTGAAGCCGGCGAGTTTGCTTGCGATCTCTATAACCTGCTCCTGGTAGAGGATCACCCCGTAGGTGTCCTTCAAAATGGGCTCGAGGAGCGGATCCTCGTAGTCTATTTTCCTCTGCCCCCGCTTTCGCTTTATGAAGAGCTCCACCATCTCGCTTCCCAGAGGACCGGGTCTGTGGAGAGCGTTTATCGCGACTATGTCCTCGAAGCGCTCAGGCCGTATACGCCTCAGGAGATCCCTCATCCCGCTGCTTTCAAGCTGGAACACACCGACGGTCTGGCCCTCGCTCAGCATCCTGTAGACGTCCTTGTCATCCAGGCCGATCTCATCCATCTTGATATCGACGTCATGCTCCTTCTTGATCATCCCAAGCGTACCGTCCATGATGCTCAATGTCGTGAGCCCCAGAAAATCCATCTTGAGAAGACCGACGCTCTCGATCGAGTTCATGTCGTACTGGGTCACGATCTCGCCCTTTGCTCCCCGGTAAAGCGGTACATAGTCGATCAGGTTACCCGGGGTGATGAGCACTCCGGCGGCATGCGTGGACGCGTGCCTCGCAAGACCTTCCAGCCGCTTGGCCATCTCTATCAGTTCCTTGAAATTCTCACTGGTCGCCGCCTGCTTGAAATCGGATACCCGGTCGAGCGCAGAGTCGATCGTGACACCCGGTTCGGCGGGCACCAACTTGGCTATTCTGTCGACGTCCGGTATGGGGACCTTGAGCACCCTGCCCACGTCCCTTATCGCTGCCCGCGCCGCCATCGTGCCGAAGGTGATTATCTGTGCGACGCTGTCCTTCCCGTACTTCTGCATGACATAGTCGATGACCTCCGGCCGGCGCTTGTCACAGAAGTCTATGTCTATGTCCGGCATGCTTATTCGCTCGGGATTCAAGAAGCGCTCAAAGAGAAGACCGAATTTCAGGGGATCGATGTCGGTTATGTTCAGGCAGTATGAAACCAGGCTCCCGGCTGCCGAGCCCCTGCCGGGACCTACCGGGATACCCATCTCCCGTGCGGCATCGACAAGATCCTTTATGATCAGGAAGTAGCTTGAGTAGTTCATCTGTTCGATAATGCGAAGCTCGTACTCAAGACGTTCCATCGCTTCCCGGTGCTCGCCCGGGTATCTACCCTCAAGACCCTGCCGTGCCAGGTGGCGGAGATAGTTGTTGGCATCGGTGAATCCCTCGGGAATCGGGAAGTTGGGGAGTCTGATCTTACCGAGTTCAAGATCAAGATTGCACTTCTCAGCGACTTCGACCGTGTTGGTCACCGCGTCGGGGAGCTCCGCGAAGAGATCTCTCATCTCGTCCGGGCTCTTGAAATAGAACTCGTCATTGGCAAACTTGAGCCGGTTGGGATCATCGAGATCCCGCCCGGTCTGGAGACAAAGCAGGATGTCCTGGGCCCGGGCGTCCTCTTTCACGACATAATGGCAATCATTGGTTGCAACTACCGGGATACCGAGCTCGTCCTTGATCTTCAGCACACCCTTTATGATTGTGTCTTCCTCGGCAAGCCCGTGCTTCTGGACCTCGACGTAGACATTTCCTTTGCCGAAGATGTCGACGAACCGTCCGACCCTCGATCTGGCCCCATCAAGATTCGCGCCGATCATCTCCTCACCGACAGCGCCCTTGAGACACCCCGTAAGGGCCACCAGTCCCTTGCTGTGCTCGCCCAGGAGATCCATATCAACACGCGGCTTGTAGTAGAAACCTTCCGTATAGCCCTTTGAGGAGAGCGCCATCAGATTGCCGTAACCCTCACCATCCTTGGCAAGCAGGATCAGGTGGTTCGAGGTGTCCCACACGCCCCGGCCGGTAGGCTTTCTGTCAAACCTGCTACCCCTCGCCACGTACACTTCACATCCGACTATGGGTTTTATCCCGGACTTGCGGGCATACTTATAGAAGGAAACTGCTCCGAACATGCAGCCGTGGTCGGTCAGCGCAAGCGCGGGCATATTGAAGTGGATGGCCCGGTCGACGTAGCGGGAGATCTTACCGGCGCCGTCCAGCAGGCTATAGTCAGAGTGAACGTGAAGGTGAACGAAGTCTGAGTACTTCAAGGCGGTTACCTACCTTGCGAGTTCTCTGGCAGTCTCGCTGGTGGCGGAATTCCCCATTCTGTCTTTGACCTCAAGCCTAATCTCATGCATGCCATACTTCAAGGGCTTTCTCGACCGTCCACTGACCCGGCCGGTGTCGGGATCATAGCTTACGATCGCGACATCACCATCGATGTAGCCCTTGAGCGAGCCTGAGTCCAGACCCGAACCGCCGTCCCCGATCTTCGCGCTGAAGACTCCTTTGCCGTCACTTGCTCTTCTCCGCAGCCGTCCGGTCCACCTGATCGAGGGTGGTTCCTCATCCGCAAGAACAACAATGGATTCAAGCGTCCGGAGTTTGACGGATGCAACTCCCGTTGAGTCGAACCGGCCGAGAAACGAAGTGCTCTTTCCCAGCTGCGCATAAGCACCATAACTGGAGGTGCAATCCCCCTCCTTCGATACAACCAGAACCTCCACCCTGTCGTTGAAGAAAACACCGGCAGGCTCGAGGAAGATGCGGCCGAGGCTCTCTCCAAAAGCTTCGTAGCTCGAACTGCCGGTTTCGGACAGTCTGACGAGTGTGCTTGAAGCGTACCCGGCCGGAGCACTCAGCCTGACCTTATACCTGTCACCGAGAAGCCAGATTCGACTGCCGGACACAATCCGGCCGATCGCGAACCCCTGGGTCCTCTCCACCTTCTCAGCACCGAATTCAAATGCCGCCTTGAGGTGAATCACCTGGTCCGTCCCTGCCGGATGGTAGGCGGCTCTGAAGAGATTGTCTCCATCAGGCTGAAAGACCACGGTCTCAAAACTGCTGCCCTCATAGATGCGGACCACCGGGAGCGAGCTGGGCGTAGCCTCCGGGCGGGCATATATCTCGAGGTATTCGGGATGGAGCACCGTCTCGATACTGACTGAGTCGACCGGATGCACTCCCCCAGCGGCGAGGATGCAGGACCTTTTGAAGCCACCTCGACCGGTGAGCGTACAGCGAACCTCGCTATGAGGATCTAACCACGGAATCCGGCGCCCGTATTCGCCGCCTGTCACGGGCACATAGACATCCTCCCATGCGCCTGCCGGGCCACGCACCGCAAACTCGACCACGCAGTCTGCCGGCTCAGGAACCATCACCACATCGACACCGGAACTGTCCCCCTCGAGGCTATATGACACGAACTCGGGTGTTACGCCATAATAGAAGGGCACACCGATCCAATCGGAGTTACCCCAAGCGTCCGCAACATGTATACGCAGGTTGTGCGGACCCCCGGTGAGATTCTGGCCGAGGGGTGCTGTATCGTCCGCACTAAGTGTGAAACCGCTGAAATCAAGCCCGTAGGGGTCGAAGAGCCTCACGAACCGCTTCCCGGCGACCGAATGGTATATCGACCCGATGAAATGGCCCTTGGAAAACGGAAACCGGTCGAGATCGAGTCGCCACAGCGGTACATCGTCGATCCAAGCCTCGTAGAGGACAGGCGTGAGCGTCCGGCTGCACTGGACCCGGTCGATCGCGGAAACACTCACACCAAACGGGCCGCTGATCATCACGGTATCCAGCGCGGTCTTACACGATAAGGCAACCGGTTCATGACTCCCATTGACGGTGCCTCCGGCATCAAGCGGGGTGAACAGCAGCGTTCTGATCTCGGGTGAGAAACTCTCGGATAGATCCATGTATCCGGGAGCGGGATTGA
>JALGZP010000010.1:46105-81368 GCA_025774845.1 bacterium
ATTGAGCTTATTGTGGTCATGGCGGCCCGAACGCAGCTCGAAGTGGAGGTGTGGGGGTCCCGAGCCGGTGTCCCCGCTAAAGCCCAGGGTATCACCCGGGAGAAACTTGAACACATTGGGCTCGAAGTACATTTCTACAGCGTATGCGCCTCTCAGATCCTGCTCCCTTTCGACCGAAGCCTCGATCCGGGGCGCGTACCGGGAGAGATGTCCGTAGACCACCATCTTGCCATCACTCAACTGCGCATACAGAGCCTTGCCATAGCCCCCGTTCCAGATGCGAATCCTCCACACCCAGCACGTGTCGACCGCGAGAACGGGAACCCCGGTTACTCCGCCTGTTGAGAAGTCGATACCCGCATGCAGGTGACCGTCACGATAACTCCCGAATGACGATGTAGGGCAGATGTCGACCGTAAGGGGCCTACTCAACCGTCCGGTAAGAGCAGATGTTGACAGGCAGACAGAGATCAGAAGAAACAGCAGGCCGACTCTTGCAGGTGCACTTAATCCCATGTTCCTCCAGCAGCCACCCCAATGTACCACCACGCGGCCCACCCTGTCAACCCACCCCCTCGGGGTCAGGTCTTGAAAGTAAACGTTCTGATTGCCGGCTTGCCTCCGGCCCGCCTTGCTCAGGAAAGGCATTCGCTTGCGTCCCGAAGGCCTGGCCGGCTTTCCACTCGAGGCGGTGAGGAAAAAGCGCTTGTAGTGCGGGGGCCGAGTTGTTAGTATGCTTTGAGTCAATTCACCATCAGGGAGGAACGGAGCAATGCTTGCACAGCTGAGACAGAATACAAAGATAATACTCTGGCTAGTTATCGTTGCCTTTGTCGGTTTGATATTCGTGGTCTGGGGCATGAACCTCAGAAGATCGGGCGGACCCGAGGCCGGCTACATCGGCAGAGTTGGCCGTGATCGTATAACCGTTGAAGAATACCGTAGTGAAGTCATGAATCAGCGGTCCGCCTACTACGAGTCTCAGGGCCAGAGACCCGGGATGCAGGAGGAGAGAAACCTGGCTGACAGGGCCTGGGAGACCTTGGTCCAGCAGCATCTTCTCTGGAAAGAGGCCAACAAACATAACTTCATTGCCACCGATGAAGAAGTCCTCATGGAACTTCAGACCAATCCGCCCGTATTCATAAGGACCCAGCCAATCTTCCTGACCGACAGCGTGTACGACCACTCGAAGTATATAGCGGCTCTGGAAGACCCCGCTTATGACTTCAGCTTTCTTGAGACCTACATAAGAGCAACGCTACCGCTCCAGAAACTCCAGGAGTTCATAGGTTCGAGTGTCAGGGTCACGGATCAGGAGATCCGGCAGCTGTCAAGGATGCTCGAAGAACAGGTTACAATCTCCTATGTGATGGTGAATCCGGGAACCGATGTTAGAGAATCGATTCCTGACCCCACGGAGACCGAGCTGGAATCGTTCTACTCCGGCCGTATGGAAGACTTCAGAATACCCGAGAAACGGAAGGTGGCCTACATCGAGCTCCTGAAGCAGCCAAGTGCGGAGGATGAGAGATACGCCAGGGAAAAGATCGAGGAAGCACATGATCTGGTGGATGCAGGGGAGCTTTTCACTGAGATAGCCGCCGAGTATTCCGATGATTCCAGAACCGCGGCCGCAGGGGGCGATCTTGGCTGGATAGGCAGGGGCAGGTTGCCGGCAGTCCTTGATTCCGTCGCCTTCATTTTAGAGCCCGGGCAGATGAGCGACATCATAAAGACCGATCAGGGTTTCCATCTCCTCAAGCTGGACGAGACCCGTGAGGTTGATGGAGCTGAGGAACGGAATTTGTCCTATATCCTCTCGAGGCTTGAGGCAAGCCCACTCACCATAGATCAGGTGGGTGCTCAGGCCGCCGAACTCGCAGAGGCGGCAGAGCGCAAAGGCGTTGAAGAGACCGCTGCCGAGAATGCGTATGAATTCGCTGAGTCCGAGGAGCTGGTGCCTGACCAGCTGTCTATGATGTATGGGATCGATCGTTCCAAGGCGGACCGTGTATTCGAAGCAACGCAGGATGCCGTGATCGGTCCTTTTGAGGGGTCGAATTCATTCTATATCTTCCAGGTGGTGGACATAATCACCTCACGTATCCCCCCCCTTGAAGAGATACGTGACAATGTCACCCAGTCGTATTCCTTTGACCGGAAGCGCCAGATTGCACAGGAGATCGCCTCCGGTGTGGTCGGTGACCTCTCCCGGGGCGGGACTCTTGAGCAGGCAGCCGCAGGCCATGGTCTCGAGATAAGACAGTCACAACCCTTCACGAGAATGTCCCAGGTTCCGGGTATCGGAAGCGCTAATGCCGTAATCGCGCAGGCTTTCACGCTCAGCCCTTCGGCGACCAGCGATGTGCTCGAGCAGGGAGGTGTCTTCTACGTTATCCGCGTAGACGAGCTGCAGGGTATTGATGAGGACCGATTCGAGACCAATTTCCAGAGTATCAAGATGTCGCTTCTCAATACCAAGCAGCAGGCATTCATGGGAACCTGGTATATGGGCTTAAGAGGTGCCACCGAGATCGAGGACTATCGCAGCCTCACCCCTACATATTGATCCAGCCCGACATCGCCGCCAAAGAATCCTTTGCAGCGAATCTGAGCATGAGGAAATAGAAGCACCTCGTGGGCGACCGTCAGGAAATCGTGCATGTCTGAGGGTTGGGAGGATCAGCCGGCCCGGTTGGAGCCGCTGTCGGGCGGGTCGATCGAGGTGTTCTTATCGATCTCGTCTTTTATCTGCTTGACGGCCTTTCTTATCTCCCGGGTGGCCTTGCCCAGCGCGCGGGCGAACTCCGGAATACGCTTCGACCCAAAGAGGATGAGTACAACAAGGACAACAAGGAGTATCTCCGAACCGCCTATACCACTGAACATCTTATCTGATCCCTCCGGCCAGATCGTTCCCGACCACGACCGTCACATCCACAAAGAACGCGCTGCTTACCTGGTAGATAACGCCGCTTCCCGGCAGTACGGAGGCGACCGTATGAGCTTTGCTTCTGTCCCCCGACCGGTCCACGACGAGTGTCTCCCGGTGGTCGAAGTCATCCGCGTTACCGACAAACATGACGTCGCAACCCTGATCGACGAGTACCTCGCCGACTTCACGGGCTATGCCCCCAACACCACAACCGTTTAAGACCTCAACAACGATCGGGACCTCGCACACGCTCCCCTGGCTCCCCGTCTGTGACAGGGTTGTCCAGGCGAAATAGATCACAATTATCGCAAGGCCCAGCATCACCGCTTTGACCAGAGCCCATGTCATCGGTCTGAATCGAGCCCGTTCCCGGCCTCGAGGATCTTGCTGTAGGTGTCTGCCAGGGTCTCCGGCATCACCTTTACCTCGGACAGAACGGGCATGAAATTGGAGTCCCCTTCCCAGCGAGGGACTATGTGCATATGAACATGGCCGGGAAAGCCTGCACCCGCACACTTGCCTATGTTCATACCGATATTGAAGCCATCGGGATTGAGCGCGCGTCTCAGGATCTTCTCGCTCCACGCCACGAGATCCATCAACTCACACGCTTCAGCCTCGGAGAGATCGCTCACACAGTTCGTATGCCTGTAAGGTGCGACCATAAGGTGCCCGGTCGTATATGGATACAGATTCATGATCACATATGCGAGTTTGCCTCGCCGCACTATGAAGGTGTCCTTGTCCGAATCGGATTCGACCTTCTTGCAGAATATGCAGTCGCTACTGTCGGCGTTTTCTATGTATTCCATTCTCCAACCCGCGCTTATTATCTTCATTCTTCTGTCTCCCGGAGTAAATCTTCCTCACCGCGTTGAGTTCCGCAGCAGTGTTAACCCCGAATCCCTCGGTGTGATCATCGATCAGAACCGCTTCGACGCGTCCCCCTCGAGACCTGATGGACTGTATCGAATCCGGCAGATAGTACTCCATCTGGACATTGCTTGCCGTCAGAGTGAGAAGTGAATCAAACAGAGGTCCCGCCTTGAAGCAATAGAGGCCGACGTTTATCTCACTGATCTTCCGCACCTCCCTGTCGGCATCACGCTCCTCCACGATCTTTACAAACGCCCCCTTCTGATTCCTCACGATCCGACCGTAGCCGCGTGCATCGGGTACCGATACCGTTGCAAAAGTGATGGCGTTGCTGTGCCTGGCGTGCTGGGCGAGCAGCCGTTTCACCGTCGACGCCCGTACGAGCGGAACGTCACCCGAAAGCACCAGGATGTCCCCGGAAAAACCCGCAAGCAGAGGATAGACCTGCAGTACCGCGTGGCCTGTGCCTCTCTGGACGTCCTGTCTTACCGTACCTACCCGCAGCTTCTTCATAAGCGGTTGGAGTTTCTCGCTCTTGTGGCCGACTATCGCGAAAACATCCTTTACCCCCGCGGCCCTCGAGGCTCGAACCACGTGTTCGACCATCGGCACTCCACCTATCTCATGGAGTAGTTTCGGTCTCGGCGATTTCATCCGCTTCCCCTCGCCTGCAGCGAGTATCACGCATACGGTGCCGCGCTTCTGGCGGCCCCGCGAACGGCGGCCAACGCGTGAGTCCACGGCGATATTGTCTATCAACCGGGCCCGCCCGACCAGAGCGGCAACAGCGATCCGTGCTTCGGAATCAACATAGCGGATGTCATCAAGTGAGACGGGATCGACGACGGCGGCATACTCGACCTTTGTGACCCCGCTATCCACCAGGAGCGACATGATGCGGTCTTTGATCACATGGGAACGGCGTTCTCCGCTTGCGACGAGCAGTCTGGCAAGCTCAAGCGACCTGAAAAGTGAAGTGGCAATCCCTCTCTCTTCCTCCGAAAGGTATGCATTCCGGGAACTCAGAGCCAAACCGTCCTTGTCCCGTACGGTCGTCACACCGACGATCTCCACGGGGAGCCCGAGATCACCGACCATCCGCTTAATGATCACCAGCTGCTGGTAGTCTTTCTCACCGAAGAAAGCCTTATCAGGCATGACGGCCAGCAACAGTTTAAGTACAACCACACACACGCCGTCAAAATGGTCCGGTCTCGTCAAACCGCAGAGCTTGCCCCGTAGATCGTCGACACCCACCGACGTCCCGAAGTCCCGCGGATAGACCTCCCGCACAGAGGGGACGAAGATCAGATCGCAGCCGTATCGTGCGAGAAGACGCTTATCCCGTCGAAGATCCTTTGGATAACGGTCGAGGTCCTCGGCAGGTCCGAATTGCTTCGGGTTCACAAAGATGCTGACGACCACAACATCACAGGTACGCCGGCACTCCTCAACGAGCGCCAGGTGGCCGTCATGCAGGTAGCCCATTGTCGGGACAAAACCGATGGACTTGCCCTTCTTCCTGGCCCTGGCGAGCTCCCGTCTCAGGTCACCGGTCTTTCTTATTGTCTTTAGCATCATCGTAGCTTTCGTCGAGGGAAGGGAATGCTCCCGTTCTCACATCCCCTACATATCCCGACAGGGCTTTGAGGATGTCCGGTTTGAGATCCGCGTATTTCCTTACGAACTTCGGAACGTAACCGTCATAGAGGCCCAGGATATCGTGACAGACAAGGACCTGCCCGTCACAATGCGGTCCCGCACCTATTCCGATCGTGGGTATGCTCAGCTTCTCGGTTATCTCCTTGGCCAGTTTCCAGGGCACTCCTTCGAGCACTATGGCAAAACATCCGGCCTCCTCGAGTGCGAGCGCATCGTCGATGATCGCCTCACGTCCCCTGCCGGTCTTGCCCTGAACCTTGTACCCGCCGAACCTTCTTATAGCCTGCGGGGTGAGCCCGATATGACCCATGACCGGTATCTTGGCATCGCCGATAGCCTTTGCAGTCGACGCCCTGCAGATGCCGCCCTCTATCTTGACAGCGTCCGCACCGCCTTCCTTTATCATCCTTCCCGCATTCCTGAGCGCTTCTGACGGAGACACCTGGAAAGACATAAAGGGCATGTCCGCAATGACCAGGGCTGCGGGTTTGGCTCTTGATACGGCTTTTACGTGACAAAGCATCTCGTCCATGGTAACCGGGAGCGTGGTTTCGTATCCGAGTATGACCATGCCCAGCGTGTCCCCGACCAGGATGATATCGATACCGGCCTGATCGGCCAGCCTGGCGGTAGGATAATCATAGACTGAGAGCATGGCGATCCGTTTGCCCTTGCGTTTCATCGCCATTACGACGGGGACTGTGACCTTTTTTCTCTCCATGCTAGTCCGACCCTCCCCTGTAATACATCGTGCCACGTTTGTGGGTATTGATCGTTTCGATGAGCCTGTCGACATGCGATTGTGAGGCCGGCAGATCGAGTGAATCGGTATTCACCATCACAAGCGGCGTCTCGTCATAGTGGAAGAAGAAATGGTTGTAGGCCCGGTTAAGGGTTTCTATGTAATCCCGTGGCATGTTCTTCTCAAACGGTCTCCCGCGTTTATGGATTCTGTCCATAAGTACATCCGTGCCGGCCTGCAAGTAGACCACGATGTCCGGCCGGGCTATGTCCCTCTCCAGTATCTTCACGAGTTTCTCATACAGCATAAGCTCATCGTCGTTGAGATTGATGTATGCGAATATCCGGTCCTTCGCGAAAATATAATCACTTATGACCCGCTGTGCAAAGAGACTTGCCTGCGCGAGCTCGATCTGCTGTCTGTATCTTGAAAGGAGAAAGAATATCTGGGTCTGGAAGGCGTAACTGCGCATATCATCATAGAAGTTCTTCAGGAACGGGTTTTCCTCAACCTCTTCAACCTGAAGCTGGGCGCCGAGCTTTTCAGAAAAAATCGTGGCAAGCGTCGTTTTACCGACGCCGATCACGCCCTCGATCGCTATGTATCCAGGTTCCGCCATGAGATCTCCCCGCTCTCCTCGATCTCTTCAAGATAACCCCTCACACACCGTCCCGTCAAAGGATGAACAAGATCCGGTGCTATCTCCGCGAGAGGCGCCAGAACGAATGCACGTTCGCAGATATGGGGATGTGGGATGCTGAGGTCCTCCTCATTTATGACCTCACTACCATAGAGGAGTATATCGATGTCGATCCGTCTCGGGCCCCACCTGGCGCCCTCCTCTCTTCCCAGCTCCCGCTCGATGCTCTTGACCCTTGTAAGCAGTTCCTTCGGGCTTAAGCGGGTGTCCACCTCCGCCACGGCATTGACGAAGTCTGGCTGGTCTTTGTTACCCCAGGGTCTGGTCTCGTACATACCGGACAGCCGTGTTACCACGGTGTCTCCCTCACGATTGATACAGGCAACCGCTCTTGTTATCATGCCTATCCTGTCACTGACGTTGCTTCCGAGCCCCAGGTAACACTGAACCAATGCCCTAATCCTCACGAAAACGCTTGATCTCTACTGCAACCGACGCCACCCCGGTAGCGATCGGGAGGTTGACCTTCTTCACCCTGACCACGATCTCGACCGGGCAGAACTTCTCAAGGACCTTGGCGGCGATATCCGCGGCAAGACTCTCAAGAAGAAGAAACTCCTCATCACCGGCTATCTTCTCCACAAGGGTGCATACCGCTTCGTAGTTTACCGTCTTGCGGAGATCATCACCGGCTATCGCGTCTTTAAGATCCAGGTACAGCTCAAGATCTATGATCAGCCGCTGGCCTACCTGCCGTTCGGCTTCATCAACACCGTGGTGACCGAGCACATTGATGCCCTCGATCTTTATCTTGTCAAGTCCGCTCACGTCATCCAACGCTTACTCACCTCTTGTAGTCGTTCCGTCGCCGTTTTGATCCTTCCGGTTGGGCATGTTATGGACATCCTGAAGTAACCTTCACCACGTTCACCGAAACCTACTCCGGGAGCTACGAGGACGCCCGCCTCTTCAAGGATCGTCGTGGCAAACTCCACGGATCTCTCCCCACCCGGCACTTTCGCCCAGATATAAAGCGTCGCAGGCGATCTGTGGTACTCAAGCCCACAGGTTTCCAAACACTCGCGGATCAAGGATCGTCTCAGGCCGTACTCCTTTTCGGTCTCGGCAACAGCCGGCCACTCGTTCTGTAAGCCTTCGGCGGCAGCCAGCAGCACCGCGCCGAACACCCCGGAATCGACGTTTGACTTGAGCGTACCCAGAGCGCTTATGATCTTCTCGTTTCCCGCGGCAAACCCCACACGCCAGCCGGCCATGCCGAAGGTCTTGGAGAAAGAATGAAATTCAATACCGAGCTCTCTGGCTCCGGGCGCTTCAAGCAGACTCCGCGACTTGTATCCATCAAACGTCGTCTCCGAGTATGCGGCATCACTCGCGATTATGGCATCCGCCTTTCGGGCACGATCGACGATCCCCTCGTAGAAGTCGATTTCCGCCACGGCGGATGTGGGGTTATTGGGATAGTTGAGATAGACCAGACGCAGATCACGATCATCGAGTGATTCGAGATCGGGGAGGAAGCCGGTTTCCGCGCGAAGCGCCATCCACTCCACCCGCCCACCGGCAAACCACACACCCCGCGAATACACGGGATATCCCGGGTCGGGTACGAGAGCCATATCGCCCGGATCAAGTACCGCCAGCGGCAGATGGGCGATCCCCTCCTTGGTCCCGATCACAGGCAGGATCTCGGTGGCTGGGTCCAGATCGACCCCGAAGCGCTCCGCCATCCATCCGGATACGCCCCGGTTAAAGGTCTCAACAACCCAGTGAGGCGTATAGCAGTGAAGCCTCTTATCGGCCGCATGCCTGGTGAGAGCTTCTACGACACCGGCAGGAGCACCGAGGTCGGGATCGCCGATCGACAGGTCGATCACGTCGACCCCCTCGGCCTCCTTCTGTCTCCGTTTCGCCGCCAGGTCTTCGAAGAGATAGACCGGCAGGTCGCGGAGCCGCTTTGATCTTATTCTGTCCTCAGTAAATCTCACCTTACCCGGCCTTTTCAGGGTTTCTGTCTGTCAAGAAAGACCTTGAAAAGGTCTATGGGTATCGGGAAAAGCGTCGTGGAGTTATTCTCGGCCGCAACATCAGTAAGGGTCTGGAGATACCTCAACTGGAGGGCCTCCGGATGCGCGCTTATCACCTTGGCGGCCTCCGTAAGCTTCTCCGATGCCTGGAGCTCACCCAGCGCCTTGATCACCTTGGCACGGCGTTCCCTCTCCGCTTCCGCCTGCCGTGCCATCGCACGCTGCATCTCAACAGGCAGATCGACGTGTTTGACTTCTACGTTCGATACCTTTATCCCCCACGGGTCGGTGTGCTTATCCAGAATCTGCTGGAGCTGGCTGTTGATCTTCTCCCTGCTTGTCAGAAGGTCATCGAGCTCACCTTCACCCAGGACACTTCGAAGCGTGGTCTGCGCAAGCTGTGAAGTCGCGTAGTTGTAGTCCTCCACCTCGGTCACGGCTTTGTTGGGATCCATCACCCTGAAGTAGACCACGGCATTGACCTTGACCGAGACATTGTCCTTGGTGATCACATCCTGGGGAGGTACATCCATCACCAGCATACGCAGGCTGACCTTGACCATACGATCCACTATGGGGATGAGGAGTATGAGTCCCGGTCCTTTCGCCGACACAAGACGTCCGAGCCTGAAAATCACACCTCGCTCGTACTCCCTCAGGATTCTTATTGCATTAGCAAGTATGAAGAGAATCACGAATCCGACCGCAATCAACCACATCTTAGTCCCTCCTTCCGGGCTCCTCATGGGAGCCAGCCGGCATGACCTCAGGTTTGAGGCCTTTCATCGACACAACCACAACCGCCTCCCCTTTGGCTATTCTCTCACTGCTGGCCACCGTCCACAACTCTCCGTGGATAAAGGCCTGTCCTGTCCGGTCGATATCGGTGGTTGCCACTCCCTCTTCACCTATCAGCCCCTCCCTGCCCGTCGCCGGCTTCCTCCTCTGGGCTCTAAGACCGGCACCCACTGCAAAAGCAAAAAAGCCGGCCGTCGCGATCACGGCAGGGATTATGACCTTAAGTGATATCTTCAGGTAGGGAAGCGGTGATTCGATAAGCATCAATGAACCGAGGAACATGGCAACCGCACCTCCAATGGTCAATAGCCCGCCGCTTGTGACCCAGATCTCGGTTATGAAAAACGCCACGGCAAGCAGTATGAGCAGCACCCCCGCGTAGTTGATGGGCAACATCTGGAATGAGAAGAATGCAAGCACAAGGAAGATGGCTCCTAAAACCCCGGGGAAGATCGAACCGGGGTTGGAGAGCTCGAAGAAGAGACCGTAGAAACCCAGGATCATCAGCATATAAGCGACGTTGGGATTTGAGAGTATATTGAGCAGCCTGTAGCGGAGACCCATCTGTATCTTCTTAACCGTGACATCCCCGGTATCCAGGGTACCGCCCTTGACCTCATCGATTTCCATGCCGTCAACGGCCTCGAGGAGTCCGGCCAGATCGTCGACGACCACATCTATGATGCCCAACTCCAGTGCTTCCTCGGCCGTTGCAGTCGCGCTTTCACGCACCGCACTCTCGGCCCACTCCTCATTGCGGCCCCGTTTCGCCGCCAGACTCTTGATATACGATGCACTATCATTGACGATCTTATCCATCGTATCATCGTCCACCTCGGCCTCGCCGATTGTGACGGGATGGGCTGCACCGATGGAAGTACCCGGAGTCATACCCACGGCATCGGCGCTCATGGCGATAAACACGCCGGCCGATGCGCACCTGGCACCGCTCGGTGACACATAAAGCACCACGGGTACTCTCGAGGCAAGTATGCTCTGGATTATATCCCGCATCGAGGTATCAAGCCCACCCGGTGTGTCGAGCTCGATCACGAGGCATACCGCGGCGGCATCCTCGGCCCGTTCGATCTCCTGGGAAATAAAGCGTGCGGCCACGGGGCCGATCGGTCCCTCGACCACGATAACGTGTGCCTCACCCGCCGAGGTCATCCCCGGCAGCAGAAGACACAGTGCAAGTACGAGAAGCAGGATATTTCTCACTCGGACACCTCGAACATTCCCCCAAGTGGAGTATCCATTATTCCGAAGGCATAGTCAACAACAGGTTTTTCCACCCCATCCGCCTTACAGACCGAGCTCGTCCGAGACGCTCTGCATCGCCCTAAGTCCAATAGTGACAAACTCATCGAGTTCAAGACCGAGCCCTTCGCACGATCTGATCTGATCCCGGTCGGCACCCGCCGCAAACCGCTTCTCCTTGAATCTGTTCAGGACAAACTCCGGTGTTACCCCGCTGAGTTTCTTGTCCGGATGCATGAGGGCCGCAGCGACAACAAGCCCCGTGAGCGGGTCGGCCGCGAAAAGCGCCTTATCCAGCATTGTCTCCCTGGGAAGATGCCCGGCATGGGATTCGACCGCACGGGTTACGTCGTCTTCCACACCCATGTCCCTGAGATATCCCGCGCCCAGTTTGCCGTGTTTCTCCGGATCCTTCACGGTCTCATCATAGTCAAGATCGTGCACAAGACCTGCCAGGGCCCACTTGCTCTCATCTTCCCCGAGCCTGCCGGCAAGAGCTTTCATCACAGCCTCAACGGCAATCATGTGCTTTATCAGCCGATCGTTCGTCACGCGGGATTTCACAACCTCCATCGCCTCTTGCCTGTCCAAAACGATCCTCCTTCCTATACTATAACTGTCCTTCCTTCGGTTATGCTGGTCACGGCTTCAATCCACATCTGCCAGTCGGGTGAGGTATCTCCACTGCGTATGCGATCGAACGCCTCCTCTCGTGCCCTGAGCATCAGATCCGTATCATCCGGTAGACGGGTGAACTTGAGATCCGGTACGCCATGCTGCCGTGTACCGACCAGATCACCGGGCCCGCGAAAAACAAGATCGCTCTCCGCAATCTCAAAGCCGTCAAACGTGGATTCGAGCACCGCGATCCGAGCGCGCGCCTTTTCACTCGCAGATTCCGACACAATGAAATACGAGAGTGAGTCCGACACCGTTCTCGCGACGCGTCCCCGCATCTGGTGAAGCTGGCTCAACCCGAACCTCTCGGCCTGCTCGACAACGAGAATCGTCGCCGCCGGAATATCCATACCCACCTCCACAACCGTTGTAGCCACTACCAGACCGATCTTGTTAGCGCGGAATCCTTCTATGATCTCAATACGTCTGTCACGCTCGGTTCTCCCCGTAAGGATCTCGACCCGCCGGTCCTTGCCGAGAAGACCCTGCATCTCCTTCTTCACGGTCTTGACATCGATGAGTCCGGCCTCGCCCTGCTCGAGCGAAGGACATACGTGGAATGCCTGCCTGCCCCCGCGTATCATGGCCGCAACCTCTTTGAGCACCTCCGGCCTCCGGGTGCTTTCGACCGAGTGCGACGTGTGGGTGCCCCTCCCGGGCGGCATGTCCCCGATCGTTGTCACGTCGAGGTCACCATAAGCTGTAAGTGCAAGTGTTCGTGGTATGGGTGTCGCGCTAACGACAAGCAGGTTGGATTGGGGGGCCTTTTTCACCAGCCTTGTCCTCTGGAGAACGCCGAAACGCTGTTCCTCATCGACGATGACCAGCTCGAGATCCTTAAACCGGGTCTTCTCACCGATAAGCGCATGGGTCCCCACGACGACGCCAAGCGTCCCACCGAGGAGGTCCTCCCGCGTCCGCCCCATCTCATCGGCGGGCATGCTCCCCGTGAGTATCCCGGTCTTAAAACCGAAAGGAGCGAGGAATGCCCTGAGTGTGCCGTAGTGCTGCTCTGCGAGGATCTCGGTCGGGCACATCAGGGCAACCTGCCCGCCCGTATCGCATACGACCGCAGCGGCCAGTCCCGCCACAACCGTTTTTCCGCAGCCAACATCACCTTGAAGCAACCTGCGCATCGGATACCGGTCTGTGATGTCCGTAGTGATCTGGCCCAGGGCTTCGACCTGTGCACCGGTGAGTTCGAAGGGAAGATCGCCTGAGAACCTGTCGACCACATCGTGTACGTCCCGAACCCGGGAGCCGGTGCCCTCACGCTCAAGCCGTGAAAGCGCAAACAGCGTCTGGAACAACAGGACTTCATCGAACGCCAGACGTCGTCTTGCGGCATTCGCACCAGACGCATCCGGGGGGAAGTGGAGATGGCTGATCGCGACCTGAAGGGGGATCAGACCGAGCTTGTTCCTTATAGCCTCGGGCACATAATCGCCGGTGTCGTCAAGATGGGTATCGACCGCACTCTTAACAAGTGTCCTCAACTGCTTCTGGCCCAGGCCGGGCCGGGTACTGTACACAGGAACCAGTCTTCCCGTGTGGAGAAGGTCGTCTCCCATCGGCTCATACTCGGGATGCACGAATGTCTTTCCGAATCTGTCGATCTGGACCGTCCCGCTGAAAACAAACGTATCTCCCTGATGGAACACGCTTCGAAGATAGGGCTGGTTGAACCAGACACCCCGCATCTTGCTTGTGGCGTCTTCGATGTGAACGATGAAGAGGCGCTTTCCCCTGGCCGGCTTGATCTCGCTCCTCGAAACCTTGCCGATGACGCTCTGGATCTCACCCTGGCGGAGCTCGGCGATGCTTGAAAATGATGCCCGGTCGATATACCGGCGCGGTGGGTAGACGAGAAGATCCCCTACAGTCTTAAGACCAAGTCCGCTTAGAAGTTCCTCGCGTTTTTCACCTACACCAGGAAGTGTCCGGATGCTCGAGGCGAGTGAAGGCTGAGCATCACTACGCTTCCGGGGTCTCCTTTGAGAAGAGCTCATTGAGCTCCTTCACGATAGGTTCGGGGTCAATCCCATGCATACGGGCGCCCTGCTCAATAGACTCAGCGGTCGCTCCCATGCAGGCTATGCAGCCGAGATTGTACTTCATGAATACCTGTATGGCATCCGGATGCGCCTTGAGGACCTGTTCGATGATCGTGTCTTTGGTTATCTCCATGTTTTCCTCCATATTGAGTTGGTATGTCTTCTGATCACCTTTTGTTCAAAATAGCAGGTTACGCCGTTCTTGTCAACAGGGTTGGCAGCTCCTGTATTACCCGCCGGGGCCGAACATCGGGACGATGGCCCGCACCCCCCTGGCTGCGTCGTATGCACCGAGCACGTCTTCCTGGTTCGTCTCCACTGGCAGGAGAATATCGATGAAAGCAGGGTTACCGTGATCGAAGTTACCGCCGCCTATCAGGACAGGATGCTCTTCATGTACCGGCAGCGGGCCGCCAAAGAAGTTCATTGTGCGGTCGCTCACAAGACCTGTACCGACAAAATACCGCCAGTCACCTCTCGGTTCACCAATCGCTGCGACGGGGAGTGAGAACTCCAGCGTATTCTCATCCTCCTTGAGGATCTCGCCCGACAGGTCTCCGGTAGCGTAGAACACCTTCCCAAAACTGTCCGACATGGACACGCCGAAACCGGCGCTGAGTTTGAGATCATACCCGGAACCTTGCTCGAACTCCACCTCGTGGCATATCCGCTGAAGCCGGCGCGGGCCTGTCTCACCCCGCTTTATCGCGATCACCACCCCCGGTGCAAATCTCTCCTCAGTGAAGTCGTAGGTTACGGGATCGATTCCCTTCTCCAGCTTGACCCTGAAATAGACACGGGCGGAGTCCCTTGAGACCTCGACCTCTCTGAGGTCGAACGCCCCGCTTGCAAAGCGCCCGTCACCGGGATAAGCATAGTCACCGTCACCCGTGTCATCACCCGGGGGATCGGTCATCGAAAAGACAGTCTCCGACCCACCCGCGGCCGAGGTGCCGATATCTAAAACACCCGCTTCGAGCAGATATGCTTTCCACAGGTCCTCCAACGCCGAAATGCTCAGACCGTAGGACTCTTCGAGTGCATCTCCTAATTCCATACCCTCCACAAGGTCGTCACAGACCTGTCTCAGTCTGGTGATGCCGAACCTGTCGATAGCGAACCGCACGAATGATCCGGCTTCCTGGTATGTAATGTAGCTCGCTTGCAGGAAGTCGGTGTCTCCCATCTTGAGCAGCGACTCAAGCCCAATGAAAGCGGGATTGCCGATGAAATTCCTCGTCTGAACACGGGCGAAACCCGGACTCTGGAAGGTGGTGCCGCCAAAAGCAACGGCATAACCCTCACAGAACGCGGCATTGACATACGGGATTCCGGCTATTGCCGTCAGGACGTGCATCACCTCGTGCGGGTTATTGAAAGACGTCGATACCGCCACGTTGAACCACGGAGGATCATTGGGACGATCCGACTTCCGGACAACCGCGTATCCATTGGCCGGGGGGAAACAGACCAGTCTTCCGCACTCCTCCGGTGAGGCGACTTTGAAGAACTCGATTGGCTTTTCGAGCTCGATTTCGAGGGCATCGAGCATCTTGCCGCACTCGAAATCCATGCGCTCGATTTCATCCATGTGGAGGTTGATATCGACATGCGCCGGATAGCGGAATACGAGATGCCCCGTTTCATACCGGTCCCACTCCCGGGTCAGAACGTCAACCGGATTGCCGAGTACCCACTTATCACTTTCCCGGATGATATAGTAGTGCATCTCATGCCGGGTCTGGTCCACCCATTCGAAGTCGATCACGTCGTAGCCGTTCTCAGAGCGGACACCTTTGATCTCGTAGTCCACGCCTGAATCGTGCAGAAAGTCGCTCCACTGATTGATGTGGATGGTCCCGCCGACCCACAGGTGCATGGTCTCGAAACCGTCCCTGGCAAGCGATTCCCGGGACCAGTGTCGCCGGATCTCCTCAACATCACCGGACCGGAGAGCAGCCACATAGGAGCGCATCAGATCTCCGGCATCGCGCGAAGAAAAGCCCTCCGAGCCGGCGTCCGTCCCGCACCCGATAGCCAGGCAGAGAATGGGAAATACGAAAAGCCAACCAGGGGATTTGATCACGGCGGCTATCCCCTCCTCTTACACCATATCGTATCTGAAGCAGCTTACGACGTGGTCGTTTACCATACCGACGGCCTGCATGAAGGCATAGCATATGGTCGGACCGACAAACCTGAAACCCCGCGTCTTAAGATCCTTGCTCAGCACCCTTGATTCCTCCGTCTCGGCTGGGATCTCACTTAAGCGGCGCCACTTGTTTCGCCTGGGTTTGCCACCGACGAACCTCCACACATAAGCATCAAAACTGCCGAACTCCTTCTGGACGGCAAGAAAAGCCCGAGCGTTCTGGACCGCGGACTCGACCTTGAGCCGGTTCCGGACTATGCCGGGGTTCGTGAGAAGCCGCTCTATTTTACGGCGGTCATATCTGGCAACTTTGCGCGGATCGAAATTGCTGAAAGCCTTGCGATAGTTGTCACGCTTCTTGAGTATGGTATCCCAACTCAAGCCCGCCTGGGCGCCCTCCAAAATCAGGAATTCGAAGAGCAGACGATCGTCATGAACGGGGACGCCCCACTCTTTATCATGGTAGTCGCGTCCCGGCCCTTGAGTCCCCCATGCACACCGTTTCTTCATATTCATTCCCTCCGACCCACGCCGAATTCCCAAAGGCGACTCTGTCACCCTTATCCGACTCTACGCACCGCTGGCTTGTGTGTCAACACCACCCGGCCGGTGCGCCCTTTGCTCCCCTTGCTCAGGAAAGGCATTCGCTGGAGACCAAAGGGCTTCCCGGCCTGGTCCGATTGGGCTGGCGAAGCCCTCGGGCCGCAAGCGAATGTCTCATTGAGCAAGGCGGGCCGAGGACAAAGCCAGCGCGCGGCGCCGGCGGTCTGACCCGCTATAAAGGGTTGCGGGGTTGGAGGCAAAGTGGTAGGTTGGTGAGAGGTGAATAAGAAGGAGACTTACGATGGCCAAAAGATGTGAAATCTGCGGGAAGGGCCCCCTGTTCGGGAGCCGTGTAAGCCACGCACACAATGTCACCAACAGAAGGTGGAACCCCAATTTACAGCGGGTCAGGGTACGCGTCGCAGGAAAGACGAAGAAGATGTACGTGTGTACCAGGTGCCTGAAGTCAGGCGCTGTGGAGAAGGCCCCCTAAGAAGCGTACTCGTCGAGAAGCCTCTTCTTTGAGACGCCGCTGTCAATGAAGTCCCAGGGAAGGGGCTTTCGTGTATCCAGCTCTTCGTGAGGATCCCGCATGCGACCCTGTTTGAGAAAAGTCTTGAGGGGGCGGTGCGTGACCGCCGCTTCGAGGAGCGCGGTCGAGAGTGACCTGTCTCCTCTTGCCAGTATGGCCTCGGTCCAGGCTTCATCAATCGACGCGAGTTTAAGTGAGCATCCCGTAAAACGTCTGATCTCCCTCAGGATCTTGTACCGTTCCCTGAGTGTCTTCCGCTCCGCAAATGCGGCCCACTGGAAGGCCGTGTGAGGCTTGGGAACAAATGGGCCCACTGCAACGGAGAGTTTCGACTTGCCCCGAACACCTCCCAGTTCGGACACAAGCGAGACTATCGCTTCGACGTCCTTGTCGGTCTCACCCGGCAAACCGATCATGAAGTAGAGTTTTATTGTGCGAATGCCCGCGGCCGACAGGTATGAGACGGCATCGAAAATCTGCTTTCGTGTGATCCCCTTCCCTATCCGCCGGCGGAGCCGCTCACTGCCGGTCTCGGGTGCAATTGCAATCGTCCTCACACCACATGCGGCAAGAAGACCCGCAACGTGTGGAGAGACCTGGTCGGCCCTCAGGGAGGATATCCCGACCCTGCGTCCTTCACCCTCAAGCCATTCGACAATAGGCACGATATCGGGATGATCTCCGACCGCAGTCCCCACGAGCCCGACCTTGCGGTGATCCGCGCACCGGTCCATCACTATCTCCCCGGATCTCATCCGGACCGGTCTATAGAGATTGCCCGCCGCGCAGAACCGGCATCCTCTTCCACATCCCCGCCCGACTTCGACGAGGAACATATCTCCGAAGTGGGAAGCCTCCTGCTTCAAGGGCTCAGCGGCTATACTCTCCGTCTCAGCCCAGACCCTGCGTACTTTCTTTCCACCGAGCGTGGGAACATATACGCCTTCGATCCCGCCGATCTCCTCAAGCAGTTCTGCCTTGGACCGGGCGTAGACTCTGGCATTGTCGACCACACCTAGTAACCGGTCGATCACGACCTCGGCCTCACCGATGACCCCGGCGTCAATGAAATCGGCCACCGGCAGTGGGTTGGACGACATCGTGAACCCGCCGCAGACGACCAGCGGGAAGACGTCGGTCCTTTCGGATGCCAGCGGCGGAATGCCGGCCATTCCCAGAAGTTCCGGTATATGGACGAAATCGTTCTCGTACGCGACTGAAAGAGCCACAACGTCGAAACTGCTGACCTCGGTCCGGGAGGAAGCCCCCAGTAAGAGACCTTTCTTCTTTGAGACTACCTCATCGGTACGGTCCTGTGGCAGGTACGATATGTCCGCCAGACCCAGTTTCCGCCTGAACATCTCAAACACTTTGAGGAAGCCGAGGCTGGCAAATGCTACCTCTTTGACATTGGGATAAACAAGCACACCTGAGAGGCCGGACAAGCCGGAACGATCCGCACGGGGCGGTTTACGTCTCAACGCTCTGCTTGCCGGTAGATGGCCTGTCGAGCACAAACGATTGCTTCTCCGCAAGCGCCACGACATTGTGGGGATCGATGGCCAGGACTTCATCTACCTGTTGCAGGGCCTCATCCTCCCTGCCCAGTCTCCTGAGAGCGAAACTGAGTGCGATCCTGGCATCTATGAAGTTGGCATTTATCTTGATTGCTTCATTGAACTCCTCTATTGCCTCTTTGATGTCTTCCTTGCTCAGGTAGGCCTCACCGAGTCTACACCTGACATCCGCGAAACCCGGGGATGCGTCCCTGGCTTGCTTCAAGTAGTCGATCGCTGTGTCCACGTCTCCGTCCGTCCGGGATATCTCTCCAAGATGGATCAGCGCTTCAGTGTTGCCGGGTTCGAGCTTCACCGACTTCAGGAAGAGATCCCGGGCCCTTTCGGTGTTGCTCTTACGCAGATAGGCCACACCGAGCGTTGAGTATACCGACGCACTCGGAGCAGCACCGAAGTCCCGGCGCTCGAGCACCTCCACCGCGTCGTCGTAGTCACCCAGCCCGAGCATCAGATGGCCGGCAAGACCCATCTCTTTTTCGATATCCGTGGCAATCGACAGCGCACCGGAAAGCGCCTGCCTGGCTTCCTGTTCGCGCCCGAGGAAATAAAGGCATACCGCGCTGTAATACTTGGCACGGGCATAGTCGGGCAGAATGTGGAGGGCTTCACCGAATGAGGCGAGTGCCTCTTCCACGCGCCCCATCTTGAAGAGCGCCAGACCCTTGCAGCAGTGGATGTCGGGATAACACGCCGCCATTTCAAGTGCGTTGTCGAACTGCTCTACCGCCTCGACATAACGACCCTTGAGTATGAAGGCATTTCCCAGATAGAAGAGGGCATCTACATAGCGCGGATTCAGCTCCAGCGCTGCAACAAGTTCTGTGATGGCATCGTCGACGCGGTTATCTTCGAGATAGACGATCGCCAGTTTCACTCTGACATCGGCCCAGGCGGGCTTCTTTTCGCGCGCGTCCTCGAACTCGGCGATGGCGGCAGAGAGATCGCCGTGATTATAGGCTTCCACTCCCCGGTCGATGTGCTCGTGGCTCACGCGTCTCTCTTCCATCATGCCTTTGAGATTGCCCAGCATGGTTTCAAGCGCCTGCACGTGATACTTGCCCGACACCGGATGGGACGGCAGGTTCCCGGCCTCAAGACCCTGGTCGATCGCTTTTCTCAGCTGGGACTTCGCCTCCACCTGGTTGCCCAGCTCGTGGAGGCATATGGCCAGATGACACCGGGCCTCGACATACTCCGGGTTTATCTTGATAGCCTCACCCAGTTCCCCGGCCGCTTCCTCGAAGCGCCCCAGGTTCTCATATGCCATGCCGAGGTAGTAGTGGAGATCCGGATACTCGGGGTTGACCTTGAGCGCCCTCTCAAACTCCAAGAGGGCATCCTCATACTTCCCCTTTCTGTAGTGCACGAGACCGATGTTGGCCCGTGCCCTGGCGGCATAGAAAACCCCGAGGTTGTAGTAGGGGCTGCGGTGATCGCTCGTGCCCGATATTACCTCCTCAAACTCCGCTACAGCCTCTTCATACTCGCCATTGCTGTAGTGGTCCATGCCTTTGAGGTAATGATCGTCCTTCTTTCCACCAAAGACCCTGTCGAGTAGCGACATGTCCTACCCCCTAGTCACTGTGCCTCCTCATAAAAGCAGGAGTTTCGTAATCTACGTCGAGGCAGGCATCCACAGAGACCCTTGTCTCACTGTCGACTTCCGGGATGTCACGTCTCTTGAACGCCCTCTGGAGAAAACTGCCGTTGATCCGGCCGGGCTCACTGTGGTCCCGAAGAATCGATCTGTCCTCGGTCGAGCTCTTGCCGATTCCGGTTGCGATCACAGTCACTCTGATCTCATCGTTGAGGGTTTCGTCGATAGCTGTTCCGAAAATCACATTCGCTTCGGATCCCGCGGCGTCATAGATCGTATTCGCTGCATCGGATATCTCCGAAAGCGACATCAGGGAGCCACCCGTAACATTTATCAGGAGGCCTTTCGCACCTGCGATGCTGACATCATCAAGAAGCGGGCTGCGGAGAGCTCTATTAGCGGCTTCCTTTGCCCTGTCATCACCTGACGCACTGCCGGTACCCATGATCGCATCACCCATTTCCGACATTATCGTTCTGACGTCTGCGAAATCAAGGTTGATTTCTCCAGGTATCGTTATCAGATCGGAAATGCCCCGGGTGGCCTTGAGGAGTATCTCATCAGCCATGGCGAACGCGTCCAGGAGCGGCGTGTCCTTCGCAACCACCTGGAGGAGTTTCTGGTTCGGTATCCCGATTACCGTATCAACCTGCCGCTTGAGCTCGTCGATACCTTCCTGCGCCTGCTCCTTCCGTCGCTTGCCCTCGAAGGCAAACGGTTTCGTGACTATCGCAACAGTCAGGGCTCCGGACGCTTTTGCAATCTCCGCGACGACAGGGCTGGCACCCGTACCCGTCCCACCACCCATACCGGCGGTGATAAAAATCATGTCCGCTCCGTCAACGACCTCGCTCATCACGTCACGGTCTTCCTCGGCCGCACGTCTTCCGATCTCCGGATCACCTCCGGATCCAAGCCCCTTGGTTATGCGGCTTCCGATCTGGATCTTGGTACCGGCCGACGACTTTGTAAGAGCCTGGCAATCGGTGTTAACGGCGACAAACTCAACACCCTGCAGATTCGAGAAGATCATACGGTTGACTGCATTGTTGCCTGCACCGCCGACGCCGATCACTTTCATCTTTGCGCTGCCAACGTTTTCGATTTCGAACTGGATCATTGAACCTCACCTCTGTTCCTAGAACACCGTACTAACCCATCTTCTCACTTTCACCAATACGTTTCCTATTCCTCCCTGCGTGTCGACGGCGGTCACACCCCCTTTCACAATTGCATTACCGGCGAAGTGTAGGAGACCTACACCCGTTGACATTCTTGGATCATTGACGTATTCCACGAGGCCACCGACGTTTTCAGGCGTGCCCATTCTGGCAGGCATCGAAAGAACATCCTCGGCAAGATCTTCAATGCCGGTGATCAGCGATGTCCCACCCGTGAGCACAACCCCCGCGCCAAGAACCTCATAGTATTCACTCTTCATCAGCTGCCCCTTGACGAGATAGAGTATCTCTTCAAGACGCGGCCTGATTATCTGGGCGATAACCTTCCTTGATATCGGTCTCGTCTTCCGGCCCTGCACACCCGGCACGTCGATGATTTCGTGCTCAGAGGTCGACGCCCGTGCACAGCCGTACTCGATCTTCAGGTTTTCCGCCTGGCCGAACGGCGTACGCAGTCCGATCACCAGGTCGTTGGTAACATTGTTTCCCCCGAAAGAAAGGACAGCCGTGTGCCGGATCGCGCCGTCCTTGAATACAGAGATGTCCGTCGTGCCGCCGCCGATGTCAACCACCGCAACGCCCAGGTCCATCTCCTCCTGAGTCAGGACGGCGAGACCTGTGGCGAGCGGTTGGAGCACCAGGCCTGAGACGTCGACACCTGCCCGTTTCACGGACTTGATCACGTTCTGCGCGCAGGTGGTGGCACAGGTTATGATATGTGCCGCAACCTCTAGCCGTATGCCTGACATGCCGATGGGCAGGTCTATCCCGCCCTGGTCGTCGACGACGAATTCCTGCGGTATCACGTGGAGTATGAGCCGGTCACTGGGCACAACCACCGCACGTGCGGCGTTAACGACCCGCTCGACATCATGCTCGCTTATTTCCTTGTCCGGTCTTGAAACCGCAACAACACCCGTGCTGTTCATTCCCCGCACGTGATCACCCGATATACTCACGAATGCCCCGCGTGCCGAGTGGTCGGTCATGATCTCAGCTTCCTGAATGGCCGCTTCAATCGCCGAGATCGTCTTCTCTATGTCAACTATCACGCCCCTGCGGATCCCTTCACACTTCTTGGTCCCGACACCGATGATCGAGGGCTTACCGCTCTTGTCGATCTCGGCTACGAGTGCGCTAACCTTGGTGGTACCGAGATCCAGTCCCATCACCTTTGCCGGTAAAGCCAATTGTCATACCTCCTTGTCGAATCCGCGAGGCGCCCGGTCCCACTCAACAACTACCTGGCGCCCGAACCTGAGATCTATCCTGGCAACATGCATGTTCTGTTGCCTGGCCTGCATGAGTATCTGACCGAGCCTCTCAACCTTGGCCACATAGGCGCCGTGGCCGAGCTCGGCCAGTGTGCCGCCTGTGAGAATCACCCTGGGATGTTCGAGGTCTTCAAGATTGACCTCAGAGAGTACATCCATAAGAAAGGGAGAGAGCTCGAAAGCCCGGACTATCGCGAGTCCCAGCACCGCCTCGGGGGTCGAGAGTCTTACACCGGGTTCACAGCCGGCCGGGAGAAAACCCGTGAGTGCCGGAAGATCGCCCGCACCGGATGCGCTGTCGCACCAGGTGACATATCCCTCCCGGTCAAGCCCCATGACCATACCCTGGCCGGTGATCAGCGCCCACGTCTCTCCGGGAGACCTTCCCTCCGAATCTGCATCGCGCGGTCCAAGCACGGTGTCCTTCACCTCGGCCAGGTAGCCCACGGCCCGCACGGCCACTCTTTCGACGGCGTCCGTGAAAGCATAGTTGACATCACCTGTTACCTTGAATGTCAGCCCGCCCGAGATCAGCCCGATCACGACCAGCGAAAGCACGCTTACTTTCAAGTCGATCTCCTCAGTCCCTTCCGATCACGTTTATTTCGAGCTCCAGGTCGATTCCGTACTCGTCCTGGACCTTGTCTCTTGTCTCGTTTATCAGGTCGAGGATCTCCCCGGCCGTAGCCCCACCGGTGTTCACTACCCAGTTGCCGTGTATCATGGAGATCTCGGCCCCTCCCTTTCGGGAACCTTTAAGACCTGCATGGTCTATCACTCTCCCCGCCGCATCGTCCGGAGGGTTCTTGAACACACAGCCGGCTGTATTCTCCCCGGTCGGCTGGGTCGTCCTTCTCATATTCAGGTACTCCTCGACCTTGTGACGGGCTTCCTCAACCTCACACCTATACCCGGCGAGGAGGACATCGGTCACAATCCAGGTCTTGTCGATGCCGGAGTGCCTGTATCCGAAGCCAAGATCTCCCGGTGAGAGCCTGCGCGCGGTCAGATCGTCGGTCAGCACTCCAAGCTCCACGAGCCGGCTTGAGACCCAGACGTCTCTTGATCCTGCGTTTGTAACCACAGCACCTCCAACGGTGCCGGGTATACCGGCAAGAAACTCCAGACCGCCTATGCCCGACGACGTCGCCTTACTCACTGTTTCCGCAAGGCTCGCACCGGCACCCGCATGGATGTGTTCTCCCTCGGCCTCGATCGTGGCAAAGTCATCAACGAGCCGGATCACCACCCCTCCCACGCCACCGTCCCTGACCAGGACGTTGGAGCCGTTACCCAGGGCCATCACGGGCAGCGAGTGGGTCTTTGCGAGTGCAAGCAACCTCTTCAAGGCATCGATGTCCGATACCCAGACCATGAGATCACAGGGTCCACCCACGGCGAAGCTGGTGTGAAGGGACAGGAGCTCGTCCTTTCTTGCAGCTATGCCTGCGATCTGGTCTATCTCTTCAAACACATCAGTCACCTGCCAGCCTCCTCATAGTGTCATCGCCGGTCTTCCAGATATCCCCGGCGCCGAGTGTTATCACAACATCCCCCGGCTCAAGCGAGCCGGCCAGGTGCTCCACGATGGCATCCCTGTCGGGCATGTAGAGCACATGCCTGTGGCCGCTTGTGAGCGCCGCCTTCGCGACGGACTCCGCCGTCACCCCGGGAATCGGCTGCTCGCCGGCCGCGTATATCGATGTGACGATGACGGAATCGGCATCATAGAAGCTCCGGCCCAACTTCTCCCAGAGCGCCTGTGTCCTCGAATAGCGATGCGGTTGGAACACCGCCACTATCCTGCCACCCCACATCGCTTTCACCGTCTCGAGCGTTGCGCTTATCTCCGTAGGGTGGTGGGCATAGTCGTCGACGAAGACGACCCCGTTGGCTTCACCACGCTTTTCCAGCCTCCTCGAGATACCCGTGAACTGTGACAGTCCCTCGCTTATAGACGGAAACGGGATATCGAGCTCGAGGCCCACAGCCACGGCCGCCAGAGCGTTTGCTATGTTGTGCTGACCCGGCATCCGGAGCAACACACTCCCCAGTTTGCTCTGTCTCAGGCTGACGTTGAAAGTGACCTTCTGGCCGTCAAGAGCGACATCGGTAGCCCTCACGTCTGCCTGCTGGGAAAAACCATATGTGATTACGCGTCTTATTATCCGCGGTATTATCGCCTGGACGTTCTCCTCGTCCAGGCAAACCACCGCTGCACCATAGAAGGGCACCTTGTTCGCAAACTCGACGAACGAGGCCTTTATGGCTTCGATGTCGTTGTAATGATCGAGGTGCTCCTCATCGACCGTTGTTACGACGGCAACGTTCGGCGAGAGTCTCAGGAAGGAGCCATCGCTCTCGTCGGCCTCGGCGACCAGGTACGGTCCACCGCCGAGTTTGGCGTTCGTACCGAGTGCTTTCAGTCTCCCACCGACTATGATGGTCGGATCGAGACCGGCAGCGGCCATAACCAGCCCGACAAGCCATGTCGTAGTTGTCTTGCCGTGAGCACCGCCGACGGCGATTCCCTGTTTCATACGCATGAGTTCGGCAAGCATCTCCGCTCTCGGTATCACCGGTATCCCGCGCCTGCGCGCTTCCAGCACCTCGACGTTGTCACGCTTTATGGCGGAGGAGTAGACCACCACATCGGCCCCTTCAACCCCGGCAGCGCTGTGCCCTTTGATGACGTTGCCGCCGAGTTCGGTCAGCCGCTGGGTCACGTCGGTCGTCGCAAGATCGGTGCCGCTGACCTTGTAGCCGAGATTGAGCAGGAGCTCCGCGATTCCACTCATGCCCGTGCCACCGATCCCAACCAGATGAATGTGTTTTACTTTGCCGAACATAACTCAGCCAGCACCGTCGCGAGCTTTGAAAGCCTGCCCTTCCTGAGAGCGAGTTCCAGCACGCGCAAAGAGATATCGCGCGCCGCATCCGGTCTTCCCAGCTCACGCGAGCTGCCGGACATCGTCGTCATTCTGTCAGTGTCATAGATGATTGAGACTATGGCCTCCGCGAGCCGCTCGCCGCACAGTTCCTCATCCCGGATCACAGAGGCCGCTCCGATGCGCTCAAGAAGCTTTGCATTCGCCTCCTGGTGGTCTCCCGCGGCATAGGGATAGGGAATGAGAATCGACGGCAACCCGCACGCCGTGACCTCCGCAACCGACCCCGCTCCCGCCCTGCAGACCACGAGATCGCTCGCAGCGTAGGCAGAGCCTATGTCATCGATATAAGGATACACCCTGCACAACGCACTGATCTTCTGTACGGCCTGCGACACGTACTCATAGTCGGCTTTGCCGGTCTGAGCAACGAATTGCAGGTCATCCCGCCCTTGAAGCGCGGTGGCCGCCTCAACAAAGGCCTTGTTTATGCTTGAGGCCCCGCGGCTTCCGCCGAAAACGAAAACGGTCTTCCGCGCGGACTCGAGATTGAACATGCTGATTCCCTTTTCCCTGGTATTACCGAGAAGGGTCGGTCTCGTCGGTACGCCCGTGACCCTGAGATTCGTGCCCTTGGCGAAGTGGCGGACCGACTCCTGAAATCCGAGGGCGACTTCATCGACAAAACGCGCCAGCAACATCGTCGTCCTGCCGGGAACACTGTTGGGCTCGATCAGGAGGATAGGTACGCCGAAAAGCCTGGCCGCGACCACGAAGGGACCGCTCGCATAACCCCCGGTTCCTATGACGACCGCGGGCCGGTCCGTCATCAGTATAACAAGCGACTGCAGCAGCCCGACAAAGGCGCATATGAGCGAGAGAGCGGATCCCGCACTCAAACCGGTCGGGAGCGGCCGTGATATGATATGATGCATCCTGTAGCCCAGCCCGGGTACTATGCTTCCTTCAAGCCCGCGCCGCGTTCCGACAAACGACACCTCGACCTGCTTCCCTGCCCCCACCAGGCTGTTTACGACAGCGACGGCCGGATATATGTGTCCGCCCGTACCACCACCCGCGATCGCGATTTTCATTTGACGAGGGCCCTCCATCTGGAAGGTTGGAGGTCAATAAAACTCTGTCTCCGCCTCGAGACACCCAGAAGCATTCCGCATGAGGCGAGCAGTATCATCGATGATGTCCCGCCATAGCTCATGAAAGGCATCGGCAATCCCGCCGTCGGCAGAAGCCCCGTGCACACGCCTGCGCTTACGCAGAAGTAGGCGGCGATAGCCATGGTGATCCCCGTGGCCATCACCGAAGAGAAAACTGTTTGCGCGCGTCTCGCGGCCTTAAGACCCCGCCACACAAAGACAAAAAACAAGCCTATGATCCCAAGCATACCCAGCAGACCGATCTCTTCGGCGGTGATCGCAAAGACGAAATCCGTGTGAGCGTCGGGAACAAAGAGATACTTCTGGTTACCCATACCCACCCCGACGCCCTTCAGACCACCGGCCCCGATCGCTATCAGCGACTGCCAGAGGTGATAGCCTGCGCCCTCTGCGGAGGAACTGAGATGTGCATCGATCCTCTCCCAGTTATAGCCCGTGACCCGCATGAACATCAGCATTGCGCCTGCGCAGCCCGCAAGACTGGCGGAGAGGTGAAGCGGATGGGCGCCACCGGCGAACAGGACAACGAGTCCGATAAGAAGGAGCATCGCGGCCGTGCCGATATTGGGTTCCATGGCGACAAGCAGTACGACCAGTCCGATCACAAGGAAAGCCGGCAGGAACCCGTTGGAGAACCGTCTGATGTCATACCGCCTCCTCGAGACGAAATCGGCCAGATAGACCACCAGCGCGATCTTGGTAACCTCCGACGGCTGAAATGAAAAACCTCCGACCTTCAGCCACCTGCTTGCCCCCCGGACACTGTGACTCAGACTTGTCGGCAGCAATGTCAACACCAGGAGGACGATCGAAACGATCATCAACGGCCTGGCAAGTGTTCTGAGTGCGTTCTCCCCAACCCTTGCAAAGAGGAACAACAGGAGGAACCCGAATACGATTCTCACCACATGCTTCCGGAGGAAGTAGCTCGGGACCTTTGAGCCGGAGATCTCCGGTGCTATAGTATAGCTTGAGCTGTAGACCATCACGAGTCCGACCAGTGTAAGGGCCAATACGGCAAACAAGAGAATCTTGTCCATCCCGGCCTCATCCATCTGAAGGCGCCTCGTTTTCCTGTTTGAGTTTCATCACTATTTCCTTGAAGACACGGCCCCGGTGTTCGAAGTCATCAAACATGTCGAAGCTGGCACAACCGGGTGAAAGCAGGACCACATCCGAAGGTACGGCAACACCCAGAGCACCCCGTACGGCCGCCTCGAGATCGCCGGCCAACCTCACCTCGGTCAGGGCCGAGAACGCATCCCGGAGCTTCTCACGCGCCTCGCCGATCGCATACACCATCTTGACCTTCTCACCAACCAGCGTTGCTACCTGGCTGAAATCCCCACCCTTGTCCCTCCCACCGGCGATCAGCACCACCGGGGATGTGACGGCTTTGAGTGCCGTCTCGAGTGAATCCACGTTGGTCGCCTTCGAGTCGTTTATGAAGTCGACCCCGCCTATGGAGCCGGCGAACTCAAGTCTGTGTTCAAGCCCCTCAAACTCTCTTACGCCCCTGCGTATGACTTCGGGTTCAAGGCCGAGCGCTGTGGCCGCCAGGGAGGCTGCAAGACTATTGGCAAGGTTATGCGGGCCTCGAATCCTCAAATCTTGTGTGAGGAAAATCTCTCTCTCTTCACGACCGGCCCTGACAACCACACGCTCGCCCCTTACGAAAGCGCCCTCGTCGAGCTCCTCCGTGAGACTGAAAAACTGCTTCCTGCAGATTGCATCACGGGACGCTTTCAAAGACTCTTTATCGTCATGGTTTATGATTGCTATGTCGTCCGCTGTCTGGTTGGCAAACATCTGCGCCTTGGACTCCACGTAGGCTTCATACGAGGGGTACCGGTCAAGATGATCCGGTGTGATGTTGAGAAGCACCGAAACCGACGGGCTGAAACTCAGGCACGTATCAAGCTGGAAACTCGAAACCTCTATCACCATCGTCCATTCCGGACCGAGCCCCCGGGCAATGGAAGAGATCGGGAGTCCGATGTTTCCCCCGACCCGGATCCTGCTGGAGGCACCGCTCAAAATCGTACCCAGGAGGCTCACGGTCGTGCTTTTACCGTTGGTCCCGGTTACGGCAACAAACTTCGCATCGCTGAGACACCATGCCAGCTCGACCTCCCCTATCACGGTCTTGCTCTGCCCGCGTGCCCAGCGCACAAGTTCGATCTCGAGCGGTACCCCCGGGCTCATCACCAGGAGATCGCAGTCACGGGCAAACTCAATCGAGTTCCTGCCCAGCTCGACCTGTACGTCTCGCTTGACCAGCTCGGACAATGCAGAGTCCAGATCCTCGACTCTCCTGGTATCCGTAGCCTTTACAGTCGATCCGATATCCCGAAGCACGCCGCACGCCGCCAAACCACTCCTCCCGAGTCCGACGACAAGTACCTTCATGTCTCTGAGTTCGGTTGCGGTCAGTGCTTTTCGCTTTTCCATGGTTCCAGTTATCATCTCAGTTTGAGTGTGCTCAGTGTGAACAGCGCAAGCAGCGCAGAAAGAATCCAGAACCTTACAACGAGCTTGGATTCCGACCAGTTCATCAGCTCGAAATGATGATGAAGCGGTGCCATCTTGAACACCTTCCTGCCTGTAAGTCTGAATGAGATAACCTGTATGATCACCGAAAGCGCTTCGACGACGAATATCCCGCAGACCATGGCAAGCAGTATCTCCTTCTTGATCAGGATTGCGACTGTGCCGAGCGCGCCTCCCAGCGCCAGCGAGCCCGTATCGCCCATAAATACACGGGCGGGATGGGCATTGAACCAGAGGAACCCCAACGACGCGCCGACAAGCGAACCGCAGAAGATCGTGAGTTCACCCGCCTGTTTGAGATAGAGAATGTTGAGGTAACTCGAGAATGTCGCGTGCCCTGTCATATAGGTTATCCCGACGAATGCCACACCCGCGAAAACAAACATCCCGACGGCCAGTCCGTCCAGCCCGTCGGCGAGGTTGACGGCATTCGACGCCCCGGTGATCACGAGGATCACGAGGGGGATATAGAAGATCCCGAGGTCGGGGAAGACGTTCTTGAAAAATGGAACCGTCGTCTTGGTGGCAAGTTCAGGGTTCTCGGGAAAGGCCACAAGCACGGTTCCGATCGCAAGCCCGAGTAGAGCCTGCCCGGCTACCTTGTACTTGCCGACAAGCCCGGCCGGCTTGCACTTCACCACCCTCAGGTAGTCATCCACGAATCCCATCGCACCGAGCCAGCAGGTCGCTACCACACTGATGATGATGTACGGGTTCGTGAGATTCGCCCAGAGCAGTGTGGGCACGACGACTGCGAGAATGATCATGATACCACCCATCGTCGGTGTCCCCTGCTTCCCTGCATGTCTTTCCGGCGTATGGTTTCGTATGCCGTTGAGGAACTTGCGGTTGGCCAGCATGCGAATCAGCGCGGGACCGAATACGAAACAGATGAAGAGTGATGTCACGGTCGCATATGCTGTTCTGAAGGTTATGTACCTGAAGATATTGAAGGCCGATATATACTCCCTCAGGGGATACAGGAGATGATAGAACAAATCAGGCCCTCCCCTCTACAGCTTGCCGCTTGAGGAGATCGCAGATCTCTTCAAGACCCGCCATTCTCGATCCCTTGACCAGAACGGCATCACGCGGTTCGACCAGCTGTGACATCTGCTGCATGGCCTCCGTCTTGTCTCCAAAGAACACGGCGGCATCAGGGCTCATTCCCGACGCCCTGGCCTCATCCACCGTCACCCGTGTCAAACCGCCTATCCCGATCAGGACGTCAACGCCCGATGAGGTGACCCACGCACCGACTTCGCGATGAAGCCGGTCTGCATCTTCTCCCAGCTCGAGCATCTCGCCCATGACAAATACTTTCCTGGCCTCCCCCATCGCGGAGAACACGTCGAGAGCGGCCTTCACCGAATCGGGATTGGCGTTGTAGGAGTCGTCTATTATCGTCAGATCGGCCGCCTTCACGACCTTCATCCTGAGGGGCTCGAAGTCCGCCAGAATACGGCAGGCGTCATCAGGTGAAATGCCGAAGAGACCGGCGGCGGCTATGGCGGCAGTCGCATTGTAGACATTGTGTGTCCCCGGCGTCTTGAGCCGCATGGCAACCTCGTTGACCGAGAATTCGACACCGCGGCCGTCGACCTGTCTTATGCCGGTTGCACGGAAATCGGCGGCCTCCTTGATACCAAATGTGACAAGATCGATATCGCTCCCGGCAATGGCCGAAAGCAGCAACGGGTCATCGGCGTTGACTATCCCCGTGCCACCCGGTTCAAGGCATCTCAGGATGTCCGTCTTCTCCCGCGCAATCTCTTCGACACAGCCGAAGTAACCGATGTGCGCCCTGCCCACATTCGTGATCAGCCCGACAGTGGGACGCGCAATCTCACACAGCCTCCTGATCTCGCCCCTGTGGTTACTGCCGATCTCTATTACAAGCACCTGATCGGTTTCATCCAGCCCAAGAAGCGAAAGTGGGACACCTATGTGATTATTGAAGTTGCCGGGGCTCTTGTGGACCCGCATCCTGCTTGCGAGCAACATCGCCAGCATGTCCTTCGTGGTGGTCTTACCGTTCGAACCGCTTATGGTGACAACGGGCAGGTCAAGCCTGCTTCGTACATACGAGGCTAAGGCCTGGAGTGCGCCAAGCGGAGATTCGACGACGATCTGTATGAAATCCTCGCCGGTCCCCTCAACCGGGCGTGAAACCACAGCTGCGACCGCGCCCCGGGTGCGGGCTTCATTTACGAAGGTGTGCCCGTCCCGCATCTCGCTCTCGAGTGCAAAGAAGATCTCACCGGGCTTGAGCCGGCGCGTGTCGAACGAATAGCCGGTCACCATGAGATCCGCCGGTAGTGCCCCACCGGGGATGACCCGGGCGCCTGTGACCTTCTGGATTTCGTCGATGCTAAGCTTTGGCATTGGCAACAGCTCCAAATGCTTTTCTTACAACCTGCCTGTCATCAAAATCTATTTTCGTCGTTCCGATTATCTGGTAATCCTCATGGCCTTTGCCCGCGATCACGATGATGTCACCCTCCGTGCTGCGGGCCACGGCGCGGTGAATGGCCTCACCCCTGTCGGGTACGACTTCATGGTCTGCCTTGTCGGGGATTCCTTTCACGATTTGATCGATTATCTTGAGCGGGTCTTCGGTTCGCGGATTGTCGGAGGTTACGATTGTAAGATCTGCTATCCGGCCGGCTATCTCCCCCATCTCGGGTCGCTTGCCCGCATCTCTGTCCCCACCGCAGCCGAACACACAGATGATCCTGCCGGTGCACATCTGCCTGACATCTTCAAGCATCCGCTCCAGGGCATCCGGGGTGTGGGCGTAGTCCACAATCGCCCACCTACCCGGACCTGCGATAACCTCCATCCGGCCGGGGACCGACTTGATTTCCGCGATACCTGCCGAGATAGCATCTTCACCGATATCGAGTGCACACGACACCGCGAAGGCAGCGAGCGCGTTTTCAGCATTCGACCGTCCGATCAGGGCGGTCTCCATTTCGGCCGTCACACCCTCATGTTTCACTCTGAGCTTCGAGCGTTCCCAGCCGAATTCGATGACATCCCCTCTTACGTCGGCATCCCCTCCCAGGCAGTAGGTCAGGCACGGAAGCGAGGTGCTGCTCGCGATCTGCCGCCCCACTGCATCGCCTATGTTGGCGACCGCCTGCCGGCGGTCACCGAAGTGATGTCCCCCATCATCGATACCCATCAGCTTCATCTTGGTGGCCATGTAATCCTCAAAGCCGTCGTGGAAGTCCAGATGGTCCCTCGTTAGATTCGTGAACGCCACAACGTTGAAGTCGACCTGGTCCACACGTCCCTGTGCTATGGCGTGTGAGGAAACCTCCATCACGCAGAACTTGATACCGCGGTCGACCATCAATCCCATGTACTTGTGGATCTCCGGCGAACCCGGTGTGGTGAACGCGTCCTTTGTCACCGAGCGTCCTATCCAGTGACCGAGCGTCCCCATGATTCCGACCGGCTGCCCCCAGGCCTCCAGGATCGACCGCAGGTAATGAACGGTGGTTGTCTTTCCGTTGGTACCCGTCACGCCTATGACTATGAGGTGCTTTGACGGGTCACCGAAGAACCGGGAGGCGACGTTCGCAAGCGCCTTCCGCGCGTCCCTCACTATCACCTGGGTGACCGGTCCGGCCGTCTCGAGCGGTCTCTCGCAAAGCAGGACCGACGCTCCGCGCTCGATGGCGTCGCCGGCAAAGGAGTGTCCGTCGACCCGCCCCCCCCTGATACAGGCGAAGAGGCTGTTCTTGCCGACTGCTCTTGAGTCCGATGTCACATCGGAGACAACGACATCGGTACTGCCTGCGACATCGACGGTCTCAAGCGTGTCGATTATCGCGCTCAGGTTAATTTTCATTCCATCGCACCCAGGGTTAAACTACACGTCCTTGCCCCATCAAGCGGCGAATACGCTGCCGGATCCTGGCGTACTACCCGTCCCGAACCGGATGCGCTCCAGCTGATGCCTGCGCTCGCCAGAACCTGCGTGGCCTCTCTGAGCGACATGCCTTCGATGGACGGGTACAAACCTTCTCTTCCAGTCTCAAGACGTGAAGATAGTTCAACCCCAGATGCGGGAACAGCGGTACTGCCCTGTGATAAAGGAGACTCCCGGAGACTGGTCAACCTCTGGCACTGCGAGGGGATCAGCCTCTTCTCCCTCCTGAGCAGGAATTCCACAATGCTCTTGAATGCAGGTCCGCAAACGGTACCACCGTAGTGTGTCCAGCCGGACGGCTCGTCCACAACGACTGTACACACATATCTGGCATCATCCGCAGGAGTGAACCCGGCAAAGACCGAGTGAAACTTGCCTTCGATGTACTTTCCGCATTCGGCTTTCTGACCAGTCCCTGTCTTACCTGCAACGCGGATTCCTTCAATTCTCGCCGGGACGCCGGTGCCTTCCTGGACCACCGTTTCCAGCAAGCGTATCATCTCCAAGGCTGTTTCATGTCTAATGACGGTCCTAACAGCCTTTGCCGGGTATCTCTTCTTTATGTTTCCGTCTTCATCTATTATCGCTTTGACAAGTCTCGGACGCAGCAGCGTGCCTCCGTTTGCGACTGCGGCATATGCCATGGCCAACTGCACCGCGGTCACGCCTATTTCCTGTCCGATGGCCAGAGTCTCAAGCGAACGCTTCGACCACAGGTGGGGCTCTCTGAGGATGCCCGGTGATTCGCCTTCAAGAGCGATGCCTGTTCTCGAACCGAATCCGAAAGCCTTGAGGTACCTGTAGAACTCCCAGGAACCTACAAGACGCGCGATCTGGGCGCTGGCCACGTTGCTTGAAAAGGCAAGAGCATCGATAAGGTCCGGGAAGTCACGCGGGTGATCGTCCCTTATCCATCCACCCGGAACCTTGAGTTTCCCTCCGTTTGTGTTAAACACGGTGGTGGTGTCTACCTTGCCGAGCTCGAGACCCGTGGAGAACGTGCAGATCTTCAGGGCAGAACCGGGTTCGAACACCGTCCTGACCGGGTAGTTACAGCCACGCGGGCTGCTCGCGAGGGCCAGGATGTCACCACAGCGGGGATCCACAATCACGACACAGCCGCCTTTGCCCTTGTTGCTCTGGATGGCCTCATCGAGTGCGGCCTCGGCGACGGCCTGGAGGTCGGCATCTATTGTGAGCACCACCGAGTTACCGCTGACCGGCATCTCCACGATCGCTCCCACGCAGGGCCTTGCGTTTCCCAGTGCGTCCCTCAGATAACGCCGCGTTCCGGGCTTCCCCCTGAGTTCGTCGTCGAGCGACAATTCGATACCACCGAGCGGTCTGTCGTCGACCGACAGGTACCCGATCACATTGCGCGCGACCTGATCCATGGGGCTGACTCTCTTGCCTGCGGGTTCGAAGTAGACACCCGGAAGGTCAAGACACTTGAGCGCGGCCGCGGCTTCCACATCGGCCGCCCGGTCGATCAGTTTGAATCTCGAATCCCTTTCGGCGAGTTTCCCGGCCACCGTCCTGCGATTCACACCAAGCACCTCTGCAAGTCTGGCAGCTACGGGTCCGGCATCCTCGATCATGCTCGGATCGGCACAGACCCTGACTGCAGGCAGAGTAACCGCGAGAGGCTGGAGGTTGCGGTCAAAGATCGATCCTCTCTTAGCCGGGATACTCCTGATGAAACCATGCTGCTGATTGGCTATCTTGCTGTAGTAGTCATGTTTGACGATCTGGATGTCCACCAGCTTCACTACTATCAGAGCGACAAACACCAGAAAGCCCGCAAAGAGGATGAACATCTTGTATGCGCCGGGTTTCATTCCGATTTGGTCCCTGTCTTCTCGATGACCACTACGTTGTCCCAGTCGATTACGGCCATACCGAGCTGTGATGTTGCAACCAGCTGAATTCGACTGAGGGACTCCAGCTCGACGACCTCGCAGTCGAGGTGCTCGGCTTTGGTCCTGACGAGATCGAGTTGCTTCTCAAGCAGAAGGTTCTGCCTCAGCATCGATTCCACCCTCAGTCCTTCCCAGGTATAGAGGAGGCTTGACGCAGCCCCCAGAGCGACCAGCAGTAACCCAAACAGGAGCGACCGACCTGTGCGCTTGACTCCTTTTGCCCTGCCCAGTGTCTCTTCTCT
>JALGZP010000123.1 GCA_025774845.1 bacterium
CCAGGAGCGCACACTGCCGCTGAGAATCACCCAGCCGCCGCGAGTTTCTACTGTGATTCGCCGCGAATCAAGCAAGGCATTGCGCTGAAATGCGCTTACGATTTTGTCTTTTAGGCCCTGCGGTTTGACCGTCGGCTTGACCGTAATCTCGTTACTGAGCCGTACTATTCCCATGAGGTAGCGTACGGCCTCCTCGACAACCAATCTTTGATACCCCCAGTCCACCTCGCCACTCAGAGCCACCAGCCCGTCCTGCACCTGCACTTTGACGCGGTCGTTGGGCACCAAGACATTCCACTCGAGAACATTTGCCACCGCCCGGGCGATGTCCTCGTCTGAACGCCTAAGAGAGCCGGGCAACCTGACCTTGATGGCTTCAGCCACCGCCCTGACGCCAAAAACTCGTGCGGCGGCACGCTCGGCAGCCCGCTTCTTAACATAGCTATCGACATAGCCACTCAGCGTCACAACACCATCTTTGACAGCAACCCCAATTTCCGCCGCTTCTACAGTCGGCTCCCATTTAAGCTCATCCATAACATCCTGCTGTAGTTCTGCATCGGTCTTCATGGCAGTTTTGCCTCCCCCTTTCTCTGTGGTCTTGCCGCAAAGGACAAAGCACCTAGGTCAGGATACGCTCGGCGAGCTGCGACACGGGTCATCGACCCGGTACTGAGGTTCCCCCAAGCGAGGAAATCGTGAGGATAATTTCTACAACCTTCTTCGGCGTTTGTCAATACGCGGCGCCAATCTTATGACTCGGCGGAGGAAGCTAGAGGCGTGAATGGTTCCTTTTTACCATGTATAACCAAGCCCTTTGCTTTGGAGACTAGAGGGCTTCTTCGTGTGTAAAAAAGGAACGTATTTTAACTGGATTGGTTTGGGGGGGCAGGTCAATTATGTGAGATTAGAGTCGACTAGTGTGCTCCAAAGACCTTAAACGAAGGAATAACCCTGGACTACCAGCTCCACCGCCATTAGTGGCATGTAGTGGAACCTCTACTGGCCCGCCAGGATGCACAAACGCCTTTCCTGGCTGTATTGAGTAATGGCCTTCACCGATGCCAAAAGCGTTTGGGTTCTTTTCTCCAACCATTGAGTTCGGATTGAAGACAGGGCAGACAAATGCACTTACCCTATCTGGAGGTTGCGCCGATGCTATCGCCGCTGTTCCGACAATTCCAGCAACGACCAGACATCCAACTATCGCCAGGCTAATCAGCTTCTTCATTCCTTCTCCTCCTCCTGTTCTATTGCTTGTAGATTCTGCGAAGGTTCGCATCTTGTAGCAAGACGAGCCTTGTCAGAGTAGTACGCTAGACTGCTACCCCAGGACGGGATTTGGGGCTACCCTATTGCCCATACCGACCCAGCTGCGTAGCAAGCTGATGGGCATCTTCCATGATAGATGTTTTACATAACAAGGTCATATAATAACGGAGGTATTTATCGAAGAGTTGTCACATTTACATCGTTAATACACTAGCTTTCGTTTCTTGCTGAGAACACACGGAGCGGGCAGTAGTGCTCGCGCTGTGTGTCCTCGGACTAAGAATTGAGGCCTCTCCGCGGACTGATTTACGGGAGCACGCCACGCCCTTCCACATATGTAACGAATACTTCAGATCCTCGTCCGGTATTTTATGACTTCGACATCGGTCGTGGTCCACACTGGACCTGGCGCGGGTGACAAGCCAGACGAGGGATGCTCGAGATCCAGACTGGACCGCGCTGAGATCCTACGGTTCCTTCGTCGTCGGGAGTCCAACATCGCGACTGGCGGATTGGCCGCCAGGACCAGCGGCGGGATGGACATGGAGGTGGGGGGATGTTGTTCGTGGCCTATTTGGAAGTCAACGACAATATCGGTCCTGACGAGCGCAGGGAGATGGCACAGCGCCTGACTTTGCACGGGGAATTACCGCCGACAGGCATCGACGTAGTACGATGGGCATCCTCACCGGAAGGGAGGACGGTGGCCATTATCGAGGCCTGTGACGAACCGGATGTAAGACACGCGCTCGCTGGCTGGGGCGCTGCCGCGCCGGGTTTCCTCAGACATATCGCGGTTGAGCCTGCTCATCCAGCGCTTGACGCCATACATAACGGCGACGGCCAGTCTGACCGGAGGCGCGGAGTCCCGGAGCCTCCTGTGGTTGGGTCCGGCGTCCAGCGAGCGCTGGGGAAAGAGGTGAGGAGTGGCCCGCGAACGCTATCACTTGCTCAAGAGGAGAGCTGGCGAGCTGAGACAAGCCAGCGTCGATGAGCTGCTGGCCCAGACCGTTGCAGCACTCGGGACTCGACGGAATGGCTCACTCACCGTGGGGGACGTGAGTCGAATCCTCAATGTGAGCCAAAATACGGTGCGACGTTGGAGCGATCAAGGGTTGTTGCGGACGTGCCGCGCCGGCCATCGTGGCGATCGTTCGATCGGGGTAGAAGATTTGGCTTCATTTCTTCGTGGCAGGGACAGGTAGTCCTCAGAGTCGCGTTGGTGGCCTGAGGGAGTGGTTCTATTCCTAGACTACTCGGTTCAGAACAACCATTGGAGGCGGTAGCCAAATCCAAACATTATGACCCAAATCGAGTAATGCTACTTCGTTGGGTAAGAAAACAAACAATGCCTGTATGATTGACTATGTTCCAGGTCTAGTAAGCGATAAGCCTAAGATAAATGGCAAGAATACATAGATGAGGGAGGAAGTCATGGAGCACGAATTACCCGAGCTACCATACGCCAAAGATGCCCTTGCACCTCATATCTCTGCAGAGACTATTGAATACCATTATGGGAAACACCACAAAGCGTACATCGACAACATAAACAGACTTATTGCTGGAACCGAGTTCAAGAAGATGTCACTAGAAGAGACTATCCAGAAATCGTCCGGTGGTATCTTCAACAATGCTGCACAGGTATGGAACCACACATTCTACTGGAATTGTATTTCACCCGAAGGTGGAGGCGAACCTACCGGGGAGCTAGAGAACGCTATCACCAAGCAATTCGGATCATTTGTCCAGTTCAAGGAGGAGTTCACTAGTGCTGCTGCCACGCTATTTGGTTCCGGATGGGCATGGCTTGTGAAGAACGCTGATAGTAGTCTTTCTATCGAAGCTACGAGTAATGCCGGGAATCCGCTCAAAGATGGTAAGAGAGCCTTGCTTGCCTGCGATGTCTGGGAGCACGCTTATTACATCGATTATCGTAATGCCAGGGCTAAGTACATAGAAGCGTTCTGGTCGCTGGTCAACTGGGAATTCGTTGCCAGGAACTTCACCTAAGAATACCAAAACTAGGCAGTCTGAGTTGGCCAGCTATGAAACATACTTGTGGTAGCAACGAAAGAAAGGGACCATTCTGTCAGGCTCCATCAAAGCAAGCAATGCTGCGGAACTAGCGGCGGCTTGAGCTGGGTCGTCACCGTTCCGTTAGACCTCCTGCCCGGACGGCAGTTCCATCATATAGCCAAACTTCGGCACGCTGCGAATCAACCTCGGCCCGTTGGTCCCCTTCTCCAGCTTGCGCCTGAGCCTGCTGATATGCGCCCTGAGTACCTCAACATCGTCGCGGTACTCCGGTCCCCACACGTTGGTCAGAAGCTCCCCGTGAGTTATCGGGCAACCGATGTTACGGCTCAACTCGCTGAGAAGGAGCCACTCGATTCGCGTGAGGGGCGTGTCCTCGCCGCTGACAAGAACCCTGCGAGCTGCGAAATTGATGTCGACGCTGCATATCCTCAGAGTCGGTTCACCACCCATGACCGCGGTCTCTATTCGGCGTCTAATGGACTCGATCCGGGCCACAAGCTCGTCGGGGTTGAACGGCTTCTGCAGATAATCATCAGCCCCCAACTGTAGACTCTTGATCTTGACAGCATCGGCCCCCTTGGCGCTGAGGATGATGACCGGCACGTCCGAGAAAGCCCTGAGTCCCTTCAGAGTCTCGAAGCCGTCCATCCCAGGCATTAGCAGATCGAGCACTATCAGGTCGGGCTCTTGGGCCTGAGCCTGCTCAAGGGCCGCCACTCCGTCGCTGGCGGTCACTACTTCGTACCCAAGGGCTTCCAGCTTGACCCCCAGCAGGTTCAGAATGCGCTCCTGGTCATCGACAATCAGTATGCAGAACCGAGGCATCGCAGTGCTCTTCAAGACTCTCAAGAGATAGACTATAGCGACGAACACGAAGGACGTCAAATGCTGGCCGATTCTCGGTGGTCACAGAGCTGCATACAGAAGGATCGGAGCGGTCAGCAGTGCCCGATCCCTTTTCCGCACCACCAGAGCCGAAAGACGAACGATTCTCCAGAACGGTCCAACTGGGACATCTGCAACGGGCGGTAGGTGGGTGCGATTTGCCGGAGATGTTACATATTCCTCATCTCTTTGCCTCGATCTATATGACTTTGACATGGGCCAAAGACTACTATCTCGATGGAAACACTGGTGGACCCCTAGGCGCCGGGCGACGTTGGCGGTCTATCTCGGTTCGAGAGGTGAGGGTGGCGGTAGAGTGGACAGGGAACGCGGGATGGCCGTCAACTTTCATGTGTGACCCAAGAGGCTGAACGTAGCGGGCGCCCCGCGTTGCCAAGAGGTCGGACGCCGCATAGGGGGACGGATGCAGACGGCAGGGAGGCTGGGAACGGCCTTGTCAGGAGTTGATATGGGGAATCCTGGCTGAGGCGACAAACCGAAAGAAGAAGAAGGAGGGAACAGTGAAGTACATTGTCCAAGCAGAGATCAGCCCGGAAGTCGGGGGCGAGATGGAGGCACAGCCGGAAAGAATTCAGGAGTGGATGCAGAAGTGGCAAGCCCTCAATCCCATCAACATGTACTTTGGCATGACCCGCCGTGTTGTTACGATCATTGTAGATGTGCCCAACGAGGACGCCATGTTCGAAGCGGTGCACAGCACTTGGGTCCTCACCAAGTCGTATCCGAACATTTGGCCGGTTGGCGATGCGACAGAATTCCCATCCCTCCTGAAGCGGTCCGGGCTAGTGGCCTAGTCAGGCTACCATAGAGTTCGTGGAGCTACTGAGGCAACTCCCGAATAACGCCCCGAAGGGGAGAACTCTCACCAACGAGGAAGTGAACTCTATGATGGGGGGCGGCGCTGCAGCGATTCTGTTGGCGTGAATGACCTGTCATGTAAGGAGGCAAGATGAAGTTCCTGGTTACCTCGAAACCCAAACACATGGTACCTCCGGAGGTGTCGGTAGCCCTAATAGACGCTATGGGGCCATGGCGGAGCAAGTACGGTGCGAAGTTCGAGCAGGTCTGGAGCTTTGTGGGCATAGCCGGTGGTGGAGGGATCGTCAACGTGAACTCCCTTGAGGAG
>JALGZP010000064.1 GCA_025774845.1 bacterium
GAAACTCGCCGAATCATATGGGAAGTAAACGACAACAAGGGATGCATTCTCAAAGGTGTTCCTGGCCCCTGCGTCTATTGCCACAGTAATCTCAGTAAGCAGGTAGACTGCGTGAATACCAGTTGAGATGGGGACCACCGTTGATCCTGCAACACTCTGCGATGTCACGTAGGCGCCCCCCGCCCAGTATGATGTGTCCTGCATGCTGCTCGTGACATAGTAGTCCATGGCACTGTTGTCATCTACCCCAACGCCGTACTGCGCATAATATCGCTTGGGAATGAGGTTGATCCCCTGTACCTCCAGATCCAGCTTCTGAGTTCCGGAGAAGGAAATATACAGGAAGCCCGAATCTGGCACGTCTATACTCACCAAGGTAATGCTATCAACACCGGCTGTTGCCGATTGGTAGAATGCTACCACCGTATCGGCCACAACCGGAGGATAGTGGTGCGCAAAAGGAATCGTCGTCGCATCAGCGGCATGCTCAAGCACCACATGTCCTTCACTGCCGCCACCGCCGAGTCCTATACCGGTCGTCACCGATTCGATGTCACCTGCTTCCACGTGGGTATGAACCGACGTCGTATCGCCGCTGGTGAGAGCCGTTTTGTCATCGACAGACAGCAGTCTTGGATCGTTGGTCACGACGGCGGTGCCGGCGATACGCTGAGGTGCCATCGTACCGGTCGTGATAGAAGAAGCATCGTGGTCATGGAGTGCAGTTATAAAACCACTGGTGAGTTCGTTCTTATGGGTAACCGACAGCAGTCTTGGATCGCTGTCAATGACTGCAGTTCCTTCGATGCGTGTGGGTGCCATCACCCCTGATGTTATGGCCGACGCATCGGTCGTGATATTATCATTTCCATCGGCGAAATCACTGGGCACGCCGCCGAGCACGTTCCAGTGGACGATGTTGCTGCCAGTGTTGGGAGGGTTGCCGTCACTTGTTTTGAGTGTGTCCTTCATCGCATACTGAGGATGGTCGTCATCAAGCAAGCCCGTCAGGTCGCCATGATCTGTGGGGCCTGTCTCCCCCGTATTGTCGATCCCGTCTGCGAATCCGGCAGGCATACTGGCGAGGATATTCCAGTGGACGAGGTTGGAACCCTGGTTGGGCGGGCTCCCGTCCGACGTGTTCAGCTGGCTCTGGGTATAGTACTTCGAATCATGGCTGTGAACAGAGCCCGCGAATTCCGATGAGTCCAGGCCGTCAAGCAAATCAGCATCCCCTGCAGCGGTTGCATAGCCTGAAGTCTCTGAATCTCCTGAGCTGCCGGCGTAAGCAGATGTGTCGGAGGCACTTGAGAAGAACGCATTGCCGACACTTACAATCTCTCCGCGCGGAACGACCTCCGGTCCGCCGTCGATCGATACCGATAGCCATCTTCGTGAACCGTCGAAGACCCCCGGCGGAATCGCATCAGTGCTTCCCAGGAGCACATTGAAGACTCCCTCAAAGAATGAAACACTCTGAGTCTCTTCCCAGAGATAGAGTCCACCATCGGCACTGTCATAGATCCTGAATCTCACACTCCTGGTTCCATCCACCGGCACGTCGTCGTCTACCAGCACCCCCTGGTAATTGATCATTCCTGGTATGGCAAACAGGCCGCCTGCGGCAAGAAGTACTCCGGCAGCAATGATCAAGATCGCAAGACTGGACAGGGTCTTCATGGCACCCACACCTCCTCGTTATCTATCCGGCGGCCCGGGGAAATCGGGAAGATCCTCCCGGGAGTCGTCCTCATCCGTCCCACCTGTGCCTGACAGGATTGCCGCCGCCGTTCCGATCACAAAAACCCCTATGGCCCAGAACCACCACCTCCTGTAAACCGGTGGAGGTTGAGTGGGCTGATCTTCATCCGTGAGGGGCCCATCTGCTACTGAAAGGGGAGGCACATCGCCGGTCGGCTTGTCAGCCTCCGGCTCAACGCTTCTCCAGTGCATCGTACCCGGTGAATCCGGTGTTTCCCTGCCGGGCAGAAGCCAGATCCGGGATGACTCGCTCTGTTTGCGGTCACCGCTCAGTTTACCCGCGCCGGTGGATGACGGTTGGTCACCGCTTGGGCGGAGCGTGCTCAACCCGGTGCGGCCGGGCAGGAGCACAAAGCGGACCCTGCCGGTCTGTCCGGGGCCAGGCTTCACCGAGATTCCCGTTGTGTCCGACTGTGCGAGTAGGATGTAGGGTGTATCCAGGGCCATCACGGGTTTGCCGGGATCATCCTGTGTCACCGTCGCTGCCGAAGCGGGCCCGGTATCACTGCTGCTCTGTCCTAAGACTATCTCATAAGTGCAGACGTTTATCGCCAGCGCTATGCACATCCATGATGCAGCTTTGAAAAAACGTGATCTTTGTATCATGTTTGCATCTCACCCCCGATTTGCACATATTTCCACAATATCCGCCGAATGTCAAGCACGGCCTTGATTGGACGCGAGCTACGGCCCCAGCGTCGCACACGCCGGCCGACCCGCCAGAGGTCTAAGTCATTGACTTCTCACATTTTTTCTGCTATCATGGAGGCGTATGTCTTGTATGTTTTGTCAGAATGTTGACCTTTCGCGGAGGGAGGAGAATATGCGTTTCGGCGCAAAGGTGACAGTTTTTGCAGTTGCTGCAGTTTTTGTTGCCACATCCGGCTGGGCATTCAATCCTGTAGAGGAGAATTCCCAGTGGGAGATCCCGCGGGCTGGAGCCCCGACACAGGCGATGTGGGAAACCCACCAGGTCGATGATGTAAGGTCGATGGCTACCGTGCCGGTAGAAGCTTTCGCCGACCGCCATGGGGGGGACTGGTTCTACCAGGTCAACCGGTCGACCGGGACCTATCACCACGTCTATGGCAGCGGTATCGATCTCGGTGTGACACTTAATTCCGAGCAGGCGGCCGAGAATCTTGCAAGAGATTTCATTCGCGACAACCAATCCCTGTTTTCGATAAATGAGCAAGACCTCGATGTGATGAGAAGCCACGAGGGACTCGGGAAGCGATCTGTGATTTTCCAGCAGTTGCACCAGGGTCTCAAGGTATGGGGCGGACGGGTACACCTCGTGTTCACGGATTCGGGGCGGCTCTTCGAGATGGGGTCCGATGCTTATACCGGAATCGAAATCTCACCTGTACCGGGTTTTTCAGAATCAGATGCTCTCGGCATTGCCAAGAGCGATATCGGATTTCAGGAAGGTTATGATGAGATCACGCGTTCGGAGCTGATGGTTCTTCCCCTGGAGATAGGTGAGGAAGCCATGGAATACAGGCTGGCCTACCGTTTCGATCTTAAGATGGAAGACCCCTTCGGAATCTGGGCGACCTGGGTCGACGGTAACACGGGAGAGATCCTGTGGCGCGAAAACCATATCCGTTTTATTGACTTCACTGGTCATGTCCAGGGCGATGTTGAGTGGGAGAGCTACTGTGACGGGTATACGACCGATTATCCGCTGAAGAACATGCAGATCAACATAACCGACGTCGGCAATGTTTTAACAGATGTTAACGGCGACTTCACCCTGACCTACGGCGGATCGGACTCAAAGACAATCACGGCCGAATTCAGAGGTCCGTGGATGAATGTAGACCGCTACACGGGGACAGATGCCAGCCACAGTGGTACGATCACCCCCGGAGTTCCCTACACGATCGATTGGAACTCATCGAATTCGCTCGATGCCGAACGTGACGTCTTTGCCTATGTCAATAAGCAACACGACTGGCTCAAGGAGATTGATCCGACCTTTACGGGTTGTGATTACGAGATGACAGGCTGGGTTGAGCGCACCGACGGCTACTGTCCCGGGAACGCATGGTGGGATGGAGTCGCGATCAACCTGTGTGCCCAGGGCTCAGGCTACGGTAACACAGGCCGGATGGCCGATGTGGTCTACCATGAGTACGGTCACGGCGTAACAGACTTTCTTTATGGTGGCAGCGACCCACCGAGTGATATGCATGAAGGTAACTCCGACATTATCGCAAACTACCTCACCCGTGAGAGCATCATGGGGCTGGGCTTCTACCTCGATGACTGTGTCTCCGGGATCAGGAACTCGGATAACAGCATGACGTATCCTTGCGGTGGAAGTGGTCACACCTGTGGCCAGGTTATCGCGGGATTCCACTGGGACTCATGGCAGGAACTACTGGCGGGCTACGCTCAGGCCTATGCGGACAGTGTCGCAATGTATACGTGGCACCATGGGCGTTCCATGGGGCTGCCGCAGACCCAGCCGGATCAGGTTCACTGGACTTTCGTTGCCGATGATGACGATGGTAACCTCACCAATGGTACCCCGCACTATGATGAGTTCTGCGTGGGAGCGACGAATCACAGTTTCACCTGTCCTACGATCACAGTTGGTGTCTTCATAACCCACACACCGCTTGACAATACGAGCAACACGTCCACGCCTTATCCGGTGACCGCTGTGATGACCTCTACCGAAGGTGCGATCGATGTTGCAGATTGTCGCGTGACCTTCCGGGTTGACGGCGGTGCGTTCGTGGACTCGGGTATGACGGCAACCGGGAACCCTGATGAGTACGTGGGCTACATTGCTGCTCAGCCGGCATGTTCCCAGGTGGAATACTACATATACGCCGAAGACGTCCTGGCCAACAGTGCCACCGATCCTGCCAGTGCACCGGCAGGTCTGTATCCGTTCCTGGTCGGCTATACTATCGCAATTGATGACGACTTCGAAACTGACCAGGGCTGGACGGCGGGACTTCCCGGGGACGATGCGACTACGGGTATGTGGGAGCGTTGTGACCCTGAGGGAACCGAAGCACAGGCCGAGAACGATAATACCGCATCCGGCGTCAATGCCTATATCACGCACTGTGCCGCCGGCGCGAGCCAGGGAATCTATGATGTAGACGGCGGGAAGACGACACTGCTCTCACCCGTTTTCGACCTCACCAGTCAGGCGGAGGCCACGGTCACTTACTATCGCTGGTACTCCAACGATACGGGTGCCGAGCCGGGGCAGGACTACTGGGTTGTTGATATCACCGATGACAATGGCGCGAGCTGGGTCAACCTTGAGAACACAAATGTCAGTGACCGCAGCTGGGCGCTTCAGACGTTCGATATCGGTACATACGTTGGTCTCACCGACAGCGTACGGTTCAGGTTCATCGCGAGCGACTTCGATCCGGGGTCGCTGGTCGAAGCCGGTGTGGATGACTTCTTGATAGTGGGCTGCTCGGGTGGTGGTGATACCGAACCCCCGGTGGTGACGGTTGTTGATCCCAACGGTGGTGAGGTGATTGTGGGTGGTGGAGGCTCCCAGTATCCGATCGAGTGGACATCGTCCGACAATGTCGGTGTCACCGTGACCCACATCCTGCTTTCAACCGATGGCGGCGCGTCATATCCGGATACTGTGGATTCCGGCGCACTGGTTTCGCCGTATGACTGGACAGTTCCCGCACTGGATGAGCCGGACTGCCGGATCAAGGTCGTCTGTCTCGATGCGGCCCTGAATGAGGGGGACGATGCCTCCGATGCCGATTTCGCGATCGTCGATGTTGCGGGCACGCCATTACGGCCGCTCATGCCGGCGGATGTGGTGCTCTTCCAGAACCGTCCGACACCGTTCAGGGATGTGACCGAGATCGAATTCGGTTTACCGTCCTCGCAGATGGTCTCACTCGATGTTTATACTGTCGAGGGTCGGCTGGTCGCGACGCTGGCCCGAGGCACCTACCCGGGTGGCTACCACACGGTGGCCTGGCACGGGACGGATACGAGGGGTGCTGAGGTCGCGGGCGGGATGTACTTCTACCGTCTGGAGACGGAAGAGAGGTCACTTACCCGCAAGATGATGATGCTTAAATAGTGTGAATAATAGGGGGCACCCACCCGGGTGCCCCCGCATTTTTCGCCTTGACGACAGTCTCGACGCCATTGCCGAAGGGTCCTTTCTCGCTCAGGCTGCTCATTGAGGGAATTCTCTACGCGTGTTCCCTGAAATCGTGAACTCGGGCTTCGCCCTCAGACATGCACGATTCCTTAACGGTCGCCCACGTAAGGACTCTATTTCCTCATGGTCAGATTCGCTTCAAGGGGCTTCGGAAACGGCCTCTGTCAAATGTCGGTTGGGTGAATCTGAGGATCTCGAGTCTGGGAAGAGGGAGGCGGGGACACAGCCTCACTTGGGGGGTGCGCCGTGTCCCCTTGATACTGGCACTCTTGTTCTATCAGAGTATGGTGCAGCACTCCTTGGCTGCAGGGCAGCATTCCCTGGAAGGAACGCCGCACTCTGACGTCTGCTGATTCTTCATGATCTTGATACACGTGGCTCCGTCGCACTGGTAGGCTTGCCCGCACGCGCCCCTGGCTTCTACGCCATCCTCGATCATAATGCATGCGGAGGGTTCGCAAACAGCCTCCTCAGTTGCGACGGTGTACCCACCCGGACCGCAGCCCAGCGCATCAACCTCTTCACAGCATACAGCTCCTGCTGATGCCCCGGTTGCAATGCCGAGTAATACTATGAATATGAACAGAAACAGCAATTCTGTTCGGATTCGAGTCAACTTCATTACCACAAACTCCTCTCTCAGGGATGATTTCCAATCGTTCTTACTTCATCTAACACACCAACCCCACATAAAGTTCCGGGCTGTTCACGCCCATGGAGTTTGGCAGGGGAGAGGGAGTTGCGGCCGCACTGGCAGAACCCTTATCCTGCATCCTCGATGCCACGAGCGATCTATATCCGCTCAGGGCTGCTGGAGGCTCTACCATACACTCCCACCCCTGCGCCGGCTACGAGCCTACTTGCCTTCAATCTCCTGGATGCGTTCCTTTACCCCTGCCAACTCCTTCTCCAGCTGGCCCTTGTATTCCTCCAGGCACTCCTGCTTCTCTTTCGAGGTTATGAAGCGCCGGAGGAACGAACCACCACCCCCACAGCAATCGGGACCGCACCCCCAGACCGCTAAGGCCCTTCGGCCCGTCTTGGGTTCACAGCACATTTTTCATCACCTCCTTTCCTTGATAGTTTCCCCGCTACGCCGGCCCAACGAGTGCCGGGGAGCGAGTAAAGCACTTAAGTAATTAAGTTTACACTTAACTATTTGCGTAAAAAAACTACTCACTTCTTCTTACCCTTCTGGTCGAGTTCATCTATCCTCTTGGTCACTGCCTTAAGCTCCGCCTCAAGCAATTCCTTACGCTTCCTTAGTTCCGCCACACCCATACGGCGGGATCGCCTCACCATGATCCTGGCCGGTCTGTTGGGTTCACACGTACAGACCTCGATCAGACCGGTGCAACAGTTCTCAAGACCCTTGGCGTCAACGCTGTATGGTATGAAATAGCCCTTGCGCTCACTATTGACGAGACCGGCCTGCTTGAGGATTCTAAGGTGCTGGGATACTGCCGCCGGGGTGACGCCAACGATCTGAGCGATTCGCTTGGCGCCGAGCGGCCCCTTTGTTTTCAGGAGCTCTATTATCCTGACGCGGGTTCCCACGCCGAGCACCTTGAACATGCTGCTACGATCCTGCTTCATACTTCCCGTCTCCGATCTATTCAACTATTTTAGTATCTACTTAAATATACGGCATCCGGACCCCATAAGTCAAGCGATTTCTTTCGGGACCTGATAATTGACCTTATTTCTCCAGGGGTGTTGAAGGCTTGATGTGCCCGGCCGATAGTCGTATGATCCCCGAAGTGATCAACCATGGATGAACTACCGGTCAAACACAATCCTTATCTGCATGATCTCATCTGGGATCTGCTCAAAGACCTGCCACGGGGGGCGCTCCTCGACATCCCGTCGGGGCCCGGCTACTTCGCCAGACATGCAGCCCAGAACGGCTTTGATTCGGTGGCTGCTGAGATCGATCAGTCACTCCACGTTTTCTCCGAAGTCGACTACCGGAAGGTCGATATGTCTGAGGCCCTGCCGTTTGATGACGGGAGTTTCGATTATATCGTCTCAATCGAGGGTATCGAGCATGTTGAGAATCAATCCCTGTTTCTAAGGGAGTGCTTCCGGGTTCTTAAGGACGGTGGCAGACTATTGCTGACAACACCGAATACTTCATCGCTCGAGAACAGGTTCACCTTCTTCCTGACCGGTATCCACGAGACACCCACAAAGCCGATACGAGATGACTTACCCGATGCCTTCATGGAACACACCAACCTGATCCCGTTTTATCGTCTTGAGACATACCTGCGCTTCGCCGGCTTCAAGATTGACACGCTCACAACCTACCGCTACCGCAAAGGGAGCCGGTTCATGTATCCTCTTATCTACCCCTTCGCGTGGCTGAGACTCCACAACACCTTCGGAAGGTACTTCAAGGACAAGCCCGAAAGTGACAAGTACCGCGAGATAATCAGGATGTATCTGTCGAAAGAGGTCCTGTGCGGAAGTCACGTGGCAGTAGTTGCCCGCAAACCATAATTCGGTACCAGCTTACAAATTGATTGGCCTGCTAACTGAGAATTACCAGAGAATTACCAAGCTGGTACCGAATTAATGTGTCACCAGATCAATGGCGCCGGAGTCTGCCTATGATGAGGAAGAGCACGGCGAAAATAACCGCGCCGTAGGTTTTGTCGACCTCAAACCAGCCCATCCTGCCTGCGATCAGACACACAAACACGGCCGCGGTGCCTCCGATGAAGGCCAGTTTGACACTGAACTCATCCACCCAGCCGCGCGCGTAGATACCGAGCAGGATCACAATCGCTCCGATTGCCCTGATAGCGTACGATACATAGGCAGCGTCGAGTATTGCCCCTTTCATGAAGGCGGCCAGCGGTATGGTCACGATGCTCACGAGGATCACCAGTCTCCGTGCAGTACGCAGAATCTCCCTGTCACCGGCACCTCGCCTCAAGATGCCCTGGTAGATGTCCTTGGTCGCGATCGTCACCAGAGCGAAATTGACGGGTCCGACCGTAGAAAGGACCGCAGCGAGGATGCCTGCCATGGCAAGCCCGCCAAGCGCGGGAGGAATAAGCTCGGGGGTTGTAAAAAGCCTGGGCAGGATCATCTTTGCATTTGATACGCCGGCCGGATCGAAGAATACCCCTGATCTTCCTATGAGACCCAGAAGCCCTACCACTATGCCGAAGGGTGCGATGATAAGAGCGGAGACGAGCGCTGCACGCTTGGCTACCTCAGGGTTCCTGGCGGCGAAGATCGGCTGGATGCTTGCCTGTCCGGCCATCCCGCCGAGGATTCCCCCCAGAAGCAGACTGAAAGCATAGCCTAAGTTGCCGGCGAAGGGGTTGAACTGACCCTGTAGTTCACCGAGACCCCCTATCCTGGTGAGACCGAAGACAAGAGCCAGACCGATACTGACAAACATCACGATCACATGGATGACACCGACGAGGGCGATCGCATGCATACCGCCGACATACATATAGACCGTGATGATTGCTGCCGAGATCAATACTGCACTCAGCCAGCCTATATCAAAAAGCGGGGATATAATGCTCGCACAGGTTTGGAGTTGAACGTAGGAAAGGGTGACATAAGCAATCAGAAAGGCTATCGCAGAGACACGGCGTGCTTGTGCTCCAAAGAGGACCTCAAGCATCTCGCTTACAGTGTGTATGTGCTTCTCACGGTAGTGTCTTGCCACGGTGAAGCCGATGATCACCATACCGGCGGCAGTGGCGATGTTATAAAGTGCGGGCTGGAGTGTGCCGGTTGAAAATGCCTTCTCACTGACCCCGATCGTACTCATACCTCCCAACCACTCAGCGGCAACCACTACGGCACAGACCAGCGTGCCGAGATTGCGTCCGGCTATAAGGAAGTCGGCAGCCGACCGTCCGGCCAGCCGTCTGGTGAAGAGTGAGATGAGGACAATCACACCGAAGTAGACTAAGACTACAACCGCATAGGAGCTCATGCCCTCTGTATACACGACACCCGGGCCGAAGGCGAGGGGAATCTCGGGATGCTGGACGGCCCACCCGCGTGGTATAATCTGAAACAATCCGTGCGCGAGATGTGTCCATAGTAGTGTGTAGAGGAGGCAGGAAAAACACTCGCTATGTTTAAAGAGATCTTCTCATTCGAGGTGAGATACCACCTGAGGCAGCGTGTCTTTTATTTCGCGGCCCTGCTCTTCCTTGTCGCCGGAATTCTCCTGACGTCCACCCATGCGGGGATTGTCCTGAGCGATGTACCAGGCACGGTCGACCGTGATGCTCCGATCGTCATTGTGCGGGTGCTCACCTTCCTGAGCATTCTGGGGCTCTTCGTCATCACCGCGTTTGTGGCGAGCTCGGTCCTCAGGGATTTCGAACAGGACACCTACATGTTCTTTTTCAGCAGGCCCGTGAGGAAGTTCGATTACCTGGCCGGTCGCTTCGCAGGCTCGATGAGTGTCGCGGTGCTGCTCATGCTCGTTACCGCCCTGGGCCTTGTGCTGGGCCGTTTCATGCCCTGGCAGGATGCCGAACGCGTCGGTACCTTTGCGCTTGGGCCCTACGCATATGGCCTGGTCGTGATGGCCCTGCCCAACCTGCTGGTGATGGGTGCGGTCTTCTTCGCGGTTGCCAGCTGGAGCCGGCGGCTGCTCGTAACCTATATATGCGTGGTGATCTTCCTGGTTCTCCAGGACTATGCCGAGATCCTGGTTCTCAAACTCGATAACAACCTGCTGGCGAGCATGCTCGAACCAATGGGTGTAGTAGCCGTGGACACTGCCACTCGGTACTGGACGATCTCCGAGTACAGTGGAATGCTGCCGGAACTTGCAGGGGGGCTGCTTTACAACAGGGTGCTGTGGCTGGGAATCGGCGTTCTTATTCTGGCCTGGGCCTTCGCACGATTCGATTACTCGCGTGCCATCGGCAGACGCATGAGCAGGAAACAGACGGAGCTGACGCCGAAAACGGAGGCTGCCACACGGCAAGAGGCGCCGGCACCCCAAACAACCCGACACTTCTCGCCGGGGAGCAGACTCCTTCAGCTGCTGCACTGCACACGCCTTGAGACCGCATCCATCATGAGGAGCACGCCATTCATCATTCTCGTCATTCTCGGTCTTATGCTTGTGATTCTGACCGCATACGTGATAGGCGAGGTTCGGGGCACCCCGACTTATCCGGTAACCCGCTTCATGCTCCAGTCAGTGGTACTTGGCATGGCGCTCTTCGTCACGATCACCATCATCTTCTACAGTGGTGAGCTCATCCGGAGAGAGCACACTCTTAAACTTGATGGCATAAACGATGCGCTGCCTGTACCGAACTGGGTCTATCTGTTTTCAAAGGTACTGACTCTTGTGGCCGTTGCGGCGACGTTTATGGCGCTGGGAATCCTGTCAACGATTTGTGTTCAGACGATCAAGGGTTTCTTCGATTTCGAACCCGGTCTCTACGCCAGGGGCTTCCTGTTTGTCACCCTGTATTTCATCCTGTTCTCGGTACTTGCCGTATTCCTGCAGGTTGTATCCAAGTCAAGATTCTCAGGCTATCTGCTTGCGATCGTCATCTTTCTTATGACGACCTATGGGCTCCATCAGTTGGGTCTTGAGCACGAGCTATACAGATACGGCGGAGCCGTCGATGTACGCTATTCGGATATGAACGGCCACGGTCATCTCCTCGTCCCGTTTCTCTGGGTAAAGCTCTACTGGGGCTTCGTAGCAGGAGCTCTGATCGTACTTTCGGTCCTTTTCTGGAGACGCGGCACCGAGACGGCAGCCAGGATACGGCTCGCGGTTGCCGGACGACGCTTGCACGGCCGCCTACGTCTTCTGCTGGCAGTCACGGTCCTGGGCTTCATAGCCACCGGCTCCTTCATCTTCTACAATACGAATGTCCTTAACGAGTACTTCCCGGGCCGAAGGGTCGATGCAATGCGTGCGGACTACGAAAAGAAATACCGCAGGTACCGCGATATCCACCAGCCGCGGATCACAGATGTCTATGCAGACGTGAACATATTTCCCCATGAACGCCGGGTTGAAGTCGAGGGGCGTTACCGGCTGGAGAACAAGACCGCCACTGTGATTGATACGCTGCACGTGAGCATCAGCCCGGATGTGACAATCGAGTACCTTGATCCGGGGAGGCACGATGTGGTTGCGGCGGATGAGGATCTCGGCTACTACAGATACGAGCTCTCTGACCCGGTCGATCCGGGTGACAGTATCGAGCTTCGTTTCATGCTCACCGTGGAAAATCGCGGCTTCGTCAACAACAACCCCAACACCCATGTGATCGCAAACGGCACCTTCTTTAACAACGGTCACTACTTCCCCTCCCTCGGTTATGATGAGAGTGCCGAGTTGATTGATCGTAACAAGCGGCGGCGACACGGGCTGGCGCCGGTACCGAGAATGGCCGCGGTGGACGACTCATTCGCTCGCCGGAACACCTACATCGCCAACGATGCAGACTGGATCAACTTCGAGACCATCGTCAGCACGAGCTCCGATCAGACTGCAATCGCCCCGGGTTATCTTGAGCAGGAGTGGCGGAAGGGCGACCGGCGTTACTTCCACTACAAGATGGATATACCGATGCTCAATTTCTATTCGTATCTTTCGGCCGATTATGCGATCCGGCATGATCAATGGGAAGATGTCGCCATTGAGATCTACTACCACGAACCCCACGACTACAACATCGACCGGATGATCGATGCCGTCAAGAAATCGCTGGAGTACTTCAGCACCAACTTCGGGCCGTACCAGCACCGCCTGGTTCGGATCATCGAATTTCCCTGCTATGAGACATTCGCCCAGTCCTTCCCAACGACGATCCCGTTCTCGGAGGGAGCGGGTTTCGTGTTCAGGTTGGATGACAGGGATGACATCAACCATGTCTTCAACACGACAGCCCACGAGGTTGCGCACCAGTGGTGGGCCCACCAGGTGATTGGCGGAAACGTCCAGGGAGCGACGTTGATGTCGGAGGCACTGTCAGAGTATTCCGCGCTGATGGTAATGGAGAAGGAGTACGGACCCGACAAGATGCGGCATATGCTCAAGTACGAGCTGGATGGTTACCTGCGCGGACGGGGGAGGGAAGTGGTGGAAGAGCGGCCGCTCGCACTCGTGGAAAATCAGATGTATATCCACTACAACAAGGGCTGCCTGGTCATGTACGCGCTCAAGGACTATATCGGCGAGGAAAACATAAACCGGGCGTTGGCTGCGTACGTTGCGGACGTGGCATACCAGGCTCCTCCGTACACCAACTCCCGTGACTTTCTCGGATACCTTAGAGAGGTTACGCCGGATTCGCTCGCTTACATAATAGAAGACATGTTTGAGACCATCACGCTCTTTTCCAACAGGGTCAAGTCGGCGAGTTACACGCCGCTTGGTGATGGGCGTTACCTGGTCGATCTTGAGGTGGAGGCGAGGAAGCTCCGTGCGGATGGGAGAGGAGTGGAGACCGAAGTTGAGATCGATGACTGGATCGATATCGGTGTCTTCGGTGAAAAGAAGACCGGCCGAAAGCGGGAGCAGACAGTACTCCTCATGGAGAAACGCCATATGACGACTTCCAGCATGAAGCTGGAACTGGTGGTCGACGCACCCCCTGTAAGAGCGGGTATCGATCCCTACAACAGGCTGATCGATCGTGATTCCGATGATAATGTAAAGACGGTGTCCGAGAGGGGAGACACAGATGTTGAAGATCGAAAATCTATCCAAGACTTATGACAATGGCATTCAAGCCCTTAAGAATATCACGTTGGAAATCCCAAAGGGCATGTTTGGTTTGCTCGGCCCCAACGGTGCGGGTAAGACCACCCTGATGAGGACCATCGCGACACTCCAGGAGGCTGACACCGGCACGATTCATATGGACAGCCTCGACGTGCTCCGCGAAAAGGAGGAGGTGCGGAAGATCCTCGGTTACCTGCCCCAGGAGTTCGGTATCTATCCCAGGTTTTCCGCAGAGGCGATGCTCGGTCACTTTGCCGTGCTCAAGGGAATCACAGGTTCCAGAGTACGCAAGGAAACCGTGAAACACCTGCTTCAGGTAACCAACCTCTGGGATGTCCGGAAACAGAAACTGGGTACCTACTCGGGTGGTATGCGACAGCGCTTTGGTGTTGCGCAGGCACTCTTAGGCAGTCCCGATCTTATCATCCTGGATGAGCCCACCGCCGGTCTCGATCCCCAGGAACGTCACCGCTTCCTCAACCTCTTAAGCGAAATCGGTGAGAACGTCATCGTCATCCTATCCACCCACATTGTTGAAGATGTCCGCGAGCTTTGCAGCAAGATGGCCATAATCGCTGAGGGCCGGGTGCTCCTGAGCGGTGATCCACGTGCGTTTGCGGCGGAACTGGGTGGCAAGATCTGGCAGAAGGCAATCGGCAAGGATGAGGTTGAAACCTACCATAACTCAATGGCCGTCATATCCACGCGGCTTCTCGCCGGCCGTCCCATGATCCGCATATTCAGTGAGGCACCGCCCGGTAATGGCTTCGAACCCGTCACCCCGGCCCTGGAAGACGTCTACTTCACCACGCTCCGGCAATTGGATAATTCGGTGACAGCTTAGTAATTATCCCGGACTGCTGCCGGTGGTAGTTTCCTCGCTTTGATCATCTCGGAGTTTGCATTGGGGGTGGCATAATTAGTAAACTGTCACCGAATTAAGGGAGGTAACAGGATGAGCAAAGTTGCCGAGTTTGCAGATAAGAATGCCTCGATCATCGAGAGGGTCTTTACGAGAATCGACGGAATGCAGGAAGCTCTCACTGCACGGATTCGGGAAATTTCCGAGATCCCCTCACCGACATTTGATGAGGTACGACGGACCGAGTATCTGTTGAAGGCTCTTCCCAAGATCGGACTTAAGGATGTGACCCGGCTTCCGAAGGGGAGTGTGGTTGCGTTCACTGAATCAAAAGACCGTGACGACACGCTGCTCCTGGCTGCACACATAGACACGGTCTTCCCGGTCGAGACCGACCTCACAACGCGTGTCGAAGGATCGATACTGTACGGCCCCGGTACCGGAGACAATGCTGCTAACCTCGCTGCCATCATGACCCTGGCTGGGATCCTGAGGGATGAGGGTATAGGCTTAAAGCGAAACCTGGCACTCTGCGGCAATGTGTGTGAGGAGGGGATAGGCAACCTCGCCGGCATCGCCGAGGTGATGGAGTTCATGGGGGAAAAGCTCGGTACGGTGATTGCCGTTGACGGCAGGATGGCCCATATCTTAAACCGGGGGCTCGCCGTCCGTCGTTACGCCGTTACAGCCCATGGTCCGGGTGGTCACTCGTGGATGGACTTCGGCGCACCCAGCGCGGTGCATGAGCTATCACGAGTGGTCGCGGAGGTATCACGGATCGAGGTCCCGGCCGAACCCAAAACCACGTTCAACATCGGTACTATCCATGGTGGGAAGACAATCAATGCCATAGCTCAGGACTGTACGGCCGAAGTGGATCTCCGCTCGCTTGAGCGAGACCAGCTTGAGTCGCTTGAACGAGAGTTCCTGAGGATCGTGCGGGAGGTCCCGGTGGCCGGTGTCACTACCGAGGCCAAGATCATAGGTGAGCGCCCGGCTGCTTCAGAGCCTCCGGATGGCCCGCTTGTGAAGACGGCCTGGGAAGCCGCCACGCGACTCGGTCTTAAGCCCGAGCTGGGTGCGGCCTCAACGGATGCTACACTCCCTGCCTCCCGCGGTATCCCCGGCATAGCCATGGGTACTTACGATGGTGACGGTGTACACACTGTCGAAGAATATGTCGAACTCGAATCCCTCACAACGGGCCTTAAGTGGTTAACCCTCACCGTCCTAACCCTTACTGGAATCCGGTGACAACTTGGTAACCCACCCCACAGGTTCAAGTCCTGTCCGGGGAGCCAGGGCTAAATCTACAACCGGGAGTTAGCTCCAATCGATTGACGACTGTATAGCTATGTGGTACCGTCATCGGGGGCAGGTCACGCTGCTTGTCGCCGGAAGATGACTCGGGCCATGCGCATGGAGGGATTCTGCCATGC
>JALGZP010000124.1 GCA_025774845.1 bacterium
GCGATCTCCCATCAACACCACCACCGCACCATCCACCGGCAGGCCGCCGTCCTGGACATCAACAACGTAAACGCTGTCGCCAAGCTGCATCGTACCCGCATCGAGCACATCAAGAGGGGCAGGCTCATCCGACCAGAGACGCACCACCGGGTCACCAAGAAGGAGGAAATTGAGATACATCCACCAGCTGTTGAGGTAGTCGGAGGTGAGGTAGTCCACACGGTAGATGGCACTGATAGCCCCGATCGTCGGTCTGGCCTCGGAGAACACATACTCGAAGAAATCCTCTTCCATGGGGAGACCGGTACCCGGGAAAGCCAGCGCGCTGTTACCGAGCGCCGCAAAGGCGCCACCGTCGGGGTCCTTGAGGAAAGCCTTGGCTACGCTCTCAACCAGCGGATCCGATGAGGAACAGTTCATCATATAGAGGAAGTAGTATGCCGTGTCATTGTGGGCCGACTGGATGTGAAAGCGTTCCATGAATTCGTTACCGAGATCGAGCCTGAACTCATCTCCATGGCCGATGTGGCTCAGGATCCCGACCCCGCTATCCATGTACGCTATCATATTGGCCATCGTCTCGGGAATCGAACCGGGATAGTCGGTGTAGTTCTCGTAGAGCCGCACCTGCCGGAAATGGTCCGGGAAGTGTTCAAGGATACGCTCGGATGCTACGGCCCCGTCCGAGTACTTGTCTAGCATCTGAGCAAGCGAGAGCACCGTACGGTGCCAGATTCCGGGGTTCGAACCCCGGAGGTAGTGCATGGTCTTATCGACAAAGAGCCGGGCCTCCCCCACTGTCGTAACGGGGGCCCGTCCCACGAAGATGTCGGGGAAGATGTCTATCCCGTCATCTGTCCCCGGCCCGTACTCACCGATGATATCGTCACCATCGGCGTTCCAGTTGCCGTCAAGATTGGTGTAGTATGCGTCAGTGGGCATCACACCGGTTTCAAGTAACGGCTCCATCTGCGGGTAGTTCAGAATCCGCATCGGCACGACATCCACGTCACCGCCAAGGAGCACATATATCGTACCCCAGTTCAGGTAGGCATCGGTTATGAAGTTCCTTATGCGTTCGGGGCCGTCTGAACCCGTGTACCGGTCCCTGATCCAGCTTACGCTCCGGACGACCGTTCTTATCCCCAGACGGTCATGCAAAGCGGCGAGCGGTTCGAACTCAGCGGCCAGGCTGTCACCGCTTATTATCACACAATCAACGACCCCGCCGTCGAGCCCGGGTCCTGCACTCACCCAGTTGCGGTGGTCTTCCACCAGCCAGGTCCGGTAAAGATCGACATGCTCTCCGGCACGGCTCTCGATGAGATTTCTCACAACCATGTCCGCTACCGGGCTCCGGCGATTCACGACTGCGTTGACCAGACCCCCATGACCGCAGTCAACCCTGAGACCCATTCCCGCCAGCACACTGAACCTGCCGTCGATGACACGTGTCGGCTGGATGACCACCTTCAAGGCCGTGTAACCGAAGAAACCGCCACTCCCGATAAACGTTACACCACCGGGATCATCATCCCGGGTCCCGGTGAGTCCGGGATCCTGCTGAACCTCCCGCCAATCCTCCCAGAGTATCTCATAGCCCTCAACGCGGTACCCGTCGGGCAGCACCCTTACGTCATTCACGGCGCCCGGACTGCCGTCACCACCGACACTCCCCGTTGCACCAAGCAGGTCCTGGTCCACTTCCCAGCCGTACTCGAGCTCGATCGAATAGGCCAGACAGACGACCGGAAGCAGCATAGACACAGATATGAGAAGGAGGGTCTTTATATTCATCGTTCTTTTTGCTCCCTGATCTACTACTTAGATGCCATACTGATGCGGAACGTACCGCTTAGAATCAGTCTCACACTGTCCCTGGCTCTTCCCTTGATATGCTCATAGTTCTCATCTTCAGACCATTCGATACGTCCACCGACCGACCAGAAGTAGGCCGGTCTCCACGTGAGCTCGAACCCGAGACAGTGACGGCTCCAGACGACACCGGTCGGGAACTTCGCCTTCGAGCCGGTCCTGGCTAAAGAGTCCGTCGCCTCGCCCTCGCCGTCGCGTCTGAATGTATAGTCAAGAGTCCATAACAATGGATCGGGAAATGCGGCCTTGCACCATAGCTCCAACTTGTCCCCATCGGGACCGCCCGGATAACCCATCACGCGGCCCTCATGAACGAATCTGTTGATGTCGATCACGTGGCCGTAGGTGCGGTTTGTCACATGGGAATACGATCCGCCCACGATCGAAGCACCGGGATAGAAAGGGTTGGCCGCCATGATTGTGAGGCCTCCCGCGACCTCGTGCGGTTCGGTTTCGAAGTCGTATTGGAAATCGTCGATCATTATCTCCGCCCTTATTTCGGCCCTCTCTGGAAAGAGGACCGAGAGGTCGAGTGCAATCAATATATTGTCATTCCAATCGGAATTCCACTGTTCGGCGTAAAGGACCGTGAACGGGTTGAGATAGGCGGGTTCAAGGTTCCTTCCCTCCCCACCGTAGAGAACCGTCTCCGAGATGGCCAAACTCAGTCTCTGCCCAAGAAGAACCTCGAGCCTGTGACTCGACACGAACCGCCTGACCGACTCGCCCCATTCCTCTTCACCATGGGCCCTGAGCTGCGAGTGTAAGGATGTGAAATTGAATCTCCCGCCTTTAAGCCCGAGCTTAAGCATATCCAGTGACGGGGCGGAACCGGAGAAGAGAAGCCCCTCCTCACGGGATGCACCCCAACTCAGCTCGTCCCTGCCGAGAAACGCCGAGAAACTTCCACGGCTTATGCTTATTCCCCCGTTGTCAAAACTCGCGCGTGTCCTCTCTCCCCACGGCACCGTCTCGGTCTTGTGGTGCTCCGGGGCGTTGACCGTCGATCTGAGCACGGTCCAGACACAAAGACCGGGTCCCGGGTGAAGCGCGAATCGCACCAGCCCCTCCTGCCGGTAGCTGCCCCTTGTCTCCAGCCGTGACCGGAGCCACGCGTTTGCCGTCCACGCGTGTTGCGGGCCCTGGAGGGACCGGATCTCGGACTCAAATTCACGTTTGAGCATCCGGGAGAGATAGGCACTCCGGCTGTCACCGATCGATTGAGAGCGGAAGCCTTCATCCAGCCAGCGTGCGATGTCCCGTCGCTCATAAGGTCCGGTCGAAACAAACACCGGGCCGCCCGGATGCCTCAACCTGAGTTCATAGAGATACGGGTAGACCCAGCTCGCCGCAGGTTCAGTCGGATAGGACCAGCCATCCTTGGACAACCCGCAGATGATGCAGACCAGCGCTGCTACACAGACGAAGCCACGACGCATGCTGATACCTCCCCGCGGCAATCGCCGCGTATGGCCTCCGCGCACGCCCGGAGTGTCGAACCAGTTGTAACAACATCATCAACCAGTATTACATCTCCGTCAGCCCGCGCTGCTCCGCGCCGGACGGCAAACGATCCGGTCACGTTCTCTTCCCTGGCTTCCTTCTCAAGAGCCGCCTGAGCTGTCGTATTCCGTGTCTTGACGATGAGATCGGACCTGCTATCCGGACCCAGTACGCTCGAAAGAAGCGAACTCAGGAGTTCGCTCTGGTTGTAGCCTCTTTCCCGCTTCTTCGCCGCGTGCATGGGTACCGGCACCAGCAAAGCATCTTTCGCATAGAACGCGCCCAGGGCTACACCGAGGTATGAAGCCAGTAATGCTGCAAGACCGGGCTTATCTCCGTACTTCATCTCAGCAACCACCTTTGAGACCCTCGCCGTGTAGTCCAGTGCATATCTTACTCTTAAGCCCTGCCCGTCTTCAAGCTCGACAACGCGAGACCTCGCCCCGGCGCTCTCTGCGAACTCCTTCTCGCAACGCCCGCAAAGCCATTGCCGGGAGCTATCCGCCAATACGGCATCACAGGCTACACAGAGCTGGGGAACAAGCACGGAAAAGACACTCCGTCCCGTCAGGTCAATCTGGCGCAGTACGGACCTAAGATGTCTCATGGTGATCGCCACTGCGTCTCAGCCTCGCCAGCAGGACTATGCCGGTAAGGATGATCACCAAACTGGCAACCTGGTTCCAGGTGATGCCCGTCTCCGCGGACATCACGTACAAGTTGTCCTCATAATACCGCAGGTAGTCCACTGCGAAACGCCATACACCGTAGACTATGAGAAAGGTGAAGAAGACCGTTCCTGCGGCCGCCCGGCGTCCGAGTAATTTCCTCAGGAACAGGAATATCACCAGATTGGCGATAGCCGAGTATATCTGTGTCGGGTGGATCGCCTTCCCAGCCATGGCCCCCCAGCCCGCCTGGGAATCGGCCGGGAATGTGCAGGACCAGGGAAGATGGGACTCCCTGCCGAAACAACACCCGTTTAAGAAACAGCCTATTCTGGCCAGTGCTATACCGAGTGCGATCTGTGGAGCAATGATGTCGGTGACCTCGAGCACCCGCAAGCCCTGTCGCTTGAGATAGCCGATCCCGAAAGCCACTCCCGCAGCGAGGCCGCCATAGAAGGTCAGACCTCCCTCCCACACCCTGAAGATCCCCACCAGGTCATGCCGGTATTCCGCGATATGGGT